>CAZOLK010000412.1:0-4097 GCA_964580325.1 uncultured Verrucomicrobiota bacterium | reverse complement strand
CGGCGGCCACCACGGCAAAGCCCTTGCCATGCTCGCCGGCACGCGCCGCTTCGATGGCCGCGTTGAGCGCCAGCATGTTGGTCTGGCGCGCGATCTCCTCGATAATGCCGATTTTCTCGGCAATGCTCTTCATGGCGGCAACCGTTTCCTGGACCGCGGAGCCACCTTCGTCGGCGTCGCCAGCCGCCTTTTCGGCAATGGCCGCAGTCTGTTGAGCGTTGTCGGCGTTCTGCTTGACCGTGCTGTTCATCTGTTCCATGGAACTGGAGATTTCCTCGATGCTCGATGCCTGCTCCGTAGCGCCCTGGGACAACTGCTCCGCCGCGGAACTGACCTGCTCGCTGCCGGATGAAACCTGATCGGCCGCAGTCTGGATGCTGGTGGCGAAACTGGTCAAATTCCTGAGCAATTCCTCGAAGCGGGTCTTGATCTTGAGGAAGCTGTCGCGAATGTCCGCCGTATACCTATCGCCCTGCTCCACCTCGATCCGCAGATCCAGCTCGCCATGGGCCAGACGTCCCAAGTTGTCGGTCAACTTCTCGATTTCATGGACCTGGAATTCCATCTGGCGCTGGGCCATGGTGGTCAAGGCCTTCTGCTTTTCAGCCTGCTGCATGGAATCACGCTCGCTCTCCCTAAGCTGGGTTTCGTCGATGAAGGATTCCATGGCGCCAAGTACCTTACCGTCATCACTGATAATCGGAGTGCCCGTATAGGAAATCTCCAGATTTTTACCCAGTGGATGCGCCTCGGTCTTGTCGCTGACCACCTGCTTCTCTTTCATAGAGCGACCTGTCGCGCATTTACCGGTATGGCAATGCGGCGTTTTAAAATGGTCATGGCAACGTGTACCGATCACGTCTTCCTGCTTGAGGTTCAACAAGGACAAACCAGCTTGGTTCATGTAGCGGATAGTAAACTGGGGATCGACAATGAACGCGGGCATGGGCGAGTTGTTCAGGTGATCGACCAGCGTATCCACAACTTTGTTGAGCCCGCGCACCAGGTTCTGGTACTGGCCTTTGTATTTATCGGCATCGCCGCGCTCGGTCAAGCGGCCCTCGATCAAGCTGGTGACCATGACATCGATGTCATGGGTCACACTCTTGATGGTTGCGATCACGGCAGCCATGGCTTTTTGCAGCGAACCAATCTCATCTGTGCGGAAGGACCCCAGGTCCTGATCGAGGCGCCCATGGCTGAGTTCGTTCATCTGGGTGCAGATCGCGTTGAGCGGTTGCGTAATGGAGCGGGTGATGCCGACAGCCAGCCAGAAAGCGCCGATCAAAGCCGCGGCGATCAGCACGCCCAAAACGACGAACGAATAATTGCTAATGCTTTTCGCCGTAACCTGGGCAGCTTTCATCTGGTCATGCACCAACCCTTTCAGCGTTTCAAGATCCTCTTTCATGACAGTGCGAGCTTTCCTGCCATCCTTCAACGCTTTTTCTTTGCCTTGTACCGCGACAGCGGCGCTGGCCGCTTTGCCGGCCTTGAGTTCTTTTTTGTGAAAGTCATTCAACTGCGTAATCGCGGCGGAAAACGTTGTCACTTCATCGTGGATCCGCTTCAACACGTTTTGCATAGCTTCCGGCGCCTTAGGGCAGGTCGTGTCTATTTTGTCTTTGATGTACATCTTGCCCGAAGGGCTTTCGCGAAAGGTTTCCGAAGACGTGCCGTGGATCATGGCTTCGATGTACATGTCCAGGTCTTCGATCCATTCCTGGATCCTCGCTTCCCGCTCCACGATCTTGTCACTGCTCAGCATAAAAACCAGGCTCTCGGAAATGGCCTGTTCCGCCCTGATCATGGCTTCCATAGAAAAATCGACAAAGGGCATTTTGTTCATCAGCAAATCCTGGTTGGTATAGGCCAAGCGGCCCAATGTAACAATGCCCGTAACGCCCGTGACCGCCACCAGCACGGCCAACCCGATAAAACTGCTCCATAACTTTTTGCCAATCGTCATCACACTGCTCCTGTATCAGATGTCATCCTGCACGCTCTTCATTATATGATGTTGACTCATGAACTCTAATATTATAACAACATATAAGAAAAAAGCAAGGCGTAAACCTGGCTTATCCCAAAGTGCGCATTTCGATGTTGAGTATGATACGTGGGTCGATCCATATAGCACTGGTTGGCTGGTTCCTGTTGACGGGCACGGGCTCTACCAAGGAAACGCGCAATACCGTGGCCGCGATTGCGTTGCTGCTGCTGAACAACGATCCCTCGGCAACGCCCGACCGGCATGTCAGCGTCTATTATTACCCCTGGTACGGCAAGAGCGGCCAGTGGTCGCAAGGCACGCTGCGCCAGGCGCTGAATCCGGCCCAACCTCCGCTGCTCGGCGCCTATTCCTGTCGCGACCCGCAAACCGTGGCACAACATATCGCCTGGTCGGAAACCTATGGCATCGACAGTTGGATTTGCAGTTGGTGGGGGCCGGACAGTTGGGAGGACGTTACCTTGCGCAGCGCCATCGTGCCGAACTTAAACGGACATACGCTGCGTTTTGCCATTTTTTACGAATCCGCCAACCTGCTCGGCATGGATGAAAACGGGATTCAGTTCGATCAGGAGCAGATTACGCTGTTCCGCGACCACCTGATGGCCATGGCCAACGCCTATTTCAACCACCCCAACTACCTGCGCATAGATGGGCGGCCAGTGGTCTACCTGTATCTGACCCGCGCTTACCGCGGCAATTATGCGCTGGCCTTTCTACTGGCGCGGCTCGCTTTGATGGATCTGGGGCATGACGTGTTTCTGGTGGGCGACGAGGTTTATTGGGACCAACCCAATGAACAGCGCATCGCTTTGCTGGACGCGGTGACCGCTTATAATATGCACGGGCCAACCGCTTACGCCGACTACCCGGAGACCACGCGGTTCTGGGACGATGTGGCCGCAACCTATGCAACCTATCGCGCCGCCTGCGACCGACACGGCACGGCGTTGATTCCCAATGTCATGCCCGGCTTCAACGACCGGGGCGTCCGGTTGAGCGCCGACCATTATACCATTCCCCCGAGCGCCAGCGACGGGGCCGACCCGACCGACACGTTCCGCCAGGGAGCAACCATGGCGGGTATGTTCCTCGACAGCCGGTTGAACATGGTCTGCATCACCTCTTTTAACGAATGGCACGAAGATACCCAGATCGAACCCACAGTGCTCAGCGCCCCGACGCGGCAGGACCGGCAGGGCGGCGTCCTGACCCAAGGCTATGCCTACACCGGTTATGGTACGGCCCTGCTGGAAGCGGTGCGTGATTTGTTTGGCGGCGGCGAGGGTAACACTGACTGACACGGCGCGGCGGAGCCGCGACCAAAGACTGACCACTCCTCAACGGAACTTCCGTGGTTTGTCACTCCCTTTATGGAGCAAATCACACCAACAGAGCTGTGTCAAAAGTGTCACACCAGTGCCATCTGGCACAGTCGAGTGTGTCACTTGCGCCCCGACAACATACCAGAGCCTATGCGCTTTGATTTTTTTACAACGCTTGCAGGCCTGTAAAAAAAGGCTTTTATTTTTTTGACGTTTAATTTTTTACAGTTGGCACGGAGCCTGCTTTTTGTTTTGCCAACAGTTATTAACGATTGTGAGGTAATCATGTCAAAAGTACTAGGAATCGATTTAGGTACGACCAACTCGTGCATGGCGATCATTGAAGGCGGCGATCCCGTAGTGATCCCCAATGCCGAGGGCGGTCGAACAACGCCTTCTATCGTGGCTTTTTCGAAAAACGGGGAGCGGCTGGTAGGACAGGTGGCCAAGCGCCAATCCGTCACCAACCCGCAAAACACGGTCTTTTCCATCAAGCGTTTCATGGGACGTCGCTTCGATGAAGTCGCGCATGAAGCCTCGCTGGTGCCCTATGAAGTCGTCAAAGCCAAGAACGGTGACGCGCACGTCAAGATCAGTGATCGCGTCTACTCACCGCCCGAGATATCGGCCATGATCCTGCAGAAGCTCAAAGCCGATGCGGAAGCTTATCTGGGCGAGAAAATCGCCCAGGCTGTGATCACGGTGCCCGCCTACTTCAACGACAGCCAGCGGCAGGCCACCAAGGACGCGGGCCGAATTGC
>CAZOLK010000411.1:0-4112 GCA_964580325.1 uncultured Verrucomicrobiota bacterium | reverse complement strand
CTGGTGGCAGGCCACGCCTTCGCCATGATCGCTGGTAAAGACGAGCAGCGTATTGTCCAGCCAGCCGCCTGCATCCAAGCCGTCGAGAATCGGCGCCAGGCAACGGTCGACTTCCTGGGTCAGGTGGTAATAGGACTGTAAATAGCAGCGCCAATGGGTATCGGACAGGTACGGCATTTTGCCCATTTCACCCTCGCTGCGGCGGCGTTGCAGCATTTCCGGCTCGTTTTCAGCTTTGGCGAAATTGGGCGGCAGCGGCGGCAGCGCAGCCGCGTCTTCACGGTCCGGCTCCAACTCGCGCACGGACAGATGGGATGACTTGGGAACGAAGTAATGGCAAATGTCGTGGGGATTGTGCAGCGACACACCCAGGAACCAGGGCTTTGCTGACAGGCCGGCGTGCCAGCGCAGGTAACGACCGGCGCATTGGGCAAAATGCATGTCCGTGGCCGCGCCCAGGAAGCCGCCTTGCAGATCTTCGGGCTTTGTCAGGCAGTGGAATCCCTGGATCTCGTTCTCCTTTGGATACGAACTGGGTAAGTGCCATTTACCTGACCAGGTCGTGTCATAGCCGGCATCGCGCAGCACATGCCCGAGCAACGGCAGTTGCGCATGGGGCGCCAGGTTATTGTAGCGCACGCCGGTTTCATGAGGCAAGCGCCCGCTCAGCATGGAAGCGCGCGATGGGCTGCACACGGGCGAGGGACAGTAGCAGCGCTCGAAACGCACGCCGCGCCTGGCCAAAAAATTCATATTGGGTGTGCGCAGATACGGGTTGCCGGCACAGCGCATGGCATTGAATGTCTGTTGATCCGTGAAAAGCAGGAGAATATTGGGGCGCGGGTCCAGTGCGCGACGCTTTTTGACCTGTTGACGGATCTCGCGGTGCTGCTCTGGCGGCAAGGCAGCATGGCGTGCCCATTCGGCCGAAGGCTGGCCCGGCTGATCCGGGGCAGCCGTTGTTTCGGGTTTATCCGCGGCATTTGTTGCCATTGCGCCGGACATGCCGGCCAGTAGGGGTAATGTACCCATGAAATTTCGTCGTGTAAACATCTGTATACTCCCTCAGTTATCTATTCCGGTCTATAAAACGGTCATTTCGAGTGCAAGCATGCCGACTGCGCCGCGGGATAGTTCCCAGGAACAGGGGATCAGCCTCAAGCTGGGCGCGGAGCATGTGCCGCGCATGCGCAACAGCACTTGCTCCGCGGCAGCGGCGCCGATGGCGCGATCACTCTTGATCAGGGTCCTGACGAACTTGGATGCACAGTATTCAATATATGGATCAAAATCGTTGACCACGGCAGCCACGTGTACATCGCAACCACTACGTATGCCCCGCGATTCGAGCCAGAGCAGCAGCGGTACAGCCTGGTTGGGCAGACCGCAGACAATGCCAGGCATGGCTTTCTCCGGCAGCGCGCTCAATGCCTGGGCCAGTACGCTTGCTTCTGTCGGCAGGGCCAGATCCTGGTCGCCAACAGGAATCTTTCGGCAAGGTACACCGGCCTCGTCGGCCACGGCTGTACAGGACGCACGCTGCAGGGCAAAAGCGTGCTTATGCTTCAAGGCCACTGGCGGTTCCAGGTAGAACAGGATGCTGCAGCCGGCCTTGACAAGGGCTTTGGCCAGGTCTCTATAGGCAAACGAACGGCTCCAATCCACAACATCCCAGTAAATGGGGTTTATATAGCCGATTTGCACTACGGGCAGTTTGCATTCATTCAGTTCATGTACAAAAGAGTCGGTCAATGGTCGCGGCTCGAAAAAGACCAATCCGTGGCATTTGATTTCATCGATTTGCGCAAACAGGTCCTCCAGCGGTTGCTCTGATTCAAAAGCCATGGAATGCAGTGCGACGTCCTGTTGGTCAAGCTCCTGGCGCACACCGTCCATCAGGCCGTGATGCAATACGCCGCGCCAACGCGAAAACAGCAACACCCGCTTACCAGCCAGATCTGACGCGCAAGCAGGTGCCTTGAATTGTTCGCCGACCGCATACATGCCGTGAGACGGTCGACGCAAATAACGATGCTCGACCAGTGTGGCCAACACGCGGGTCAACCAACCATTACACCCGGTAAAACGCGAGGCGATCACCTCGCGCGAAACCGGCTCAGGCTGCTTGGCCACATAAGCTAACACATCGACCATCTTCATGCTCATAATACTATAAGGTATATATCGAAACCTATGAATAGTCAATATAATTTTATTTTGATTTAAATATACTACTATTTAATGCATTAAGTTAGAAAAGCTTGCCGAGAAGAAGTCATTCACAAATAGCATTCACGCTTGACAAAATGTTTTTTTGAGCTATTTTCTAATTTGTTATGCCCAACATTTTTGTTTCTTCGAAAGGAGCCTGCGATGACTCGGTGTAGTCAGCTTTTAACCGTTCTCACGCTGCTCGCGACCTGGATCGTGAAAGCGCCGGCCCAGGATTATTTCTGGGTGGAGGCAGAGCAAACTTCCCGTGACAATTTCCCCTCTTCGACCTGGCTGCATCCGTCCAATCAACAGGAACGCGACGCGCTGGCCAACAATGGCCTGCTTTCCTCCATCAACCCGGACACAGCCTATTGGGCTGAATATGACCTGGTCATTCCCGCTGACGGCAACTACAAGGTTTATGCCCGTCGTGATTACAATTACGGCGTGTTTGTCTGCCGTTTCGACGGCAACGGCACCTGGCTCAGGGCTGGCGCGGATTTGCAGCGCATGGATTCAGAGCAGTATAAGCAATACTTTCCCATGAACTGGATCCAGGTCGGCAGCACCAACCTGACTGCCGGTTCCCACGTGTTTAGGGTCGAGGTGAAAGCCGCGGACTGGCCGTCAGCGCCGGAAAACGGGTACCTGGACAAGGTGGCTATCGATGCATTCATGATCGCGCGCGAGAGTTTCGTGCCGCGCGGTAAGCTGCGGCCGGACCAGAAGTATAACCTGGCCGAACCCGGCAAATGGAATTTCGAACCTGATCCTGATCCGCACACAACCAACGCCGTAATCGACTTGAGCAACCTCAACGAGGACGTGGCCGGCCAATCCGGTTACGTGACGCATACCAACGGTAAGTTTCTGCTGGGCAATGGCCAACCAACACGTTTCTGGGGTGTGGGCAGCAACGTCAGCGGTCCGGACGTGGAAACCGTTAATGCCCACGCCCGCTTCCTGGCCAAGCGCGGCGTGAACCTGGTCCGTTTCCACACCACCATTCCGGCCATGGATCCAACCGAGATCAATGCCATTGACCAGGCCAAACTGGATCGACTTCACCGCGTCGTGGCCGGCATGAAGCAGGAAGGGATCTACGTCAAGATCAGTTGGTTCTTCATCCTGGCGCTAAACGTGCGCGCAAACTGGGGCATTGACGGCTATACCTCGGATACGGCCCAGCCGTTTGCCGTGCACATGGTGGACGAAGACCTGCGCGCCGCCTATAAGGAATGGCTGACCCGCATTCTGACACCGGTCAACCCCTACACCGGAATCAGCCTGGCCCAGGACCCGGCCGTAGCCCTGATCGAAATCCAGAACGAGGACAGCTTCTTCTTCTGGACCTTTGCACCCAGCGGCTGGCCGACTGAACAGCAGCAGAAAATCGACGACCATTTCGGTCAGTACCTGGTCGACCGCTACGGTTCCATTGCCGCGGCCATCACCGCCTGGGGCGGCCAGCCGTTTGACGGCAACATCTCCAGCCGCGACAACCAGGGCATCGGTCGCATGACCGTGGCCGACGCCTGGTACATGACCGTGGATTACGATCTCAACGAGCGGAACAACAGGCGCATCGCCGACCAGATCCGGTTTCTGGCCGAATTCCAGCGCGATTTTTACGCTGAAATGCGCGATCATATCCACAACACGCTCGGATGCCAGGCCCTGATCGAGGCCTGCAACTGGCACACCGCGGACAAGCGCGTATTGCAGGATATCGAACGCTACACCTATGCGGTCACCGACGTGATCGACCGGCACTTCTACTTTGCCGGCCCGCACACGGACCCATCACCACCGGACAGCAGCAGCTACTCGGTCCAGACCGGCGATTATTATTACAGCGAAGCCGTGGTCAACCAGCCGCGGCGTATGCCCGCGGCATA
>CAZOLK010000410.1:0-4118 GCA_964580325.1 uncultured Verrucomicrobiota bacterium | reverse complement strand
TGTCGATCCACCAGCCTTCGTCCTCATCGTGCATCAGGGGCCAGCCGTTGAGCATGACGCGGAAGCGTTCCGGTCGCTCGAGCACCAGGTGGCAGGGGCCGGCCGGGCGCTGCTCGACCTTGAACGTGTATTTCAATGCCACGGACATGGTCTTTCCCTCAGCTTCTTTTTCGCGGGCCCAGGGCTGGACCATGCGGCCGCCGCGATGGTCCAGCCCCATGGTGTCGCGCACGTGGAAGTCGACCTTGAGAATCTCCAGCGGCTCCAGCCAGGTGCCGCCGTCCAGCGCGTATGCCGGACGATCAAGCGGAAAGGCATTGGGTTCGTCGCGTACGATCTGCCAAGGCCCTACGTCAAGGGACAGACGCTTTATTTCAGACCTATGGGCGCGCTTCTCCAGGCCGGTTTCGGCCTGCTCGCTGACCACCCACAGCTTGCTGCCATAGCCCGGCAGCACGCAAGGCACAACCATACCGCTGTCCTGCCGGCGTGCGTCCGCTTCATAGATCTTGCCCGTGACCGGATCCCATTCCTGAACCTGACCCATGGCCGGAAGGTGCACTTCGAGCGCACCGGAATCCGCATCCTGCAGCGTATGGCAGAGGAACACGATGGTGCGGCCAGTCGCTTCGTCACGGCGCATCATGTAATAGGCATAGGGATACTCTTCGCCGCCAGCCCGGCGTACGGCCACGCGCCGGATGCCGGGGCAGGCGTTCAGAACTCGGGTTAGGGCTTCTGCTTCCAGCGGTGCGCGCAGCGCCTGGTCCGCGCAGGCAGCCACGGCATTGCACATCTCACCATCCAGACGAACCGGGACAGGTTCCAGGAAAATCGCAACGCCGCCCTGGCCGGCAAACGCCTTGACCAGGTCCAACGTGCTTTTGCGCAAGGTCAATCCCGGCGGCAGAATCACGGCTTTGTAGGCGCCTTTCGCGCAGCGGAACAGACCGCAGTCCACCGCACCGTGGCGGGCCAGGATATCCTCGTCCACCAGGTCAAAGTCGACATGTACTTCCATCAACATGCGCAACAGGTCCTGGTACTGGGCATCCAGTTTTTTCAGCGATGCGATATCGCTGCCGTGACATACGCCCCAGCCGCTTTCGATGGGATGGATCACGGCCACGTCGCGCACGCGTTCGCCCTGGGTCAGCATCAGGTTGACCCTCGCAAAGTAATCTTCCACCACGCTGTACTCGCGCCACCAGGCGGACTGAAACGAGATCGAGGCCGGGTAATCGCGCTTGGCCTGGCCTTCCATGGTGTACCAGGAAAGGTGCTGGCAGCGCAGGTTCACGCCCAGTGCAGCCTGCCAATCGCCCACGGCCTTGTGCTCGGCAAACGTGAAGTGCCAGCCGGTACAGCCGTACAGTTCGCTCAGCATCCAGGTGCGGCCGAACTGATCCAGCACGGACTGGCACTGTTTGGCCGTGCTCAGTTCAGGGCCGGCGCCACCTTCGCGGGTCAGGATCTGGGCGCACAGGATATCGATGCCCGGCGCCTGCATATATTCGTAAAAGCGCATGGCGTTGCCGACGCACAGGATCTGACCGACCAGGCTGTTCTCGGCCAATACATGGCCGGTCGAGAACATCTTGTTGCGCTCGCACCAATCGTAGATCCGGCCGGCGAAATGCTCGGTGAACAGAGTAGAAACCGTGTCCCAATAATTGTGGCGCACGCGCGAGAACTCGCAGTCGACCATGGGATGCAGGACCTCGGGCAGGCGATCGAGCAGATCATAACCGTGGCGTTGGCGGAAGCTCTCGGCCAGGCAACCGGTCCAGGGCATGCAACCGGCATCGTTGCCGATCCAGTTGCGAAAATTGGGTTCGTCAGTGAAGATGCCCGGCACAATGCCGCCAAAGTCGTCGCCGCACTCGCGTGCGTAAGTGGCGTGGGTAACCTCGATAAAGCGGTCCACGGCCGCGGCTGAAAGTGTATCCAGGTAGGCCTGGTTATTGTACCAGGCATTGTCGTCGTCGACCTTGACTCGGTACACCAGAGCCTGCTCACCAGCACCGGCCTGCTTGAGTTCGTCTGCGTCGACCCGGCGGTAGCCGCGCATGCGGCACGTCTCGCCTTCACCTTCCAGGACCGCCAGGAACAAAGCGACCTCATCGCCCTGCACCTCAACCGCGGCTGACTCGAGAATCTGCTCCTGCAACCCGCGCTTGCGCAATGCCGGATCTTTGGTCACCAACCCGCCGGCCGCGCCCGAAGGCCAGCGATCCTCGTCGTAGAGCCAGCACTCGAGCCCCTCGCGCCGCCCCTCTTCGACACAGGCCTTGACCACGTCAAACCATTGCTGCCGCAGGTAGGGCGTATTCAGCCCGACCCGCGAATGCATGAACCCGCCACCCAGCCCCATTTGCTTGAAAACACGCAACTGGCGGCAGGCCTCGTCGGCCTCGATCTCACCGTTCCAGGCCCAGAAAGGCTTACCGCGATAAGCGCTGCCAGGCTGCTCAAAAGATTCCTTCAGGTTCTGTTCCATGTCCATATTCCTTTCAGATGACATTATTCACAAAAATCACGCCATCACTCTAGCAGATATTTAACGGAATAAAACATAATAATGAGAATATTTTCGATAAAAGCATGTACAATTCAATCAAATAGCACATTGACAATCGCGGGCGACGATAACGGATTACGATTATTTTTTGAATAAATCGACAGCGCTAAAAGGCTATACTATGGCCGTGTACATACCTATACTCGTGTTGCCATGGTTGCTGACCCTACAATATTGAATGCACAGGCGCGCAAAGCTCTGTGCGCCAGCTTGGAAACGCTGGTCAACGAGTTGCCGGCGACAATGGATGTGCAGGAGCGCTACACGCATGCGCTGATGCGGCATTTCCGCGATCTGTTGCGCGAGACTCGAGCTGACCTACCTGTGCCCAAGCGCTGGGCTCGAATCTGCCGGCTGAGCGGATGCTATGAACTGGCGCTCGGTTTGGAACCAGTACAGGAAGGACACGACCGCGTGGCCTTGAAACGCGGCGGTGCTTTTTCGCGAAGGCGCACGTCAGGATCGTTTTACACGCCAGACTTTGTCATCCGCCATATCGTGGGCCATGCCCTGACGCCGCTGCTGGGTCGTGAGCTGATGCCAGAGCAGATCCTGGCCTTGCGCGTGCTTGATCCGGCCATGGGTTCCGGGCTATTTCTTTGCGTTGCCGCCGAAAAACTGGCCCAGGCTTATGCCCGGGCAGCGCAAACTGCCCTGGATGACGCGCGCCGGCTGGTGACCGAGCACTGCCTTTACGGGCTGGACCTGGATCCGGTCTGCACCGACCTAGCGCGAGGCTGCTTGGCCCTGTACAGCGACGTCATCCCCGACGCGTTGACCAACCTTGCCCAGGGCGACGCCTTGACCGCCGAGCTTGACAGAGGCTTCGACTGCGTGATCGGCAATCCGCCGTACCTGCAGGAGCGCGACAACCACGAGCTTTTTCAGGCTGTCCAGGCCACGCCGCTGGGCCAGGCCTACTCGTGCGGCAAGATGAATTACTGGTACTATTTCGCCCACCGCGCCATGGATCTTCTGCGACCGGGCGGGCGACACAGCTTTATCTGTCCCTCCTACTGGCCGGTCTGCGCCTCGGCGACCAGGCTGCGCGCGCACATGAAAGCGCTGGGCCGGCTGGAGCAATTCATCGATTTCGGCAAGAACCGCCTTTTCGACGGCGCACAGGAACGGTTTTCGATCTATGTCTGGATCAGGGAAACATGGAGCAGAGATCATAACAATAGCCGATATCCGACACGGAATAGCCAAAGTTCAAGTAAAGAGGGGTCGGACATGTCAGACCTGATTTCGGATTGCTGCCTGACATCCGACACTTGCCACTCACCATCCGCAACTCTCTTTGCTCGGTTGCGCGATGGATGCACGCCAACAGAGATGACCACGGCGCTGGAAGGTTTTCCGGGCACGCATCCCGCCTACACCCAGGTAACCCGCCTTGCCTGGCGCGACGTGTGCGCCGGCGATGCATTTTGCTTTGAACCCGCGACGACGATCGGCGCGGCGGATGCCATACCGCTGGAGGAGTGGCCCGTAACCATCAGTCAGGGCATAGCCCAGAACCCGGCGCGGCTGAGCC
>CAZOLK010000409.1:0-4181 GCA_964580325.1 uncultured Verrucomicrobiota bacterium | reverse complement strand
ATTGGAAGAGTTATTTCGTGGCAACGTCATCCAATTCCTTATGGATAAAGGGCTTCTTAGGGTGTGCGCAAAAATAAGTTGGCCATTTGTGGCGCCAAGGCGCTCAGTCCAGCAAGGCGCGAATTCGCTGGAATATTGAAATATTTCGAGAATGCGCAACGCCGCTGGATGGGATGAATTGACACTCAAATGGTGAAGTTATTTTTGCGCACGCCCTTAGGACTGAAAAGACAAAAATGCTTTTGAGTTGGCAACACAGCGGGTTCAACGTCCATTTCAGCGAACGTAGTGTCCCGTAATTGGCTATACATATCGCCGTTGCTTCTTTCATGCGCTCGACACACGGGCGCTCCAATTCCAAAGGACAACTCGTTTTTCTCATGGGCCATGACATGCCACACAGCCAAACCTTCGTCAATCTTATTTGTATAGTTAATATTTACGGGACACTACACTAGTAATGACGAAAATGAGTGGCAGGGTTCGGCCCGCTGCAACTCAGAAAAAAGGCGAAACATACCGGCACACCGCCTTATTCTGCGCCATGTTGACACTTCCAAGCCTGATCGCTTCAGGATGTGCGATCCTGAACCTGAATAAAACACTCTGATCATGAGTCGCAACACATTGCTAATAATCGAGTTGAAGCCAATGTTCTCGGCGACCATCCATGCAATCGCCGGAAAAGGCGAAAAAGTTCAAAAAAACGGTTGACGAGTATGGCGCGGCGGCGTATGTTAGTCTCAACAAACAGCAAGAAAGGTTGCGATATGACAGTGATGGCGCAGGCGTTGAGTCCGAATATGGAGAACTACCTGGAGACGATCTTCCTCCTGATCCGGGAGCATACGGTTGCGCGTTCGAAGGATATTGCGGATCGCCTGAACGTGAAGCGGGCGTCGGTGACGGGGGCTCTCCATGCCCTGAAAGACCGCGGTTTGGTGAACTACGAGCCTTACGGGTTTGTGACGTTGACGCGTGAGGGGGGCGACATAGCCGAGCGTGTGCGGATGCGGCATGTGGTGCTTCGGGATTTCATGGTGCATGTGCTGTCGATCGACGAAGCCGAAGCGGACGATGCGGCTTGCCATATGGAGCATGGGATTTCGAAGCACATCGTGGATCGGTTCCTCGAATTCGCGGACTTCGTGAAGACCTGTCCGCGCGCCGGGGCGAAGTGGATCCACGGATTTGGATACCGATGCGAGCAAGCTGTAGATGAACCCGGGAACTGCGAGCAGTGTATTGAGCAATGTTTGGAAGAGGTAAAGAAACAAGAAAAGAAAGGAGAACCTGCGTTGATGAGCATACCGCTGAGCGAACTGAAGCCAGGCCGGAAAGGCCGCATCACGAAGATGGCCGGCGCTGGAGCGGTCAAACGCCGCATTCGAGACATGGGCGTGACGTCTGGGAGCCTGGTCGAGGTCGTGCGCGTAGCCCCCATGGGCGACCCCATCGACGTAAAGGTGATGGGCTACCATCTTACGCTGCGCAAGGAAGAGGCGGCGGATATCCAGATAACGGAGATCGAGTCGTGAGGGGTTCCGCCATGGCGACAAACCCGGCGTTGTGGATGCCGCTGAGCATCGTCCCTGCGGGACGGTCCGTCGTATTGCGTCACGTGAAAGCGGGTTGCGGTCTCGTCTCTCGCCTGACGGCCATGGGGCTGATTCCGGGGGTGAATGTGCGCGTCCATCGCAACGACAGGAACGGCCCGGTCGTATTGGGCGTCGGCGGCAGCCGTGTGATGCTTGGGCGAGGCATGGCGGACAAGATGTCGGTCGAGGACGACAAGGAGCGCACGTGATGACGCCGTATTCCCTTTTTTTGAGATTAAAGTTTGTCGCTGCTAACTTCGTTAGCACTGCCTCCGTGCCTCGATCGGTGACCAGTGCCGTGACCAATGTAGGGGAGAATCGATGAAGAAGATAAAGATCGCCTTGGCGGGAAACCCGAACTCGGGGAAGACCACGCTCTTCAACAGTATAACGGGCTCGCGTCAGCACGTGGGGAACTACCCCGGCGTGACGGTCGAGAAAAAGGAAGGCATGTGTCGACACGGCGACATCGACATTAACGTCGTCGATCTGCCGGGCACGTACAGCCTGACCGCCTACTCGATCGAAGAGGTCGTGGCCCGGAACTTTATCATCGACGAAAAACCGGATGTGGTTGTCGATGTGATCGATGCCTCAAACCTGGCCCGGAACCTTTACCTCGGCGTTCAGCTTCTCGAACTGGGCGTCCCGGTGGTGTTCGCGTTCAATATGAGCGACGTGGCGCGGACGCGGGGACTGGAGTTCGATCTGGAGATGTTGTCCTCGCTGCTCGGCGCGCCCATCGTGCCGACGATTGGGAACAAGAGCCAGGGCATTGAGGAGTTTCTGGACGCCGCCGTCCGTGTGGCAGAGTCGCGGACGCGGTCGAAGTCGCCGGAGCTTCACTACGGCAATGATATCGAGAAGGCTATCGAAGTTATTCGCCGCTGCCTGGAGGGGCAGGTGACATTCGCCGACGACATCGAGGCGCGCTGGACCGTCGTCAAATTACTCGAGAACGACACCGAAGTGGCAAAGCGCATTCAGTCGCCGGAGATCCACAAGGAGGTGGAGGCGGAGCAGGCGCGGATCGAGAAGGTGCTCGGCGATTCGGCCGAAATGATCATCGCCGACCGGCGCTATGGCTTTATCTCAGGAGCCTGCCAGGAGGCTGTTCGTTCCACGGTGGAAGCGAGGCATACGCATTCGGATCGCATTGACGATATCGTGATTCACCGCGTCTGGGGCCTGCCGATTTTCCTGGGGTTGATGTATCTGGTTTTCTGGCTGACGTTTACTGTTGGTGGCCCGCCGATGGACTGGATAGACGGTCTGTTCGGGTGGTTGGGGGGGGCGATCACCCATCATTGGCCAGGCTCGGCAGATAGTCCTCTACTCTCGCTGCTGGTCGATGGGATTATCGCGGGTGTCGGCGGAGTGGTCATTTTCATGCCTAACATCCTGCTGCTTTTCCTGGCGATTGCCATCCTTGAGGATTCCGGCTACATGGCCCGCGCTGCCTTCATGATGGATCGGCTGATGCACAAGATCGGCCTGCACGGCAAGAGTTTCATCCCCATGCTGACCGGCTTCGGGTGCTCCATTCCTGCTATCATGGCTACGCGCACGCTCGAGAGCCGACGCGATCGGCTGACGACAATGCTGGTGCTGCCGCTGGTCAGTTGCGGGGCGCGCCTGCCGATTTACGCCCTGATCATCCCGGCGTTCTTCCCGGCCCAATGGCATGCGCCGATGCTATGGTTAATCTACATCATCGGCATGGTGCTGGCGATTGTCTGCGCCAAGATCCTCCGTTCGACCCTGTTCAAAGGCGAGACCGTTCCCTTCGTCATGGAGCTACCGCCCTACCGGATGCCGACGCTCAAAGGCGTGTTGATCCACATGTGGGAGCGAGGCGGACTCTACCTCAAGAAGGCAGGCACGGTCATCCTGGGCATCTCCATCATCCTCTGGGCACTGACCAGCTATCCAAAAACAGAGACCGTGGACGACACCCTTTCTGTAGAAGAGCAGCAATCGGTTGAGCTCTCCAACACCATTGCTGGCCGCATCGGCCATGCGATGGAGCCGGTTATCAAACCGCTCGGGTTCGACTGGCGCATCGGCACCGCCATGATCGGGGCCTTTGCCGCCAAGGAGGTCTTCGTCGCGCAATTGGGCATCGTCTATTCCGTCGGCGAGGCCGACGAGGAATCCGAACCACTCCGCGACCAACTCAAAGCCAACTACAGTCCGCTGACCGGCTTCTGCATCATGCTGTTCATGCTGATCTCGGCCCCCTGCATGGCCACCATCGCGGTGACAAAGCGCGAAAGCAATTCGTGGAAATGGGCGCTGTTCCAGCTCGGTGGACTAACGCTCATGGCATACGTATTGACGCTGATCGTCTATCAAGTTGGGAGTTTGTTTATGGGGCAATAGTCATGGCAATGACCAATTACCAGGTGACGCGCCGCAGGCGCATCTGACAAGACTAAAGGAGCACAGAATGTGGGAAACAACCATCGCCATTGTGATTGTTGGCATCGCTATCTTATTCGTGGGACGCTCATTGGCGCGAAGCCTGAGAAGTGGATCTGAATCGCACGGATGTAGCGGGTGCGCAGGCTGTTCGAGCAGGGC
>CAZOLK010000408.1:0-4184 GCA_964580325.1 uncultured Verrucomicrobiota bacterium | reverse complement strand
CGGCTGCGTGCGGCCAGGACCGTGCTCAAGGCTTCGTCGATCTGATCCTGGTCATTGAGCGTGATCACCCGGACCAGGCCAAACGCCTGCTTGCCCAGAGCAAACAAGACCTGATTGCGCTGGCGTACAATTTCCGGATTGCGGAAGCGCGTCACAATCGCCAGGCCCATGCCCTGACCGGTACGCAAAAAGCGGGCATTCAAGTCCGGCGTATACCCCAGACGCCTGGCCACCGACGTAATCTTCTCGCGCATGCTCCGCGAAACCCCGCCTTTCCCGGCCAGCGCACGCGAAACCGTACTGACCGCCACGCCAACCTCCCGCGCAATAGTATCCATCGAACAGCTCATCGCAAACGTTATCGCCTAATTATCTACTTAAATTTACAATATACTATAAGATAAACACAATCGATTGCGTTATCCAACTTTTTCATCGGAAAAAGCCACGGGCTAAGAGATGCCGTATCCTGTCTGAAAAAAAAAACACAACACCATTGACCTGCCCGTGGAACAGCGTATCTTATTGCTGTAGACATGATCGAAGAAAGGAGATAAAGACATGACACTGTTCATGCTTCAGACTTTTGGAGTGGTTTTTGTCTTGTTCATTGTTATTGCCGGGTTGCGGATGGATATGGAGTATCAACGCGGTGTGATTTTTCGTCTGGGTCGTTTCTGTTCCGTACGCGGCCCAGGGCTTTACTGGGTGGTGCCCTTTATCGATCACAAAATCCGCATCGATATCCGCACTGTCACGGTCGACATCGCTTCCCAGGAAACCGTGACGCGCGACAGCGTGACCATCAAGGTCAACGCCGTGCTGTTCTATCGGGTCTCGGATCCGGGTAAAGCCGTGATAACGGTCAGAGACTACGAGGCAGCCACCTACCAGGCTTCACTCACCACCCTGCGCAACGTTATTGGCCAGCATATCCTGGACGAAGTGCTGAAGGATCGCGACAAGATCAACAAGGCCGTACGCGAAATCGTGGACCAAATAACCGACCCATGGGGCTTGAAGGTCGAATTGGTCGAGATGAAGGACGTCGAAATCCCCCAGACCATGCAACGTGCCATGGCCAAGGAAGCCGAAGCAGTGCGCGAAAAACGGGCGCGGCTGATCAAGGCCGAAGCAGAACAGGAAGCATCGCTGAAACTGAGCGAGGCTGCGGGACAAATTGCCGAGAATCCGGCCGCCCTGGAACTGCGCCGTATGCAGATGCTAGCCGAAATCGGCGTAGAACACAATACCACTACGCTGATCATGATGCCGTCCGACTTCGTTACCATGGCCCGCAGCCTGACCCAAACCTTGAACAAAAAGTTGGAGCAAGATCCATCCAGCAAGCTGACAAGCTGACATGGACATCGATTCAATACCCAATAGGAGCCAATCATGCATACACGTACATGCCGCTTACTCGCCATCCTGTTTTTCACAAACGCCCTGTGCATCAACCTCCCCGTTGCTGATGCTGAAACAAAAAAAAAACGGAAATAAGGAACCGTCCGAAGCGGAAAAACAATACGTCGCCCACCTGCAACGCTCACTCGCTGCGTCCTCCACGCCTGGATCATTCCAGGCCGCTTATACCGCCCATAAAAAAAGCGCCATCAAAAATCCTTATTATACCCAACCAGCCTGGAAACGCTGGGATGCCGATCCTTCCCCCGTGACGTTGACCCTCAACCACAACGCCTTGACTTATGCGCCCGCCACGGCCGAAAACCGTTTTTATCCTATTTTTCCGGACAACAGCGCTAGTGCGCCCGTGTTCAAGAAAATGGCAACGCCAACCAACGCTTTCGCTGGTTGCTGGGACGATGTCTTCATCAGCCTTGACAAAGGCCACAGCAACCTGCACGGCCAAAAGCATCAATTTATTGTCGGCCCGCGTCTGCCAATCTCGTTTCCCGCGGTCATACGCTTGATGCTGGGCGCCAATTTCACCAGCCAGTCCTATGCCCGACGCGGCCGCCACATCGTTGACGATCAAGTCAACAGCATGGAGCTAGAACACCATTTCTACTTTGCCAACTGCATCCGCGCCACTCCATCCCACACCTCGTTCCGCGACAATGCAGCAGACAAAGCGCACGACGATTACGACGCGCTGTTCGGCCATGCCTACCAGTCCGTTGGCCAGTCCAGCAGCGAAATTCACGCCCTGCGCAAAATGCTGCTCGCCGGTGCCTGCATGCCGCGTGACATCAAGTACCAGCTCAAGGATCACGGCGCCTACGCCATCGCCCTGCTCACCCTGTTCAAAGCCGCCCTGCCCTTCTCCAACGCACAGGGCCGCCCCCTGCCCTACGAACACGAAATGCGCCACCGACCGGCCTACAGTTCCGACGGCCATGTCGGACATCCCCACTGGTGTACCCACAACACCCATTTTCATGGTTACAATGACGCACTGCATCAGCGCATCATGGGTGATATGGCCAGAGCTATGACCAATCCGCCGCCAGTGACGATCCTGCGCTGCCTCAACTTGAGCGTCGACCACGACGGCCGACGCATCGTGGATCGCGTCACCCGCGATCCGCGCATCAAATGCGCAACCCTGACCCAGGCCCGCGTCTGGGGGCAACCCGGCGAAACCTTGACCGTACACCTGAACCTGAGCAACAGCTACGACTTGAACGATCAGCCACTCACCTACACATGCCATGCGCTCTACCCCAATCAAAGCAATGTAACCGTCCATGAACTGGAATCAGGCAAATTCAACGTTGTCGTCCGCCATGATCCTGACCTGCCCAAAGGCCGCATACCGGTTATCTGCTTGGCGCGCAACAACGGCGCCATACCCGGAAATCCCGTGTTTCTCAATTTCTATTGGCCGCAAGTAAATGAACGCCCCGACTTCTTCCACTTCAACGAACGCGACTTGCCGGAAGACGTCAAAACCCAAATCGCCAGGCTGAACTGGCAGAGCTACCCGGTCAACAACAACCTGCGCCCCATGCCAGGCCCCGGCTTCCCGCGCCACCCCCTCCAATGCAAACCCGGCGATACCGTCTCGTTCTCGCTGGCTGCCGAGGACCCGGACGGCTTTCCCGTCACCGTCTACCGACGCACCGGCGAACCAGGCCAGATTCAAGACAACCGTTTCTCCATGCAAATACCCGAGGATCATGCAGAAGCCGTTGAGAAGCTTCACCTTGTATTCAGCGACGGTACCGGTGGATTCACCGGCCGGGAAGTCAAACTGCTGATCACAAAGGCAACCAACAGCTTACCCGAAAACTGGCATCTCACCACCATCGGTACCCCGCCTTCAATCGCCAGCATCAATTTCGATCATGATCAGTGCCGTATGTCGGGACGCACTGCGCAAAGCCAGCAGCGCGGCTTGAATGGGACCTGGGTCTATCGTGAAGTCGAAGGCAATACGGATATCTTCTGTGCCTTAACAGATGCCGAACAGGAGACAACCGCGGATATAGGCATTATGATCCGCGCCGGCCTTGACGATCATTGGCGCTATGCCGCACTGCTGCGCAAAGCGAACCGAATCAGCGCAACCTGCCGCGTCAGCGAATCGCGCTGGGGCACGGCCCTGACCAGTCCGGATAGCTCCTTGGCCACACCGCCGCATTATCTGCGTCTGGTTAAGCAGGACGACTGGATCAGCCTTTACCTGTCCGGCGATGCAAAAAGCTGGGAATGTCTGCAAACCAGCAGAATTCCTATGCCCGCCTGTTATGAAGGCATCCTGCATACCAGCGGAACCAACGGTATATGCCGCTGGCTAACCCCGCAAGACACGCTGCCATCCGTCCGAATCAATGCCAAACCAGGCAAGAAAAATCGCTATACAGTCCCGTTGGAAATACAACTCACGGCCGGTGAACCGGGCGCAATCCTGCGCTACACCCTGGACGGCACGAAACCAACGGAACACGCGCGGAAATACGTTAATCCCATCACGTTGGAAAAAACCGGACGCCACCTGGTCAAAATAAGGCAAATGATCAATAATAGAGCTGGCGCAACCGTTACCGCCATCATCCACACCGAAAAACCCCAGCCCAAAAAGAAGAATCACTGATAAAGATTATGACGACATGCGATACATCGCTGTTCTTCAACACTTCAACGAAGTCAGAACCATCGGCCTACTAGCCCGTCTTTCGCAACTGGGCCATGATATTGATGTAAAGCGTTGCAAACCA
>CAZOLK010000407.1:0-4207 GCA_964580325.1 uncultured Verrucomicrobiota bacterium | reverse complement strand
CGCGGACACCCAACTGGGTAAGCGCGACCCACAGACCGGCTCCTGGATGAAAGAGACGCCGCAAACCCTGGTTGACCGCTATGAAATCTACGCCGCCATGATTGATCGCGTCGACCAGAAGGTGGGCGAACTGGTGGCCGCGCTCAAGCGACTCGGCGAGTTCGACCACACCATGATCGTCTTTCTCAGCGACAACGGCGCCACGCCGCCATGGTACGGTTATCAGTGGGCCGAAAACGCCAATGCGCCGTTCCGCCTGGTCAAAGGCTGGGTGCATGAAGGCGGCATCCGGACGCCGCTGTTCGTCCATTGGCCCGGCCAGACGCCGCCCTGTACAGTAAACCAACGCCAAGTCGGTCACGTCATGGACCTGCTGCCCACATTTGCGGCCGCTGCCGGCATCTCCTATCCCACGATATTTCAGGGTCGCAACCTGCAGCCGGTCGAAGGCCGCAACCTGCTGGACGCGTTCCGCGATCCCAATCACCACGTGCCGCGAACCATCTGCTGGGAGCACGCGGGCAACTGCGCCATACGCGACGGCGACTGGAAACTGGTCCGCGCCTACCGCGACGTCGAGGACGGCAAACGCACCACCACGGGTCCGCGCACGGGATCATGGGAACTCTACAACCTGGCCGACGACCCCACGGAAAACCATGACCTGGCCGCTCAACAACCGCAAAAAGTGGCTGAACTGAACACGATCTACCGGAAATGGGCCAAGAAATGCCAGGTAATTGATTGGGAAATGATCGACGGCGAATTGAAAAAATTTCGCGATGAACAAAAGCGACGGAATGAAAATGACGAATGACCGTATGACACCACGCGCCACTCTTCACGCTGACCCATGCGCCGGCTGGTTGGCGTAGTGCCATAGCCCGGTCCTGTCGCGCAGGGCCTGCGCCTCTTTGAACAGGTTGGTCAGGTTCAGGCTGGGCGGCCATTGACCAAGACCGCGTCGCAGCCAAAACAGTTCCAGACATAAGCACATAGGGGCGCCATCGGCCACTGGGCAGCCACGGCCAGGGGGACGCACGTGATGGCCTTGCGCCGGCTGGTGCGTCAGCGTACTTCGGCGCTTGCGTTTTGCCGCGACCGCCCTGCTGCTGGTCGCAGCGGCGCGGTGGCTGATATTCCGGATCGGGCCACCGGATGCGGTTCCTGCCTCGGAACAGCGCCTACTACTCAATAGACTACTTCGTAGTAGAATGTTTTATCGCGGCCGGTATCCAGTTCGAAGGCGCCATCTTTGACCGGCACGGTTTGGCCCGTACGCTTGCCGTCGTGGTCCAGGATGTGCACTTGCGGGGTACCTTTGCGATTGATGCGGATCGTTGCGCGCACCGGTTCCATCAGAATCGGGGCATGTCCCTCTTTCTCCAGGATCATGGAATGCGAGGGAAAGCTCTTCGCGCCACTATTTTCGCTGCGCGCAAATGCCGAGATCAGTACGCCGGCCGCATCTTCAAGTGTGGCGTCCCGCTCATGCGCGGTCAGCGCGATGACCGCGAACAGGTTGTCCGGTATGATGGTCACGTTGCCCAGTGCATAGGCGTATTTGGGCGCAAACCCGACAAGGGCCCGGGTGCCGGGCGTATTGACCGTGAAATAGCCCTGTTGATCGTACCATTGCAGGTGTTGCGTCTGGTCATGCAGGGCCTCTATGGGCGTCCAGGCGAGTTGGCCGGTGACCGATTCGATTACGCCCTGTTGCTCGTACTTCTCGATGTCGAACGACTCGGTTTCCTTGAATGTATCCGTAAACGCAACCACTACCCGACCGGCAGCCAGGGCGGACAGCGGGATGTCGCCGCGCAGCGCGTTGAAATCGGCGGTGGACAGCGCGGTCATCTCTTCGACAAACCCGATCTTGTTCCACGCAACCGAATCCATGTGCACGTTGCGCACCGAAACCACGGGCGCTTCCTTGACGTCGCCGCGCAGGACCATGCGCACGAAAACCGGGTATTGACCCAATTGCAGCGGCTGCATCACATTCCAGCGACCCCCCAGTTGCGCATCGTAACGCCCACCACCTGAGGCGAATTGGTAGGATACATCCCAGCCTTGCAGGCCCATGCCATACACCGAGATCATGGGCACGCCGTCGGCTGTCCAAGGATAGGGATTCACCCCGATCCACTCCGACAGGCCGAACGGTCGGTCGATCACCTGATTGAAGCCTTCCTGCAGGCTGCCGCTGCCCGGCCGGGCCAACGGGCTGTGGTGTTCAAAGCCGGCCCGACCACCGCTTCCGCCGCCGCCATAATAATCGTGACGATCAATATAGCCCACCAGGTAATCGCTGTACAGGTTGTAGAAGTGCGACACCCCCGAGCCGGCCCACCAGCAGGAGCCCACGATCGCGCCCTTATAGCCGGTGTCGCGAATCGCCTTGACAAAGCGCTGATAAAAGGCGTTCTGCACCTCGAACAGGAAACGCGCCGTATCGAGGATGCGCGGTTTGGCGCCAAACGCCTGGTCCTGGTCCAGGATGCCTTCGGGGCTGAACCACCACGCATTGCAGATGGGAAAAATATTGCGCTTGTCCAGGCTCTCTTTCGGATAGCAAAAATCCCATGCATTCAGGGCACGCCGGCCCCAGGCCTTGACCAGCGCCTGCTGGGTCGGGTATTTCTTTTTGAGCCAATCGCTGAACATTTCGCAAAACATCTTTTTATAGTTGGGATTGGCCAACACAATGGCCTGGGTGGTATAGAAAAAGATGCTGTCCTCGTTGCGCAGTTCGACATAGGCCAGCGCCGGGTCGTCGGCATAGCGTAGGCCGGTGTACGGATTGCGATGCTCGAGTACCTCGATCACCTGGCGGATGTGAATGTCCTGGATATCCGGGGCAAAGCTGGACAGGCAGTAGGTGTCGCTGCTCACGCGCTTGCGGCCGCGCTTATCCGTGGATTCCTTGAACACGTCTTCGGGAAATTTGCAGTACTGCCGATCCTCGGGACCCAGCTTGAGATGAAACACGCCGGACAGGCCGTGATAGACGCCGTTGCTCTTAAGGCATGAGGTGAAGTAATCGTAAAGGTCCATTTTCTCTGGATCGAACTTGACCATGGATTCGCGCGAGAAAATGCCGCCTGCATTCTCCATGTGCTTATGAATGCGTAGGGAGTTGATGCCGTACTTGGCATAGAATCGGGCATAGCGTTCGAGCACGGGTTTATGGTTTTGGCCTTTTTTGCGGCTTCCGAACATAGTGCCGCTGCCGATGTTGACGCCCCAGAATTTAATCGGCGTGCCGTCTTCAAACGCAAAGCTTTCGTTATTCATTTGCAGAAAGCCGTGTTTGCCGGCCGGACGGTGCAGCCATTCGGCCAGACCGATGCGGTAACCGGCTGGATCGTTTTCGGTTTTAAAAGCAAACCAGTCGCTGCGGTAATCCGGACGCACCGTGGCCTGGTCGCACGCCACGACTTTGCCGCCACGCAACAGTTCCACGCTACAGGCCTGGCTGGCGCGCAATTTGTTCGACGGCGTAACCGTCGCTTCTACATGGGTCGTTTTTGCCGGCCACTTCACGGTCCGGGATAGCGAACCAAGGTCGACCTTGACCTGATCCACCTGCCCCTCCGGTGCCAGCAGCGCAATCCTGACGCCAGGCGCCTCGTCGTTGAGCATGCGGTGCGTGATCGCAGCCTGGGGCGTGGTGTGCTGGTTCACCTGGACCAGGTTCAAGTTGAATTGCGCTGGTTTGAATCTGCCGCAGATGACACGGTCATCCCAGCTTTGCTTTGGCGTGGCATCCCAACGCAGCCGCCCTTCCTCGGGCTTTTCATCGGCATCCATACTGTAGATGGCCAGGCCAATGGCCTGCATGGCAGGGCTGTTCAGACCGAACTCGGCCCAAGGCAATGCGCAATCGTAGACCGTACGCTGCTCCTTATCGTAACGGACAATGCGCGGTGCCAGTTCGTCGCGTACCCCGCGACCGGCCAGGGCGCTGGTGTATTCCATCCAGAGCGTCGGACCGCCGTCAGCCAGCGAGATGCAGAATGCGCCGTCGCCAATGCCATAGAAATGCTTGTCTGGATCGCTCCCGTTCACACCATCGCCCCAGGCATCGTACCCGATGCGCAGGCAATCGTTCTGCCAGATCCTGGCGCCGCCTTTGCTGCCGTTGTGCACATTATCGGTCACCTCGGCGTGAAACATGAGCTGGCCGGGTTGCACGCCGACCCAG
>CAZOLK010000406.1:0-4223 GCA_964580325.1 uncultured Verrucomicrobiota bacterium | reverse complement strand
CGAGCGCGTCGGCGAAACGCTGGGCATCGACCTGGTCGCCGTGACCATGCGCAGCGGCGATGCGGCCGAGTTCGCGGCGCTGGCAGAGAAAGCCTGGCAGGTGACCGGCAAACCGCTCGTATTGCGTTCAGAGAACGCGGACGCACTGATCCAGGCCGCCGCCAAAGTCAAAGGTTCGCACAGCATCCTGGCCTGGGCCACGCCCGAAAACGCGGACCGGCTCGTTGCCGCAACAAAGGAAAACGAAAACGCATTGGCCCTGCGCGCGCCAAACCTGGACGGGCTGGTCGCCCTGGCCGGCAAAATCAAGCAGCAAGGCTTCAACGAACTGGCGCTCGATTTCGACGCCCCCCATACTGCGGCCCAGTTCCAGCTCAACTCCGTGGCGCGCCGCGCAGCGCTCAAGCAGTCCTTCAAACAGCTTGGTTATCCTTCGCTGCGTTTCATCAAAGCCGGCGACGAACTGGAGGCCACGGTCGATGCGGTCACCGAGATCTGCAAATACGGCGGCATCTGCGTGCTACCCACGTTCGACGCGGCGCAACTGGCCACGCTGATGACGCTGCGGCTGAACATCTACACCGATCCGCAGAAACCAATCCAGGTCGAACCCAAGCTCTACCCGGTGGGCGAACCGGCGCTGGACGCGCCCGTATTCGTGACCACCAACTTCTCGCTGACCTATTTCATTGTTTCCGGCGAGATCGAAAACAGCGGCATCAGCGCTTGGCTGGTGGTGCCTGAATGCGAAGGCATGAGCGTACTCACAGCTTGGGCCGCAGGTAAGTTCTCCGGCGCAAGCATAGCCAAATTCATCAAGGAAAGCGGCATCGAGGAGCAGATCACCGCACGCAGCATCATCATTCCCGGCTACGTAGCCCAGATCAGCGGCGAACTGGAGGAGTGTCTGCCAGGCTGGAACGTCGTGGTCGGACCCCAGGAAGCGGCGGATCTGGAATCGTTTATCAAGGCCAAGGTGAGTTAATGAGAGGGAGAATGAAAGTCATGGGAATCATAGGCATCATGGGAATTATGGTTGGTTTCCATTTTTCCCATAGTTCCCATGATACCCATCTCTCTTCCACGCCATGCCAACCGTAACTTTTAAACCCAACGACCGGCAGGTCTATGTCCCGGCCGGCGCGGACCTGATCGAGGCGGCGCGCCAGGCCGGTGTGACCATTGCGACGCCTTGTGGCGGCAAGGGCACGTGCGGCAAATGCATTGTGCGCATTCTGTCCGGCGACATCGATTCCGACAGCCTGGGCTTACTGCCCAAATCCACCGTGGCCGACGGTTATGTGCTGGCGTGCAAAACGCGTCTGCTCGATTCGCCGGTCACCGTGGAAGTGCCTGAGAGGCCCGACAATGGGCGCGGTCAGTTCAGCGACGATGCGGAAACCTCGCTGCTGGTGCGCCAGGAACTGCTGCCCAAAAAGTGGAATTTCGATCCGCTCGCGGTCAAATGGTTCCTGCAGGTGGCACCGCCGCAACTGGAGAACGGGCTTTCCGATATGGACCGCGTGATCCGCGCCATCCAGCGCGAATGGGGCCGCACCGAGGTGGTCTATACACTGCCGGTCATGCGCGCCGCGGCGGACGCGTTGCGCACGGACAAAGGCCGGGTTACGGTCACCCTGGTACGCGAGGAGAACCGCAACGTGGTGATCGGCATCGAACCAGGCAACGAGACGGTCAAGGATTACGGCATTGCCGTGGATATCGGCACCACCACCATCGCCGTTCAGCTCGTCTTCTTGCCCATGGCCAAGATCGTGGCGACCCGCAGCGATTACAACAACCAGATATCCTGCGGCCTGGATGTGATCAGCCGGATCAACTATGCACGGCGTCCGGGCGGCCTGCAAGAGTTGCGAGGCAAAGTGCTCAACACGATCAACCGTCTGATCAGCCAGGTTTGCGAAGCGCACGGCGTATCGCCGCAAGCCGTGTTCAACGCCGTGCTTTCCGGCAACACGACCATGGTCCACCTGCTGCTGGGACTCAACCCGGAGTACATCCGGCTGGACCCGTACACGCCGACAATCCTGGACCCGCCCCATCTCAAGGCCGCGGAAGTGGGCCTGAACATCCGGCCCGAATCCTGGGTCACCATCTCGCCCTGCGTCGGCAGTTACGTGGGCGGCGACATCACGGCCGGTCTGCTCTGCACAGACCTGGCCACGGAAACCGACAAAGTCAGCCTGTTCATCGACATCGGCACCAACGGTGAACTGGTCCTGGGCAACGGCGACTTTCTGATGACCTGCGCCTGCTCGGCCGGGCCGGCGTTCGAAGGCGGCGGCATCGGTTGCGGCATGCGCGCGGCTGTCGGCGCGGTGGAGAGCGTACGCGTGGATCCGGAAACCGGAGTTTGCACTTATAGCACCATTGGCGGCGTCAAGCCACGCGGCATCTGCGGTTCAGGCATGATCGACCTGCTGGCCGGCCTGTTCCTGAGCGGCTGGCTGGACCCAGCGGGCCGGCTCAACACCTCGCGCCTGTCGCCGGCGATCCAGGTCGAAGGCCGTCACGCCTGCTACATGATCGCCAACGAGGACAAAAGCCATGACGGCAAGCCAGTGATCATCACCGAACAGGACATCAGCAACATCATCCGCGCCAAGGCCGCGATCTACTCGGCCTGCGCCATGCTGCTGCACCAGTTAGAGATGAGCTTCGAAGAACTGGCCACGGTCTACATCGCCGGCGGGTTCGGCCGGTTCCTGGACCTGGACAAGGCCATTGTCATCGGCTTGCTGCCCGACCTGCCGCGTGATCGTTTCCGCTATATCGGCAACTCGTCGCTGCTGGGCGCCTACATGGCGCTGGTCTCGCGCGAGTTTCACGAACGGCAACTGGAAATAGCCCAACGCATGACCTACGTGGAGCTGAGCACGGACCCGACCTATATGGACCAATACACGGGCGCCCTGTTTCTGCCGCATACCAACCGCGCCCTGTTTCCCAGCGTACAACCGAAATCAACGTAAACCATGTCAAAAAAAGAAGCCCGCTTGAAAGCCCTGGAACTGGCGCGCGAAAAGCTGCACGGCGTCGACATGGCGCAGCGCGGCGCGCGGCTCGGGTTTGTCCCGGACGGATCAAGCCTGAACGGGCGCGCCTTCAAACACGCTATCCGGATTTCGCAGGAGCTGGAAATCGCGACCCTGGATGACGCACAACCGCTGCCGCCAGGTGATGTACTGCTGATCCTCCACGCGCTGCAGTGTGAGCGGAACCTGGACGAAAGCGAGGCATGGCATCCCTATCGTGCGTTTGCCGGCGGCGCCTTTTACCTCGGTCCTTTCCGCTCCCGCACCGTAGAGCCACTGCAAAGCGTCATCGGCAACGACATCGAGCTGCTGCGCCAACGGCTGGACCGACACGTCGACTGGACGCCGGTCGATCGGGGCGACCTGGGCGCCAGGATCCATGGCTTCGGCAAACTCTACCTACTCCTGGTCTACAACAAGGCTGACGAAGAATTCCCGGCCGCGGCGGAGATCTGCTTCAACCAGGCCGCGCGCCAATGCCTGAACACCGAAGACGCCGCAGTACTGGCCAGCCGCATTTGCCTGGGGCTTTTGCGCTAAAGACCCACAGAAAAATAACTTCACCATGGAGGGGCAATTCATCCCATCCGGCTTCGTTGCGAATGTTTCGAAATATTTCAATATTCCTGCGTTTTTGCGCCTTGCTGGGCTGGGCAACTTGACTCCACAAAATGTCATGTTATTTTTTCGTCATTGGCACGACCTGTGCTACATTACCCGTCATGAAAATATTACTGGTCATTCCCTCAATCTTTGTCGCGAGCTTTGTCCCAATTGTTACATCCCGCGATTTTTTGGACAGTCATCCCAAAAAAAATGGAACGTGGGAAACGTCATGGCGTTAAGCAAGATACTCCTTCATGTAAGTGCGGCCAAATACGCATCACTCGTGTTAATATCTTCAACATTGGCGAATGTCGTACAGAGTGAGCTATGAAATGACATAAAGCCTAGGAAAATGAGCATGTGAGTGGTGAACGATAGTGTGTTTTAATTTCCATTTATTCTGGAATGCTGTTCCAGAAAAATGCGGGATATAACACCCAATCTTTGTCGCGAGCTTTGTCGGTCTCCTCGCACTCGGCCCTACTCGACCGTGTCTTCTCTGACAATTCTTCATTCAAGCTTTCGTGATTGAAGACCCCTGGGCTTGCTCCGACAAAGCTC
>CAZOLK010000405.1:0-4256 GCA_964580325.1 uncultured Verrucomicrobiota bacterium | reverse complement strand
CTGCCAGCCCGTCCCCAGCCGGTCTTCACCACCCAGGCTGCGCAGCCTGGCACGTGTGGCACCGCTGGGTCCGGCAAAAGTTTCCGGCGCGGCAATGCGGCAGCAGGCGCCCTCGGTGGTGGCGTCGACGACCAGGCCGGCCCTGATCGCCTGCCAGCCCGATCGCGTGGCGCCGATCACCCCGGCTACACGATCATGCTCATTCAGCAGCAGGTCAAAGACGGCTGCGCCATAGCGAAAACGAGCTCCGCTTTCGAGCAGGCGTTGCTCGGCAGCGTGTTTGATGCGCAAGGGTGTCGGATCAGCCTCATGGGGTGCACAATCATGAGGGGCGCAATCAAGGTGAGCCGCACGTTCCTCGTCCAGATAGGGAGGGGCCTGGAGCAGCAACACGGAATAGCCATGCGCTGCGGCTTGCGCAGCCAAATCGCAGCCGCGACGGGTGCCGCCAACGATCAGGAGATCAACCTCATCGGTCAGAGGTATTGCTGTTTTGGTCATGATACGTTCCTTCCACTATTATGTCACAAGCATGTCGTTTTCCACAACATTAGCCCCTCTGCACTTGCTTTGCAACGGACATATCCACAATTTAAGTGCAAACACAACTATATCCTGAGCATTCAAACCATTGAGGGGAAACTGATAATCACTTTTTTTGCCTTGATTTTTCTCGTTTTTTATGATTTAATAATGAAGTGAGAAAAAAAATTATTCCTCATTTTTTGCGCAGATAAGCAATGAATGTAACTAGGTGACAAAAAGCGGCGAGGTGCTCATTATGAAACGCCAGGATCGATTGTTTTTTTCGCAGGCTTACAGGGCCTGTATGCTGATGCTTCTTTTACTCGTCCTATATATTCCCCATATCCGTGGTGCCGTCACCACGCAAGTCGAACATATTGAAATCACAATACCCAGCGCGAACAACATACGCGTTGATTGGCAGGGAATACCGCATGAAACCTATTATGTGCGTACTTCAACCAGTCTTTTGGCCACGGTATGGAAAAGTGTAACCGGCATTACGCTGACCAACATGCTCGGTTTTCATGAAATGATCGCGCCCGACGGGACCGTCTATTTCCGTGTGATCAAAATCGATGACGACCCGCCCATTGTCGAAGACCTTCTCCCGGATGCGGCAACCATCGCAAGCAACGCGATCATTCGCATTCAACTCGGCGACGAGACGGTTATCGATACCAACTCGCTGCGGCTCAGCATTGGCGCCTGGCTCGATATGGACCTGTCCAATCCGGCCCTGAGCTGGGCCAACGACGCCGTGATCTTTACCCCGCCTTCCGCGCTGGGCGCGCCAGGCGCCTCGATCACCAACCAGATCGTGGTCTCGGATATTTCCGGCCAGCAACTGACTTATTCCTGGGTTTACCAGATTGCCCGCGATGCGGTAACCACAGCCGGTTTTATCCCACTGGCCCACTCGTCAAGCGTCACCAGCGATTATCGCCTGGTCTCGGTTACGTCTACTTCCGTGGTTTTTTCCTATGCCGTATCGCCGCCGGTCGCGCTTTCCAACGGGGCGCTGTTGGTCAGCTTTGACGCGGGCAATCCGTTCTACCGTTCCGTTGTCAATTACAGCGTCAACGGCGGCCAGCAAGAGGTGAGCGCGACGACCACCAACGTGCCGCTGACCGTTCTGATCAGCGAAGGATCGCTGGCCACCAATGGATTGCATGTCTCGTTCAGCCGGGATCTATCCGGCGATGTGCTCTGCACTACCGCGGACTTGAGGGTGCGCCTTCCGTCAGGTTCCTACAGTTTTATGGGGAATATAGCCATGTCCTTTGATGTAGACCAGCATGAGCTGAAGGTCATGGATACCACCAGCGATGGACAACTCACCTTGGCCATGGCGCCGGAAATCTTTTTTTACCAGGCCGGCGGCGGCAACGGCAGTGTGCAGCTCGCATCTCCGGAGCGCCGCGTGTTCGGCGCCATGATCGGCGATCTGCCTGTCTGGATCGAGGTGTTCCTGGAACTCGACGCAGCCTACACCTACAGCGCGGACGCGAGCGGGACCGTGACATCCGCCTACCAGGCCGTGCAGAGCCTGGATCTGCACCATCGCTTGCAAAGCAATGTCTGGACGCCGCAACTCGCCGATCCCAACGCCAATGTCACAGCCCAGGCACTCGGATGGACCTTGGAAGGTTTTGCCCATGCTCAGGTTCATTTGAAGCCGAAACTGACCGTGCTGGTCACGGGACTGGCCGGATCCTGGGTCGTCATGAGCGCTTACGGCGAACAGGATGGGCGTTATGACAGCAGCCCGCTGACCTATGACCAGTCCTCCTATTACGGACTGTGCTGGGAAGTCGGCACAGCGTGCCCGTTCTGGAACAAGCAATGGGGGGCGCAACTCAGTTGGACGGAGGTTGAGGATAAGTGGTTGAAGTGGTCGTCGAGTTATCCATCAGGGACGCAGCCCTCGTTTATCGCCGGTTTCCCGCATCACTATATCTTTGAAGGGCAATCCTTGGTGCTGTCCGGCCATGCCGTCGGTTCGCCGGCGCCTAGTTACCGCTGGACCTTCAACGGCGCGCCCATTGTGGGTGAAACCGGCCCCACCTACAGCATTGCCTCGGCCCAGGCCGGTCATACCGGTTATTACAAGGTTGAAGCCTACAACTCCGCGGGCAGCGTCGAGGCACAGTGCCTGGTTTACGTAGCCCGCAATCCCAATCCGCAGGTCGAACGTTTTGAGATCAACGACGGTGCTTTGACGACCAGCGACCGGAACGTGATCCTGAACAACGCGTTTTCAGGCGGCCCCACTGCTTATATGGCCAGCGAAGACAGCGGCTTAACCGGCGCAGTGTGGATGCTCTACTCCCAGGCGCCGGCGTTCACGCTTTTTGGAGGCGCAGGCACCAAAACCGTGTATTTAAAGACGCGCAACCTGTACGGCGAATCCGATCCCATCAGCGATTTTATCGAGTATCAACCTGCGGCGCCGCCCACGGTGGAGAGTTTCGACATTGCCGGCGGCGCTTTGTCGACCAGCGCGCGCAACGTGGCGTTGGACAACACCTGTTCCGGTCAACCCACCGCGTTCATAGCCAGCGAGGACAGCGGTTTTTCCGGTGCGTTCTGGATGGTCTATTCCACGGCGCCCACGTTCACACTCTCGGACGACGCAGGCATCAAGACCGTCTATTTCAAAACGCGCAGCGTCAACGGCGAATCCAATGTGCGCTCCGATTTCATCGACTACCAACCCACGGCCCCACCTGCGGTGGAGAGTTTTGTCATTGCCAATGATGTCGCGACCACCAGCGAGCGCACCGTGCCGCTGAACAACGCCTGCTCGGGTGAACCGACAGCCTACATGGCCAGCGAGAGCAGCGATTTCAGCGGCGGCTTGTGGTATGTTTATTCAACCGCGCCCAGTTTTCTGCTGTCGGACGGCGCAGGCATCAAGACCGTGTACTTCAAGACCAAGAGCATCAACGGCGAATCCAACACCCGCAGCGATTTCATCGAGTATCAACCAACGGCCCCGCCCACCGTGGAGAGTTTTACTATTGCCGAAGGCGCGTTGTCGACCAGCGATCGCAACGTGACGCTGGACAATGTCTGCTCCGGCAACCCGGACGCGTTCATGGCCAGTGAAGACAGCAATTTCACCAATGGCCTGTGGCTGGCCTACTCCGCCGCGCCGGCGTTTGTTCTGTCCGAAGGCACGGGCACCAAGACGGTCTATTTCAAAACCAGGAGCGTTTACGGCGAATCCAATATACGTTCGGATTTCATTGACTACCAGCCGGTCGCGCCGCCCAAGGTGGATGCATTTGCCATCGATTCGGGAGCGTTGACCACCAGCGCACGGACCGTGCCGCTGAACAACACCTGCTCCGGCAATCCCACCGCCTACAGCGCAAGCGAGAACAGCGATTTCAGCGGCGCGCTGTGGTATGCCTATGCCACGGCCCCCGATTTCGAGTTGTCCGCGGGCGAGGGCATCAAAACGGTCTATTTCAAGACGCGCAGCATCAACGGAGAATCCAATGTGCGCTCCGATTTCATCAACTACCAACCCGCGGCGCCGCCAACGGTGGACGCTTTTGTCATTGCCAACGATGTAGCCACCACCAGCGAGCGCACCGTTCTGCTGAACAACACCTGCTCCGATAATCCCACCGCCTACAGCGCAAGCGAAAGCAGCGATTTCAGCGGTGCGCTGTGGTATGCCTATGCCACGGCCCCCGATTTCGAGTTGTCCGCGGGCGAGG
>CAZOLK010000404.1:0-4272 GCA_964580325.1 uncultured Verrucomicrobiota bacterium | reverse complement strand
TTGGCACAGCCACAACCGCCACTTATGAATATACAGCATATGGCGAAACAAAATCGTCTTCGGGAAGTCACGATCCACGATATCTTTTTTCCTCTAAAGAAATCGAGTGCATTGGATTATATTACTTTGGGTCCAGATATTACAATATTGAATCAAAAAGATGGATAACTGAAGATATACACAAAGAATATGAAGATTTAAACTTCTACAAAAGCATTGAATGCAATCCATTAAATTATATCGATCCTTATGGGGACGCTGTTCAATTCGCTGTTTTATTGTCTGTTGCAGTAATGGCATGGCTGGCAAGCGAAGAGTATGCTGTTGCACCTGAGAATTTTGATCAAATATGCACAACCGAGTACGAAGCTGGTCAAGGTACGGTAAACGCAATTACTGCTGCTGTCATGACTGTTGTTATAAGCCATATTGCTGGCAAGGTGCTTAGATTTTTCAGAAAACCACCTAAAATTCCTAGAGTCCCAAAGGGAGGAAAGGTTCGATATACCCCGAAGGGAGGAAAGGTTCAGAATTTCCCAAAGAATGCAAAGATCATGACCAAGGCGTCCCAGAAGCGCTTTAAGCGTGCGATCATCAATCTGTCGCAGCCTGATAATCCGGGACTATCCCAGCAGCAGTTGGATCAACTACGACGGATCGCCGGCAAAGCAGACGCGCAAGTTCGGGTTGATCTTGATGGAGTGCGTGGTACAGGCGTTCGACCTCACGCACATGTTGAGGGAATGGGGAATAAAGTCGAGAGTCGGCATATCTGGCTGCAGGAAGGAGTTGAGTGATGGATGTCATGCGAAGCAAGCAAATTGTGAGTTTTTTCCGGTTTATGCGTCTTTTTCGCATTTCCTTCTTCAGCCTGTTGGAGGTCAAAGCGGAGAAGATTAGAGCACTTGTTGCGTGGCAAGATGACTGCCACGATGGCATTCCAGATGTTGAGAATACGCAGGAGGTTGTTTGGACCTATGGCGCAGAAAAGTCCATTGAAGAAGCGCTTGACGTGGGGGAGTATGCATATGACGCTGGCTTGATCAAGTCAGATCGCATCACAGTTGAACCAAGCGATATTGCACGACAGTTTGGTTGGGATTCGTCTCGGGCAGTTGCTGCTTTAGATATTCTTCTTCAGATCCACGTGCGAATGATTGACGATGGAAAGGAGGGTGATGGATTCTTGCTACACAGATGAGTGATTATCTGTCCCAGGGGGAGGAAATCCCAGAGGGTTGAAGCCGTTTGCAATGGGGATTGACGACCACCTTGATGATTTTGCGCGAACGCATGGTGCCACAACGAGGAAGCAACTCCCCGACCCGACCAACTGGAAGCCACAGTTAATTGAAAAGTTGGCCGATCCAAATCAACGAGTTCTCTTTAATCTCGATGATGTCGATGTGTGGGGCGGTGTTCAGCGTGCCGCATCCGGGCGAGGCGGTGCAACAGATTGGGAACTGCTACTCATTAAGCAGAATGATTTTCCGAATCTTGAGTTCTGGCAAAGTGGTCAACAAGTAGGAAACCCATTCAGATGATTGCCTCATATCAAGCCCGCCATTTTCAGCTTTGGGAATACAAAGTGAGCCATGGCTCCCTCCTTGTTCGAAGCCCTCGAAGGCCAACAATCCCGACGAACATTGATCTGTTTTTTGTAGGTGTTGAGTTCGTTATGCTGCCTCGACATCTTGAGGGTGTTGAACTAATGCATGGTACGCTTGACGATGTGAAGAAAATTCGCACAATAATAGGTCACGAAGTGCCTGCTAAGCATGTGTTTGTTTTTTTGTCAAGTGGAAATCGGTTTCACGTGGTGGCTACAACATATAAGCTCGACCAGAACGAAGGGGATATCTTCGGTAGCCCTTTCGCATAGCTGTTGCACATCCTCTATGTGTGGGTGGGGGGGCGGAGGTGTTACGAACCTATTTGACATCGGAGAAAATGCCGGATTACCATGGAGACTTAGAACTTATTTAGGATCTTTAGGGAGACGTGGCGTTCAATTAGTTAGTTATGAAAAATCAAAAAATAATGCTTGCTCAGCATAGAATAGGTAGGTTAGAACGTGGATCCGCCCCAGACTGTAACCGACGCCAACGGCAAGACCACCACCTTCCATTACGATGGCAAGGGTCAACTCGATCGTATTCATTACGGCGGCAACACCAACACCTGGCTGCGCTACGATCAGCATGGCCGCATGACCAATATGGCCAACCAACTGGTCCATCATCGATTACTACCGCGTTCCCAAACCCGCCTATTACGCGGCCCGACGCGGTTGCGCGACCTTGCGGCCGGTGATCCTGGAACGCGCCGGCCTGATCGAATTCTTCCTCTCCAACCACGGTCCGGAAACCCGTGAGTTGCAGGTGCAATGGGGACGGATGCGCCTTGACGGAACCGTGTTGGCCGAACGGCGGCGCACGGTGCTGGCGGCATCGTCCATGACGCTCAGGTTGGATGATGAGGTCAGGGATCTGCGGGGGTATGGCGCGGACGAATGTTTTTTCATCCGCATTCCTGACCAGCCGACCGTGACGTATTTTGCCGACGGCTGGAAGCATATCGCCTGGCCGCGACCGGCTTATGAGTTGATAACGTTCGACGCGATAGAAGAAGGCCAGGAGTGGAAAACATATCTGAAGATCCGGGCCAAGAGCTTTTTGCGTCTTTTCCACCTGGCCCCGCGGAAAGGGAAAGACGCCTGGCTGGAGGACAATTACATCGATCTCGCGCCTGGCGACACCTGGCGGACCAAGATGACCAGCACATACGAACCAGCCCCGGAAAAACTGCGCTACGGCGACTGGACCAACTGGCTGGAGCAGTAGGCGGCTGGGGCCGGGGCTCAGTCCTTGCGGGACTTGGGCAAGGCAGGATCGCGAAGGCGCTGGAGGCGGCCCGCCTTTACCCGACGATGTCGTCGTCGGTCTCAAACTGGCCGTCCGGACCAGCGGAACGGACCCTGGCCCGTCCTTCGCTGACCGTGTACCTGAAAGGACGCCCCCAGGCGTCGTCGGGCACGCTTTCGTTCTCCAGGAAGGGGCCGGCGCCATCCCGCGCCACGGTCAACTCAGCCAGACCTTCCGGAAAGCGGCCCCGTTCCAGATTGAACGTGGTCAAGGCCGTCTTGAGCGTGGCGATGTTGGCTTTCGTGGCAATGACGCGGCTGCGTAACAGGTGGTTCTGGACGCTATGCGCGGCCACGGCGGTCAGCAGGCCGATAATGGCCACCACGAGCAACATTTCGATCAACGTGAACCCTACCTCACCATAGGTAGAGACCACAGGGATTATCCTACATACTTTTATCTTATCCATTTCTATTCATCCTCCATCATGCGGACTCGTAGAATGAGACACGACGGCGAGGGGATCGTTGAAAAAAAACAAAAACAGCCCCTTGGTCCATGGGCCTCAATATGTCAACTTGAAACGGATGGCGCGCTTTTCCAGGGCCTGGCCGGCCCAATTGGTGAGCAGGCCGTTGACCGGGAAATTGGTCAGGTCGCGCCAGGTCTGGGCGACCAGGCTGGTGGCGCATTGCACGGTGCAGGTAGAGGCGGGGTAGAGATTGTCGAAGTTCCAGGTGATCTGCTGGCCGTCCAGTGCGCCGCCGTGGATATAGGGCCGGTGTGTACCTTCGATCATGCGCACGGCTTTCTGGCGCAGAATGAAGAAGGGCGCTTCGGACAGGCCTTGAAAAAGCAGCGTGCCCGCGTCTTCGACGTATTGCGGACTGACGGCAATGGACGCGGCGTCGCCGATCAGGTCCACGATCAACCGCCGCACCTGGCCGGCGGTCAAGCCGGTTCGCGCGGCGGCCAGGCGCAGGTATTCGATGTCCTGCTGGGCGCGGCGAAAGGCTTTCATGCGCAAGGTGGAATAGATCACGGGATTCTGGCGGTCCTCGACCACGATGTAGAGCGCGCGCTTCTGATAATCGCCTTCGGTCACGCCGGCCAGGTAATCGCGGCTGCCCTGGTATTTGACCGTGCTCCAGGGCAGGATGCCGCTACCGCCGAAAGCATAGGTCAGCAAAGGCCAGCCCTGCTGGTTGTGGTTGGAGCGATGGACGTCGGCGGCGGCGCCGTAATTCCAGACCACGGTCTTGTCGCGCGCGGCCGCCTCGCCGATCATGCGGTGGAAGGTGAAGAATTCGCGGCCCACCACGTTCAGGTCCAGCAGGCCGTCCAGCAGGCGGCGGGTGTATTGCGACCGGCTGATGTCGGCGCGAAACACAAGGTCGATGTCGCCGGC
>CAZOLK010000403.1:0-4307 GCA_964580325.1 uncultured Verrucomicrobiota bacterium | reverse complement strand
ACCGCGGTCGGCCAGTCGTTCGGCCACGCGTATGCCCAGCGCACCCAGGCCGCCGGTCACCAGGTATGTCGCGTCAGCCTTGATCCGGCCGCCGTGATCGAGGGATGGCTGTAGGGCTATCACGATTTTACCGATATGTCGGGCCTGGGCCATGAAACGAAACGCTTCTTTGACCCGGGTAACGGGATAAATCTTGAGCGGCGGCAGCCGTAGGGCGTCGGTATTCAGTTGGTCCAGGATATGGGCCAACATGCGTGCAACCATGTCCGGCTGTTGCGCGGCTACCTCGCCCAGGTCAAACTGGGCAAAGAGCACATCTGGCCGCTCCGCGAGCATCTGTTCTTTATTCATTACGCCCAGTTTGCCCAGCTCGATGAAGCGTCCTCCCGTGGCCAGGCATTGGAGGCTGTGCCCGACAAACTCTTTGCTCAAGCTGTTGAGCACGATGTCCACGCCTTTGCCGTCCGTCAACTGGCAAATGGCATCGCAGAAGCCGAGAGCGCGCGAGTTGAAGACATGCTGAATGCCCAGGTAGCGCAGGAACGCGTGCTTAGCCGGCGAAGCCGTGGCAAAAATCCGAGCGCCGGCCTGTTGGGCTATACGCACCGCGGCCTGGCCCACACCACCTGCCGCGGCATGGATCAATACGCGATCGCCGCGGCGCAAGCCGGCCAGTTCGTGCAGACCGTACCAGGCGGTCATATAGGCCAGGGGCACAGCCGCGGCCGCGGCGAAATCCAGGCCGTCCGGCTTCCTGGCCACCATGTCAGCCCGGGCCAGCACGCGCGAAGCCAGCGAACCGGCCGTCAATCCCACCACTACCGCGTCGCCCGGCGCGCAGTGAGTTACATCCGGTCCAACGGCACGCACCACGCCGGCACACTCCAAACCGAACAGAGGTCCCGGGTTGCCATGGCCATGGGAACGCACCTGCTTCAGCATACCCAGCGCATGGAGCACGTCTTTGAAATTCATGGCCGCGGCATGCACATCGACCAGCACCTGGCCCGGGCCCGGCGCGAGATCGGCCAGCGGCGTCAAGTGGAGGCGATCCAGGTCGCCCGGCTCATCCAGGGTCACCCGGCATGGCGCTTGCGGCCAATCGCGGTCATGGACCGCTAGGATGCGTGCTGTCAGCCGGCGCATAGAGCAAACGCCGCCGCGCAGGCCCAGTTGGCTTTCGGTCGGCGGTCGGCCCAGAGCCTGGAAAAGATCGGCGCTGTTTTGCTCGTGCGGGTGAGGATCGAGATCGATGCAAACACAGTGCAGGTCGGGTTGCTCCAGGCTGATGGCCCGCCCCATGCCCCATGCCGGCGCCTGGTGGGGACAGGTCACATTGCCGTCAACATCTTGGGCGCCGCGCGTTACGATCCAGAGCCGTGAAGACACTGTGCGTTCCGTTGTCAGCGCCTGCGCCAGGTGCAGTGCGCCGCCGCACACGAGCGGATCATGGGCGTTGACGGCATCCAGAGGCCACAGGTATACGATACCCTGCGGATCTCCTGCGTTCGTCGCCAGACCCGCTTCGCGCAACAGGCGCACACTGTCTTCCGGCGCATCGGGCCGGACCAGGAACGTGCGCGCATCCTGCTGCTCAAAAGCATTGCCGGCGCGTGCCACGATCACCTGGTCGCTCCTGTCGCGCAAGCGCTCGATGAGTGGCGCCGCGGCGCCGGCGCGGTCAGCGAAAATCAACCAGGTTGCCGGTTCCGGCGCCGGCGCCGGATCGTCGATCTCCTGCCAGACAAGGTCATAGAGAGGTGGTGCGTGTCGGGTGTCGGATGTCGGGTGCGGGGAATTTCTTCCTTCCTTGGATTTTGGCTTGAATTGTTCGGCCCGTACAGCTTGGACGGTCAGGCCGTGGATTTCGGCCAGCACGTGCTCGTTGGTGTCGAGTAAGGTGAAATCGATGGTGATCCGGTTTTCGTGGCCCGATGCACGCGTTCGGGCCCGGCAAAGCAGGTTCTGCTCAGTGATGGATGCTTGGGTCAGAGCCAGGCGCTCTACAGCCAGGGGCAGGTATATCTGCGCCTGGTCTTCATGGTCGCGGTTGGACAGCAAACCGCCCTGAACCTGGAACGCGCCATCGAGCAGCGTTGGATGCAGGCAGGTGTACGCAGCTTCGGCAGCCAGGTCGGCTGCCAGTTCCAGTTTGCCTTCGGCCAGGTTTTCGCTGATACGCAGGGTCCGGATCACATGAAAATGCGTTCCGTATTCCAGTCCGAGTTCCGCGCAGGATCGATAAAACGTTGCCGGTTCAAGTGCTCGGGCCGCGGGGCCTGGCGCCGGCAACGTGGCGTTTTCCAATGACGGCGCGCGTCGCAAAACAGCCTGGATATGCCGCGTCCACTTTTTTGCGGATTGCTCGGGCCGGCTGTATATTTCGCATTGCCACACCTGCGCGTCCACCTTGGTCACAACGGTCTGAACCACGTAGAATAAACCGGGTTCAAGCATCCATGGCTGGTCCAGGCGTAGGTCTTGCACCATGGTCGGCGCATCGCAAATCGTGCGGCCGGCAACCAGCGCCATGTCCAGGAACGCGGCGGCCGGCATGACCGTGTGGTCGAACACGCGATGCTCGCGCAGCCAGGCCGGATGCTCGTCGGACAGCACCTGTTCGAAACGGCGCTCGCGTGCGCCGGCCAGCGAAAGTTCCCGGCCCAGCAGCGGATGCAGCTCAGGCGCGCGGTTTGACGTCATCTGTCCTGAATCGGGCCAGCAGCGTATGCGCTGAAACGGGTAGACCGGCAGTGCCGCTTTGCATCGCGGTTCAGCCTGGTAAAAACCATCCCAATCAATGGACCAACCCAGTGCGTAAAGCTGGTTCAGGCTGTCCAGGATCGTGCGCTGATCGTCAACGCCGGACAACAGGCAGGGCAACCAGGTCGCTTGTCCCAGCGGAAGGCGTGTGCCCAGGTCGCGACCTGTATGCAGCAGCTTTGGGCCTGGACCAATTTCAATGTAACAGCGCGCCCCGTTCTCGGTCAGGGTTGCAAATTCTTCTTCCATGTGCCTGCGCGATTCACAAGGCCGGCGCCAGAAATCGACCAGTTCTTCGGCTGTGACGACCGCACCGGTTCGGCAAGTGACCCAGGGCCTCGCGGGCGTTGACCAGTTTTGAGGAACAGCGTTGTTTGCGCAGAGCATGGCGCCCTGCTGCCAGGTTATGACACCGGCAGCGCAAGCTGCGGCCAGATCGCCTTCGTCGCGGCCCAGCACCAGGTCCGGGCATACGCCCCAGGCACGCCATAGAGCGGTCAACGCGTATTGCAACGCAAACAGCGCCGACCGGCGCAAAGCCGCGCTCAAGGCGTCATCCGCCTGATCCTCAGCGCCATACCCGAGCTGCGCAAGCAGTTCATCCGTGCCTTCCGGCCTGAACCATACTGCGCACTCGTCCAAGGCCTGGCGGAAAACAGGAAAGCAAACATACAAATCGCGCCCCATACCCGCGAAAACTTGGTCAGGACCACTATAAAGGAAAGCGAGTGGCATGCGCTCCCCAGGATCGCTGATCGCGGTGGCCAGACCAGGCACGTCTAGGCCGTTACGGAAAGCGTCCAGCTTCTCTAGCGCTTCTTCCGCACCGGCCGCGGTCAGGCTGAGACGGTGGGTGAAATGAGCGCGGCCGGTATGGGCTGTGCGACAGATTGCGGGGAGCGTGATGAGAGGCAAGTGGCGAGTGGCAAGCGGCGAGTGGCGATCTGTATCCTGCACGCTGTGCCCTGCATCCTGCACCTTCCTTGCTCCCTGCATCCGTTCCCGGCATTGTCGGGCCAGTTCTTCCAGCGCGGCCGCCGATTTCGCGGACAGGGACAGGATGTTTATTCGCTTGCCGGTTTCGACCGCGGCAGGTTGAGCGGCCGGCGCCTGCTCGATAACCACATGCACGTTGCTGCCGCTCATCCCGAATGAACTGACACCGGCCAGGCGCGCGGCATAGTCCGGCCAGGCCGTGTCGCCGCACGGCACGGCAAGGGCCAGGCGGTCCCAGGGAATATGCGGGTTCGGTTCGCTGAAATGGAGATGGCGCGGGATCTGATCGTGCAGCAGGGACAGGATAACTTTGAACACACCGGCCATGCCAGCCGCGGCTTCGAGATGGCCCAGGTTGGTTTTGACCGAACCGATCAGCAGCGGCTGTTCGGGATCGCGCTGAAACACGGCAGCCAGCGCCTGCGCTTCGATCGGATCGCCCAGTTCCGTTCCAGTGCCGTGGGTTTCGATATAGGCCACCTGGTCAGGGGTTGCGTCGGCGTCGGCCAGAGCGCGCCGGATCACATCCTGCTGCGCCGGTCCATTGG
>CAZOLK010000402.1:0-4338 GCA_964580325.1 uncultured Verrucomicrobiota bacterium | reverse complement strand
GTTTGCCAGGAACCTCGGTTCGTTCCATGCGATTTTAGCGACGGGATCCAATTTATTAAGAACACCTGACCTCCGCGGAATTGACGATTATCCAGATGTGTGCTTTCTTCTCGCAGGCCGTGCTCAAAGACTGCCTTATGTATCCTTCACGTGTGCGCGACTCACTAAGGCGAAGTGCTGGCCGACGGAGCGAGCAGCGGCTGGACGCGGTGGCCAAGGAAGAGGATGTGATATGGCTCCAGCGTCCGAAACGCTCATTTTGATTTTTTACTCACTCTTTTAATTTTTATGATGGGCGAAGCCATCGGGTTGGCAGTTGCGCTCTGTCGGCAACACAACACGGTGCCGCGGGACATTTATGCCCGGCATCTCGACGCGTTCCGGCAACGATTGCAACGGGGAGTCCTACCACACGCACCATGAAACCAAACTCCGCCAGGCATCATCGGCAGCGGCACCATCTGCAGCGCGTACGCCCGAGGGCTGTGGTGGGTTCGAGATCATCGAGGTGTGATCAATATAGCAACGATATGGATGTTGAAGTTATGTGAATGATATCTTGACTTTACCTCTATTTTTGTTTGAAGAATGGGGGGTGAGAACACAGCCCTTTGGCGTAGGATATTAGCTAGCTAGTTGATAGACGTACACTTTAGAAAGAATGCTGATTGTGAAAAATAAAAAAGAAATGATAATTGTTTATATCTGTATTTTATTCGTATGTTTTTTGTTCAATGTTTCACCACAATTTTTATCGCATCTCCGTTCATCGGTTGTTGGTAACGTGGGATTTGATTTTACTTCTATCTATATGCTGGGCATCCTCTGGATCGTGGTGGGTTCGCTCTATTTTCGTCTTTTATTGTGGTTGTCTGCAGGCAACAGAATGGAATCCTTGCGATGGCTGTTTATTATGGGCGGGCTTTTATGTTCGGGCATAGCCTTTGTTATTGTTGTTCCAGGTTTGGCTCTATTGCCGCTGATGTCCAGCCTTTATTTCGCTTTATTGATTTCCGTGTTTATTCACAGTGTTGTTTCCGCTTGTGGATCGCGCGACTGGGTTGAGTTTTCCTGGCGGAACTGTTGGGGCAAGACGGCATGGATCCTCTTGTTTGTTTTTCTTGTTGCTTTTTCAGTTCGTATATACAAAGTCGGACAGCTAAGCACCTGGCAGGACGAGACCAAGGAAGCAGTCCGCGTATATAGCGTAACTCAACAGTATGGATTAGGTTCAGGTTATATGGTTCGTAGGGTGAGAACATTTGCGCAGCCTCCTCTGACCCATTATCTTCAGCAGCTTGGTATAGCCCATCTTGGTTTTTCTGTAATGGGTATTCGCATCCATTCAGTGCTTGCCGGCGCATTGGTATGCGTTGCATTGACCATGTTCTGGTCGCGTATTCAAGCGCCACGGTCTCGAGTGGGTCTGTTATCGATCAGTTTTCTGATATTACCAGTATTCAACCGGAATCTGATTTATTACAGTCAGGAATCGAGGCCCTATATGACGGCAACTCTTTTCGCAAGTTTCTGTCTGCTGGCCTATTACGATTTTATTTTCAGGCATCGGGGAGGTATTTCATGGGAGAAGGTCTTTTTCTTGTTTGTCGTGCAATTGGCTTATCTTTTGTCAGTCGGTTTCCAACCATTAATTGTGTTGTTTACCGCATGTTTGACGCTTTTCCCGTTGCTTTTTTGTCGCACCCTCAGAAAACGCGTGATCTGGACATGGATTTCAGCGTTTTGTGCTGTACTCTTCTATTTCCCCTGGCAAACCTTGCCGCTCACGACGTATAAAAGTTATTTGATAAGTGACAATCCAAACTTGACCTCCCTTCTCCAACGTCTGGTAAGCGGCGATCTGACCTTGCCGGGTCTGAGTCGAATTCGAACTATGTATTGTTTCTTGCTTGGCTTGGATGGCAAAAAGGATTTTGGATTTTGTTTATCTATCTTGGGCGTTGCGACAATTTTTTCAATAGTGTATATCATTCGGCGTCGTGCCTACCGACGGGCTTGGCTGATGAGTTTTCTGCTTGGATTTTCTTTGGTTTTTCCGTGGGTCATAAGCATGCTGTATGCCTTATTGATCAATTACCATCTGAATGCGCGGTATTACATAACCGCTGCACCTTTCATTCTGGCTACTGTCGGCTTTCTTATAGTGACAGGGTTAGAGGGGGTGGTCGCCATGTTTCCAGCATATAAAACGTACATGGGCGTGTGGATTGTGCGCTTTTTATCTGTGTGTTTTTTTAGCGCCATTTCCGTCGCTTATGGATCCATGAAAACGCCGTATGTGCATCATGGCGGTTATCTTCAAACGTACCGGCATTTGGATGACATAAGCGAGCAAGGAGATTGCGTCTATTCACATGATTATCGTTTAAGAGGTGCATTTCAGTTATATAAAGGTCGTTATATTAAAGAGATGGGTTCTTTTTCTGATCTGATCATGGATATAAGAAAAGACAAGATAAATCAGGAGACCAAGCGAATATTCATTGCCATCTGTGCGTCAAAAAAATACGATCCTGCGCGAATCCAGGATTTAGCTGATCGTCATGAGACCGTGAGCAAGGTTTTTCGCGCTGATAAGGCTGGCATAACCTTATTCAAGATCAGTGCAAAACCAGAAGGCATGATTGCAGCACTTCTCCCGCTTTTCATGGAATGGAGCGCATGGCTTAAAGAAAATAATGAGCATTCTGCTATCCTGTCAGATATAGAGAAAGGCATTCAGAGCATGCGCTTGTTGTATCCTGAAATAGCCGCAACATATGAAATCCCGGATATTAATACAAATCGGGCTGCGACTCATTGGGTGAAAGAGGAGCTTCCTGAGAATGAGGAAGTTGAAATAGACGAGTGATGAAAGTCAACATCGAGCCCGGGTCATCCTGCGCTTGCGTTTTGCCGCGCATTATTTGGCCTTTCTGGGCAGAATGTTGGCGTCCTGTTGAAAATTAGCCTTCCTGTTGGAAATTTAGGCTTCCTGCTTCTCATATTTTGCGTCTTGTGCATAATAATGGCGCTCTGTTGAAAAATATCGTCATCCTGCGCAATATTTTACGGTTCTGCGGGTCGTTTTGCTATTCTGCGGCTGTGATTTGCCGTTCTGCGGGGTAATTTTGCTGTTCTGCGGGGCAATTTTGCCGTTCTGCGGGGTGATTTTGCCGTTCTGCGGGGTGATTTTGCCGTTCTGCGGGGTGATTTTGCCGTTCTGCGGGGTGATTTGCCGTTCTGCGCGAAATATGGTTTTGCCGCTCAACCATGCTCAGCCCGGTCTCAAATTGATGCGCCGTAAAGTTTTTGAGCCGGGCTGGGTATGATGCAGGGCTTTACTCGCTTGCTTTTTCCTGTGCTTTTTTTTGGCTTTCACGCCTTCTCTTACGCCAATATTGGCTGGCATAGCCTTCACGGCGCTTTTCGTTGCGCCAGAAAACGTATTGCCCGTATTCATAAATGGTTTCCACTGCTTCTTTCAGATGTGTGAAGGCTTGGTTGCGGATCTGCAGCGCTTCATCCATGGTCTTGCTGTCGGTTTTCGCTTCTGCCCACAACTCGGACAGATGGTCCGCGAGTTGGATGGCCTCATCCAATAGCGCCAGGTCAACGTTGACCGCGTTCAGCGCCTCAGGATGCTGCTTGCCCAACTCACCCAGACGGTGCAGGTCCTGGATCATATCTGCGTTGTCATTACCTTCGGCAATGTCGTCCACCGTTTTTTTGGCGTCGGGCATGTTGCGCAGCGCAAAGCGCAGGTGATGCAGCAGCACGTCACGCTTGTCAAATGCTTCGGGTGAAAGTTTGCTCCATTCTTCCTGCGCCTGGTCGCGCAAAAAGCGTGTATTACCCCAATTGGTTTCCGCCTGGCGCAATGCGCCGATGCGTGCGGGCAGGTCTTCCACCAGGGTCCAGTCCAGACCCGCGTTGGTCAGTTGTTCGCGGTCAGGTTGGCACCACTGGTTCAAAAACTCGGCGTCTTGCAGGAAGTCCGTTACCGGCATGGTTGGCGATACCACTGTTGTCATGGCCGTGATCAACGGCAATTTTGCATTATAATCATCCAGACTGCTCATCTTCTACACCTTTCATATTCCCTTGAAACCCTTGTCATGGAACCGCCATGGAACCGCCATGGAACCGCATGGAACCGCATGGAACCGCATGGAACCGCATGGAACCGATGGTATCATGACAGGGGATGACCTTTTGTTTTAACAGGACGTAGAATATAAAATAAATAGAGGTTTGTTGCAGCGCGGACCAGCAGTGGAGGGGCAGGGTAGGGCAGGGCAGGGCAGGGCAGGGCAGGGCAGGGCAGGGTAGGGCAGG
>CAZOLK010000401.1:1389-4356 GCA_964580325.1 uncultured Verrucomicrobiota bacterium | reverse complement strand
GTTTCCAGTCGAGCCGGATCGCTTCCTCGGCCGCTTCGGCGGTGATAGCCATGGTTTCCGGTTCGGGCCAGTGTTTGACGCCAAGCACCTTTTCCTTGACGGGGGCTTTGCTTTCGTACCCATCCTGAAAGGCTTGCGCCAGCTCAATTTGCGAACCGTCATCGAGGGTGGCAACCACCTCATGCAGTTCGAACATGCCCCACCCCGCGGTATATTCGAAGGTGGCTGTGGCGCTTGGGGTCATGTCAATGGCCAACGGGCGCTCGCCCTTCGGAATCCAATCCCGGGTCGGGCCGTACACTACTCCGTAATCGCCGAGAACGGTGAATTTGGATTGCACTTTCGCCAGTCCGGCAATGTGAACTACAGGCCGTGGAAACTCCACGGTGAGATGACCATTACCTAAACGCGTCAGCTTAATGATGTTGTTGGCCTTGTCGATGACCGCGGGTTTTTTGAAAGCATACTCCACGATATGGGCAGTATTTTCTTGAGCCCGGGCCGAAGCGATGATTGCCAGCGCGGCAAGCCATGATGGCCAGAGCATGGTTCTCACGGTATTGGCGATTGCGTTGCACATAATCTATTTTCCCTTTTATTGTGGTTTTATTCCATGTTGAAAAGTATGCTCACCTGAAGAGATTTTCCAGACTGCCCCAACTTTTTTCCATTAATGGACGTTTGCTGTTGGCGGTGTACGCAAGCGGCTTGCCGCTCACCGTCACCCCCGCGCTGGCCGTGGTTGGCAACCAGACTTCTGCGGTGGTATTGGGCGGAACGACAACCTTGATCGTCAAGATATCATCCGTGCGCCGCCAACGGCAGAAAATCTGCCCGTGCACGGAATCGTAATCGGCTTTGACCCATGCCGGCCCGGCGTCCACGTGGGGCTTGATGATGAAGCGCTTGAAGCCGGGTTGTGCGGGATCGGGACGGATTCCGCCGATATACCCGAAAATCCATTCGCGCATGCCTCCGAGTGCGTGCGAAGTCGACACCTTACCCGCCTGCGGCTCATTGCGATACCTTATATATATTGACTGTTCTTTTTGTAACACAACCGACAACTTGCGCTTTTTCCTTAAAAGTACGCTAAAAAATAATATAGTCAAATAAAATAGGCTGTAAAAAATATTTGCGCTGAAAGCGTTTTGTTATATATTTAATACGGAGCTATGATAATATCAACATAAAGAAAGGCCACGAGCAATGGCTGGGGAGCAAGCGACAGTAAAACGGTATCAGGCACCCGCGGTGGAGGGATTCTTGAAGATCCTGGAGTACCTGGATGAGCATCCAAAAGGCGCCGGGATTTCCGACCTGGCGCGGCAGTGCGCGATTTCCAAGAACATGGTCTATCGCATCGTGCGGCTGCTGGAAGAGCAGGGTTATTTTGAACTGGACGAGAGCAACACCCGCTACCGGCTGGGCAGGGGCTTCTTGCGGCTGGCTGTGCGCACGCTGCAGCGGTTCACTTTGACGGACCGGGCGCGCCCGCATCTGCAATGGCTGGGGCGACGGGCCGAGGAGCTGGTTTCGCTACAGATACTGGACGGCGAGCACATGCTGGTGATCGATGTGGTCACGCCGCCGCTGGATTATTATTTCCACATGAACGCGGGCATCAAGTTGGATCTGCATTGCAATGCCATGGCCAAATGCGTGCTGGCGCATATGCCGGAAGAGGCGTTGCGCGAAATGCTGCCCATGCAACTGCCCATGCGCACGCCTTCCACCATCACCAGCCGCAGTGAACTGTTGCAGTGCCTGGAGCAGGTGCGCGAGATAGGACTTGCCTTTGATTTGGAGGAATACACGCCCGGCATCTGCTGCATTGCGGCGCCGGTCTTTGATCTGCGCGGTGCGGTCGTGGCCGGCTTGGGCATTACGGGCATGACCCAACGCATACGTGGCGACAACCGGCGCGAGTTGGAGCAAATGGTACGCGAATGCGCAACCCGCATTTCAACTGACATGGGCGCGGCTGTCCGCTAAGGGTTCACGGGAAAACAACAATGACAATTTGTGGAGTCAACTTCCACCCGGCGCAGCGCAACAAGCGAATGCGCCTTCACTACGTTGCCGTGTTATCTGGGTATAATTCTTATGGTGCCTCGGGGGCCAAAACCCTGGGGCAATAGAACACCGCACCTTGATCGGGTGACGTGTGATCCGTCCAGATGTTAACGCCGTCCGCCTGGCGAGGAATGTTCTCGTCGATCAGTTGCCACGGCCCGTTCATGTCCATCGCACGCAACATCTGAAACGGTGGGCTGACGCCATTTGTCGCGGATCCCGTGAAGGTGAGCACGGGGCGATGCTGTTGGTCAAATGACAGCCCAATGATTTCAAAGCGGGACGCCGCGTTGGTCGGGTTGGTTCCGGCCAGGTATTCTTCCCAGTTAAAGAAGCCGTCGCTGTCGGCATCGCGCAGAGATGCCTCGTTCCAGGAAACACCGCTGTTGAGTTGATGTGCAGCGAGCCATGCATACGGGGTCTGCGCCGGGTCGTCGGCGGTTTGCGGGGCAAAGACGACATGGACGGCGCCAGTGCCCGTGACGGATCTCCAGAGGAAGGTGACGTTTGTGCTGCTGTTGTCGAACGTTTCCTCGACCGAAGTTCCATTGGTGGCGATGAAGACAACACGTTGCCAGACCTCGGCGGTCAGGGTAAACGCAGCGGATCCGCCAACAGGAACGGTTATCGATTCCGGCGCCACCGCGCCACCCTCGCTCGCCGTGGCGTTGATCAGGTAGGAAGCGTTCCAACTCGGAAACACAGTGTTGGGTAGGCGTTCACCAACGCGGTGGCAGCGGGTTGGACCTCGGCCCATCCACCATTAAAATCGACCTCATTAGACGTCCAGGGAAACGCGCCGCGCCAGCCGTTGGTATAGCCCGCGAAGAGGTCTTCGGTGAGGGTGTGTCCGGTGGTTCCAAGGGCGGAATTTTCTCCGAGTACGGCGGG
>CAZOLK010000401.1:0-1379 GCA_964580325.1 uncultured Verrucomicrobiota bacterium | reverse complement strand
CGGCAGCCCGAAGGCCGCCGGGGTGACATAGAAGGGAATCGGCCAATACGGATCCATCCAGGCATACCAGTGGGGCGACCAGAAATCCAGCGCCGCGCCGGGATGGTTGGTATGAGATTGCAACGCCGCGTCGCTGACCTGATTACCATTCATGGATGGGGCATCGCTGTTATATTTGATGATGCCGATGCCGACGGTGACGAGCGCGTCACTGTGTTCATGAATAGCGACGGCCGCCTTTGCAAAATACTTTTGAAAGCGGGCCCAGGGAACGAGCCTCCCTTCCGTGTCTGCCGCCCCATCGGGTTCGTTGATGAGATCGAACGACCAGAGCGCGGTGTTGCTGCCATAGCGATCGAGGAATGGAATCATGTAGTTTTCGATGTAGGAATCGATATTCGTGTCGCTGTTGATCCAGTTCACCCATCGGATGTGCGTGGGACGGGCTGAATCGAAATGGTCGAAAGACATCAACGTGGCCATGATATAGATGCCGTGCTTCTGGGCAATGGAGAAGAAATGATCGAGATGCTGCCAATGCAGATCGGTGGCGCCGGAAACGTGCCCGGACGAATCGATGAGGATGCCTTCCTCGCCAGAGCAGGAAATCCAGACCCGGGATGCGTTTAGGCCCGCGGCATTGAATTGCGCAAAGTGGGCGTCCCACCAGACCGGGTCGTATGCGTTGTACCCGCTGGCGCCGAATTCGTTGAACCAGTGCCAGGGGGTATTCGCGCCATTCATCCACACAGGTTGCCCTTCCGCCAGAAAAACCGTGTTGGAAACGGAAATGCGCGGAAGATACGAAAACGTAGCGGGGGAAAGCACGGTCTCCGAGGTCGGGCTTTCGTTGCCGTCGCGATCAAAGGCTGTGACGCGATAGGCGTAATGCGTGTTGGGAGCGCGCGCCGTGTCCCGCATGGGCGGATGCGCAACCGTCGCCAACAGGACATCGTCGAGGAAAACGCGGTATCCGACCACGCCCACGTTGTCTTCCGAGAGCGTCCAGTCGAGCGACATCTGGCAGGAGGAAATCACGCGGGCGCTGAGGTTGGTCGGTTGTGTCGGCGGTTCAGTGTCTTCATCGATCGTGACGAACCTGACCGTTTCGGATGGATCGCTTGGGTTGTCCGACAGGTCGAACGCACGGACAAACACCTCGTAGGCCGTTGAAGGCGTCAAGTTCGTCAGGCTGATTGTCGTGCCGGAGAGCGAGGCATGAAGCGTTCCATCCAGAAAAACGCGATATCCCGCCACGGCCTTGTTGTCCGTCGATGGGTCCCAGGACAAATCGACCCGTTTAGAGTTCCAGACGTTCGCAACAAGGTTGACCCTGTTCAGAAAAACATTTTTTATATTGGCTTTTTTAAAAGCGGGGT
>CAZOLK010000400.1:0-4356 GCA_964580325.1 uncultured Verrucomicrobiota bacterium | reverse complement strand
ATCGATTCACCTTTGGCAACAAGAAGTGTACGCCAGTTTTTCCAGAAGAGGGTTGCTATTGTGAAAAGCCTTTATTTGGATTTCCTGTGGTTTCCCAGCCAATTTCCGAGTGTTTCGTGGAGTCGTTTCACCTCGGATTCATAGGATGTATCGGACACCAGGTTTTTCATTTCATAGGGGTCTTCGGCCAGGTTATACAGGGCCTTTGGCTCCAGATTATCGCCTTCGGCGACCAGTTTAAGATCGCCATCACGGATCATCTTCCAGTTCGGCATCTCGGAAAATACCGGCCCGGAATATGTTGGTTTCCGGCCGAACAGGATGCCAGCGAAAGAATGCCCCGGCAATCCTTCGCGCTCAGGCAAGCCAAGAAAGTCCAAGATGGTCGGAAAGAAATCCACGCAGGAAACGAGCGAATCGGAGACTTGTTCCGGGACGCCGCCGGGACATCGCACAATCAAGGGGATACCGCTCGATTCCTCGTAAGGAAGGCATTTGTTGCGCAAGCCATGGCTACCCTGCATATCGCCATGATCGGAGGTGAACACGACTATCGTTTCTTCGGTCAAGCCCAGCCGGTCGAGGGCATCCAGCAACCGGCCCACGTTGGCGTCTACCTGTGAGACCATGGCATAGTAGAGCCGGAGATATTCGTCGAGATTGTTTCCATAGCGCTGATAATCGGAGCAGGAATCCGGCGGCCAGGGACTCGGCGGACTCCATGTGCGTGTGTACGGGTCCACCTCGCCGCAATTGGGACGGCGCCGGGGGGCCTTGGGATAAAGGTCTTCGTAGGTTCGTGACGGTTGCACCGGATAATGCGGCGCCTGATAGGATACGAAAAGGGCGAAGGGTTTGTCTTTGGCGACCTCGCCGAGTCGTTCGATGGCCGCTTCGGTTGTGGCATCCGTGCGGTGGGTGTCATACCGGTGTTCCTCGCCTTGTTCGTCGAACAAGCGGACATCATGGATAAAGTCGTTGTAACACTGATATCCAAGGAATCGTCGGAAGCCGCCGCGCAATTCCTTGGGAACCGCTTTGTTTCCGGAATCGCCGATGTGCCATTTCCCCACATAACTGGTGCTCGTCCCGCCGGTCTCCAAGGCATCGGCCAACGTGGGACAACCGACCGGAATGGCCGATTTATTGCTGAAGGTTTCTGTCTGACAAGTGTATAGCCCCGTGAACAGCCCGATACGAAAGGGTGTGCACACCGGACATTGGGAGTAAGCGTTGCGGAACAGCGTCCCCTGCCCGGCCAGGCGGTCCAGATTGGGCGTGAGGATATCCTGCGTCCCCATGCACTGAAGGGCGAAGCGATGCATTTGGTCGGCGAAGATAAAGAGCAGTGATTTTTCTTTGTTCATGGTTTTCCTTGTTCATGATAAACGTCCTCGCCGATAGCGACCACATCGTGTTTCGCGCAGACGAAGGGGCGTTAGTTCCGGTCGACATGGACTTCGTAAAAAAAAGATGATTTCGCCGCCCGGGACGACGGCACTGGCCAGGTTCTGGCCTGCAAGCCGCCGATCGACCGGTAGGGGCCAACGAACGCATCAGCGAGAAAGGTCGCCGTGTTATAGGTGCCAAAAAAATATATACCATCGTTGTTCTGAAAATCGTACTCTTCATCCTTCCGTAATACAGCAGTACCAGTAAGATACCAAGCACCTTTGCCACGGGGCATAATAACAATCTACACCATTATAAAAAATTGGTGCCGGAGGTGGGATTCGAACCCACACGGATTATGAGTCCGCTGGATTTTGAGTCCAGTGCGTCTGCCAATTTCGCCACTCCGGCCCGCTGTTTGTGATTGGCAACGTAAACATTAACATATGACGCAGACGCATGGCTAAGTCAAGGTTCCTTGCCATTTTTTTTCTTACTTTCGTTTTTTACCTCAGAGATACGGATCCTCAGCGTTTCGACTTCGTTGCGAATGTTTCGAAATAGTTCACTATTCCTGCAAAATTCGCGCTTTGCCGGCTCGGCGACTTGCCTCCACAAGGGCGAAGTTATTTGTTATTTCTGCGCACGCCCTTAAACAGTTTACTTATTGGTGTTCATCGGTCTCATCGGTCTCATCGGTCTCATCGGTTGTTAAAATAGATTTTGCCAAGCCATCGTTAATCCGTTATTTCCACTTCGGTGCTCAGGCGGATGTCCTTTGAGGAGGCACCGACTTTTATTTCGAATTGGCCCGGTTCCGTTACCCAGGTTTTTTTCGTTGGGTCGTAGTAGCGCAGGTCTTCCGGCGCTATGGTCAGGTTAATGGTTTTGGCCTGGCCTGGGTCCAGTTCTATTTTTTCAAACCCTTTCAGTTCCTTTTCAGCGCGCAGCAGTGTGCACTCTTTGTCGCCCAGGTAGACTTGCACCACTTCTTTGCCTTTGACCGGACCTGTGTTTTCGACCTTACACGCGACCTCTATGGGCTCGTTGGTTTTTGCTTTTTTTGTTACCTGCAGGTCGCTGTAGTTGAAGCTGGTGTAACTCAGGCCGTGGCCGAACGGGAAAAGGACCTCTACTTTTTTCTTTTCCGTATAACGATAGCCTACCAGAATGCTTTCGCCGAAGATCACGTCGCGGGTGGTTCTGGAGGGTACAGGCCAGGCCGGGCAGTCTTCTATTTTTTTGTAAAAAGTCACTGGCAGCTTGCCACTCGGGTTGACTTGGCCGGTCAACACTTCAGCTATGGCGTGCCCGCCTTCCATGCCTGGGTAGTGGGCCAGCAGGATCGCTTTGACCTTGTCGCACCAGGGCATGCCGGTGGCGCCGCCGGCGTGGACCACTACCGTTATGTTGGGATTGACCTCAGCCAGCCGTTCGATCAGTTCATTCTGGAAGCCGGGCAGTTCGATGTCTGGGCGGTCCATGCCTTCGGATTCGTAGTCGGACGGATAACCGGCGCAAAAAACCACGGCATCCGCTTTTTGGGCCAGTTCCAGGGCGCGTTCAGCGCGCGGGTCTTGGGACAGCGTGGCGTATTTCTGGACCGCGCCGAACAGGAGTATGAATTGCCCCCATTTTTCCGGGATCGCGTGCTCGATTTTCAGATCATAGGTCTGGCCGGCTTTGAAATCGACCATGGTTTCCGCGCCTTTGCTCCAGTTGAGCGACGGGTCGTTCTCGACTTCCATAATGACTTTGCCGTCCAGCATGACACGGACGCTGGTACGGGTGCTGATCTGCAGGCAGAGGCGCATGGTTTCGGGCGCGGTGATGCAGCCGGACATGCGCATGGATGCCGCACCTTCACAGTCGACTTTCTTCTGACGCGGCATACGGTGGAGCATGAGCGTGTCAACGGTTTCGCTGGCGACCGGTTGGTCGGCGCAGGCGCCGTTTTCGAAGTATTCCGCCAAGAAACCCTGCTCGCCGTTGGGCGTTACTGACCATGCCGCCGGTATGCTGGGCGTGTGGCCGCTGAGGTAGACGTAGTTGTCGCAACCTTTTTCGTGCAGAATCTCACAGTTCGGGCCCATGGCTTCGCGCAGACCCTGAAGCGGGTTGATCCAGTATTCCGGCTGCACGTTGGAGCTGCCGCCTCCGCGCATGCTGGTATGGTCCGCGTTGGGCCCAATCACGGCCACGGTTTTGATGGCTGTGTTCAACGGGAGCTGGTTATCTTCGTTCTTGAGCAGCACCAGGCCTTCGCGCGCTACTTTACGCACTACAAAAGCATGTTCCGGCGTGCCATAGGCGGGTTCCTTTTCCTTTCTGCGACCGATTTCGGAACGCAGGGCCAGAATCACGGCGCGGGTGGCCAGGCGGTCGACGATCTCTTCGTCAATGCACCATTTATCCACCTGGTCCATGACCAGGTCAGGGCGGCGATAGGCGGTGTCGTTTTCCTGAATGCCCGGCATTTCCAGGTCATTGCCGGCCATGATCGAGGCTTTGAGCGAGTGCACGCCGCACCAATCGGACATGACCAGTCCCTTGTAGCCCCACTCCTTACGCAGGATCTCGTCGAGCAGGTGCACGTTATCCGCGGCATACTCGCCGTTGATCCGGTTGTAGGAGGTCATGATGGTCCAGGGATCCGCTTCCTTGACAATGCGGCGGAACGCGTAGAGATAGATTTCGCGCAAGGCGCGTTCGTCGACCACGGAATTCATCCGGTGGCGATCCACTTCGTAGCTGTTGCAGGCAAAATGCTTGACCGACGCACCGACGCCCTGGCTCTGCAGGCCGTTGACATAGGCAATGCCGATCTCGGCACAGAGATAGGGGTCTTCGGAGAAATATTCGAACGTGCGACCGCCGCAGGGGTTGCGGATGATGTTGACGCCGGGCGCGAGCAGCACGGCGTGGTTGGTGGACCAGGTCTCGTGGCCCATGACGGCCGCTGCT
>CAZOLK010000399.1:0-4391 GCA_964580325.1 uncultured Verrucomicrobiota bacterium | reverse complement strand
CTTTCAGCAATACCACCCCACCATGTATTGCATCAGAACGGTAAAAATGTTCAGCGCTTTCTTAAATCTTATAGGTTGGTTATTTTTCGGCGCTGCCTTAGTTCAGCCTGTCATCTTGACATACTTCGGCTTTCTGCTAAGGTTTGCCATTTCTGAGCGAAAAGGGAGCCTGCTTTTCGATGTCCATTTTCCGGATCGGACGAACGGTTCCCACAATATAGGGACTGGAATATGAAGAAGACATACCGTATAGCTGTCCTTCCCGGCGATGGGACTGGACCTGAAGTGACGCGCGAAGCCGTGAAGGTTTTGCAAACTGCTGCCGGCGCGTTCGATTTTGCGCTGGATTTGACGGAGTACGATTTTGGCGGCGACCGCTATCTGAAAACCGGTGAAGTGCTGCCGGATTCCGCGCCGGATGAACTGAGCCAGTACGACGCCATTCTGCTCGGCGCCATCGGCCATCCGGACGTCAAGCCCGGCATCCTGGAAAAAGGCATTCTTTTGCGTTTACGATTCGAACTGGATCAATACATCAACCTGCGTCCCGTTAAATTGTATCCGGGCGTGCCCACGCCGCTTGCCGATAAAGGTCCCGAAGATATAGATTATGTGGTCGTGCGTGAAAACACCGGTGGCATTTATACGGGTACGGGCGGTTTTTCCATGAAAGGCACGCCGCACGAGATAGCAGTGCAGAGCATGGTATACAACCGCTACCAGGTCGAGCGCTGTCTGCGTTATGCGTTTGAATACGCCCGCCGTCGCAACAAGAAGAAAACCCTGACCCTTTGCGGTAAAACCAATGTGCTGACCTATGTCTACGATCTGTGGGAGCGCGCGTTCCACGAAATCGGCGAAAAAGATTATCCCGACATCAAGCGCGACTACTGCCATGTCGATGCCACCTGCATGTGGATGATCAAGAATCCCGAGTGGTTCGATGTAATCGTGACCGGCAATATGTTCGGCGACATCATCACTGACTTGGGTGCCATCACTCAGGGCGGCATGGGTATTGCGGCCGGAGGTAACATCAATCCCGAAGGCGTGGGCATGTTCGAACCGATCGGGGGTTCCGCGCCGAAGTACACAGGGCAGAACGTGATCAATCCGCTGGCCGCCATCTGTTCGGCCGCAATGATGATGGACACCCTGGGCGAGGAAGATTGCGCAAAGGCCATGGAAAAAGCGGTCATGTACATCACCCAGCACAAGCTGAAAGGTTTGGGCGCAGGCCGAATGGGCTATTCCACCACGGAAGTCGGCGACCTGGTGGCGGAAAAGGTTGCTGGTTGAATCAGTGAGCAGTGAGCAGTGATCCGTTACCAATGGTCAATGACCGGCCCTGCCGGCGCACGACATCCTGTTCCGCGATCCGCGTCAGGAGGATTGTCTGCTCAAAATCGTCAACCGGCACGGTGCGCTGGGCCTGCTCGGGTTGTTCCATTGCAACCAGAAAATCGATGCGCCTATCGCGGACAGTTTCCGGGCGGTTGATGTTCCCGATCTTGGGGGTGAATCTTTTGCGGTGTATCGCTATGGTGCCCGTAAACTGAGCATCCTGGTGCGCGATGCGGTTCAGCGGATCGAGTTGGCCGCCGGCGCCTGGGAGCTGATCACGCTCGCGCTGGTCTGGCATTAACAAAGGCGTTTCGGACCATCATGCCAAAGAAGGGGCTGATCCTACTGTTGTATGCCGCTGCTTGTACGCTTGTTTTTGGCGTGGTGGTGCTGGTTTTTTATCCGACGCTCGGTTTCGAGTTTGTCATGTGGGACGATGACGTCAATTTCGCGGGCAATTTCGATTATCGCGGTTTGAGTCTGGCTCATCTGCGCTGGATGTTCACCACGTTTCACATGGGCCCTTATCAGCCGCTGAGCTGGGTGACCCTGGGCTGGGATTACCTGTGTTGGGGCATGAAGTCCCGCGGGTATCATCTGAGCAACGTGTTGTTTCATGCTGCCGCGGCCGCGGCGTTTGTTTGGTTGATCCTGGAATTGCTGGCTGCGCGACGGCGCGTTACAGGCTGGACGGAGCGTTTGATCCGTCTGACCGCAGCTTGTGTCGGCGCATGGTTTTTTGCCTTGCATCCGCTGCGCGCTGAATCCGTGGCCTGGATCACGGAACGGCGCGATGTGTTGTCCGGTTTTTTTTATGTGTTGACCGTGACCGCCTATGTTCACGCCTGCTGTGTGCCGGGCAAACGGCTGCAATGGATCTGGCATGCCGGTGCGCTGGGCTTTTTTCTACTGGCCCTGCTGTCCAAGGCCTCGGGCGTGACCCTGCCGGTGGTGCTGCTGATCCTGGATCTATATCCCCTGGATCGTATCAAGGCCGGGGCGTCAAACTGGTGGTGCGGATTGAGCTGGCGCATACTGGAGAAAACGCCCTGGTGGGCCATGGCGCTGGTGTTCGGCCTGGTGGCGATCCATGGTCAGAAAACCCAGGCATCACTCAAGAGCGTGGCCGATTACGGATTGGGACAACGCCTGATGCAGTCTATATACGGCTGCTGTTTTTACGCCTGGAAAACAATCTGGCCCTTGAAACTGTCCCCGCTATACCTGATGGAGGAGCCGTTCGATCCGTGGCGCCGGCATATTCTTGAACTGGCGATTTTCCTGAGTGTCGTCAGCCTGTTGCTGCTCGTGCTGCGCCGGCGCCAACCGGCATGCTGCGTCACCTGGTTTGCTTATCTTGTGCTGATCGCGCCGCTCAGCGGCTTGCTCCAGGCCGGGCATCAGGTCACCGCGGATCGTTACAGTTATCTGGCCTGCATGCCATTCGCCGTGCTGTTCGGTGCGCTGCTGTTGCGTCCAGCGCGTCCGGGCGGTCGCGGCTGGTGGTTGCTGCTGACAGTCATGATCGGCGTGCTGATTCTGCTGAGCTGGCGCACCCGCGATCAGATCGGCATTTGGCGCAATACACGCGTCCTGTGGGATCATGCCATTGCCCTGGACCGCAACCACTACCTGGCCTACAACAACCGTGGCAACGACCGCGAGATCAAGGGCGATATCCAGGGCGCGCTGAACGATTACAACAAGGCGATCGAGGTCAAGCCGGACTACGCCTCGTCTTACAACAACCGCGGCAAGCTGTTTATGGAAGCCGGGCGCCTCGATCTGGCTCTGTTTGATTTCAACAGGGCGCTCGAATTGAACCCCAAACTGGGCCGCGTCTGGTGCAATCGGGGCAATCTCAAATTCAATCAGGGCGATATTGAAGGTGCGCTGAGCGATTATGCGTCAGCGATCGCGGCCAATCCGAATTTCTTCCAGGTCTATGCCAACCGTGCCCTGATCCGTATGCGTCAGGGCCGTTTACAGGAGGCGCTGGACGATTATACCAGGGTGCTGGCCATCAATTCGGAGGATCCGGGCGCGCTGCTCAACCGGAGTTACCTGCTGCTGGAACTGGGCCGCCTTGAAGAAGCGATCGCCTGCTGTGACCGCATGTTGCAACTCAATCCCAGGGAGCCGCTGGCCTACCTCAATCGCGGCGTAGGCTTGCGTCATCTGGGCCGTTTTGCCGAAGCCGAGACCGATCTGCTCAAAGCTCTGCAAAACGCCCCGCAAAACTGGCCGTACCACAAAAAAACCAGCGCCCACCTCACGGCCGTGCGGGCTGGACTGCTGCAGCGACAGACCATCAAACCATAACGCCCGTGCTTGAGCTTATGGGTCGGCTGAAGCTGTCTCCTCGGCGCACCGTAGCCCTGCGAAGGCGGCTGCGCGAGTTCTTCTCTCCCATACCCCCAAACTCACAAACTCAGCGATGCGCTATCCCCGGCCTCGATGGGGTCGGTGGTCCGGGATATGAGGAATCGTTTGTCTGCGCCTATCAGGGTCGGCCACCTTGTTCAGCCGTGCCAGATCGTCCGATTTGGGGTCTGCGGTCAGCTTGATCTCGCAGGCCCAGCGTTTCGTGCCGAAATCAAGCAACAGGTCAATCTCATACTGGTCGGAGGTGCGCAGGTACGGCGCATAATCAATGCCAGAAGCGTTTAGCCGTAAAAGCGCCTGTTGGTTGCGACAACAGGGCATCCATCGTCGAGACACCGGACAAGGCGTGCTGCATTTGGGGCTTCAAGAGCGGTGTCGAAGGGCGAGAGCACGAGCAGGCGGCCTTCTTCAATAGCAACACGGCATGCCGCGTTGCCGTGGAGGGCGTCGAGGCCGGCTGGCAGGACCCAAATCATGGGGCGTTTTTGCGCAAGCCCCGCACGAAGCACGGCCCGTTCCATGGGCGAGAGAAAGCCCGATATGATGGCCTCGCCGGGCTTGATCGGCAGGCTGCCATGCAGGCTTGCCTGCCCGCGCGAGGCCAGAAAACCCAGTTTGAGCAGGTCCAAGAGCGCCTTGTTCCCGAGACATTTTAAGCCCTT
>CAZOLK010000398.1:0-4395 GCA_964580325.1 uncultured Verrucomicrobiota bacterium | reverse complement strand
TCGATAAGGCAATGAATGATTTGACAACTTTTCTTTGTTTAGATTCAATTTAATCATCATTTTACCCATTTATTTGTCGGAAGACCCAATTTTTATTTATTTACTGTTTGTAAGGTTTTAGATGGATTGCGATAAAATAAATTGAAATTATGTGTGCAAAATTCAGGAAAATAAACGATGTCAATTAGAAGGTTTTTATGGATCCGTTGTTAAAAGGTGTGTTGATTGATTCAGGAATTCTTGCAGGGGTGGCCTCCGGTTTTGTGCTCCTGGTGCTGCGGCTTGTTTGCCGTCCGCGCAAGTTCCGGCGTAAACTGCGGAACGCGGTTCTGGTTGGGGCGTTTGTTTTTGTGGTGATAGTTGGATGGAGCTGGTGGAATCTGCGTCCGGTATCGCCGCGGGAGGCACAGTGCCTAATCGAGAAAAAAGTTGTGATGATGACAAAGGGAAACGAGGATTACCAGCGCGTATTTGAGGAAGGCACGGTTGTCGAAGAACCGGCCTCTGCCGCTGTACCGGGGGAAGTGTATTCCAAGGTATATGTGCTGGAGGAAACGGTAATGGTTGAAGATGAGAGCGAACCGGTAGTGCATCGCACCATTGCACGAATCGATTTGCATCCGCGCACCCGGCAGATGAGTGTCGCCGTGGCCGAAACATTTACGACGCCTGAAGAACGAAAAGCCTATCAGCAGCTAAGTGATCTTGTGGACAGGAATGGCGATGGCATCATTCCGGTGAAAGACCGGAAATTTGACCAGGAAGCGACACCTGATTCTTCTTTTCCATTTCCCGAACTGAAAGCACCATCCACCTGTTTGGTGGTGACTGATTTGACGAAATTGCAGCAGCGGCATCCTCGCCAGTTTACACACATCAAGGCGTGGCTTGGCCGATTGGGTGAGGTATACGATATTGGAGCGCACAGCGGAGACCGGGTGGCCATGCAGCGTAATATTCGTGATCGGGTGAAACGCAATACGCTCCGTTCGGTGTTTATATTCGGTAACGGGGCGGTGGTGCCGTTTATAAAGCGAAAAAACCCCTGCTACGGCTTTACATCAGGAAACATGACCGATCAGGATGTGATTTATAATGATGATTTTTACGGCGACATCGAGCCTGATCCGGATTGGATGCCGGATGTTGATGTAGGGCGTATTCCAGATGATCCGGCTATCATTGCTAACGCAAACAGTGCGCTGTATCAAGCCAACAGCAGCGATCAGGCGATTGATCCGTTGAAAATGGTAGGTGTCGCGAACTATAAACGCTCAACCGCGGATGATATTGTTGCCCAAGCCAATCCGGTTCGGGAAGGCAAGAATCTCTTTAAGAGTTTGCCGTATACCACGAGCACGATTCCGACACCTTTTTACAACGGGGGGCTAGTGTATCTGATTTTGCATGGCGGCAGTAGGCATAACCGTTCTTTTACGGGGGAGCCCTACCAGCAAAATATACCGTATCCCGTGGCCTTTAATTTGAACGATGTGGACGATGCGGATTTGGTTCTATGCAGCGCCTGTTACGGAGGTATCATCAATGGCCGAACGGCGAGCGACAGTATTTCCCTGTCCTTTCTTGAAAAGGGATCTCGCGGATTTATGGGGTTTAGCGCTATGTCGTATTCACCGCTCAAGGATGAGCCGCAAGCGTTGGTTTCGGGATTGTGGATGTCGTTCATGAACGAACTGAAAAAGGGACGTGCGCCATCGACGGCCTTTCGTCTGGCCAAAAATGCGTTGGTGCGGGAACCAACCTCACCGCCTAATCGAAAAATTGCATTTATGGGTATGTACTATGGGTTGCCGAATCTGTTTGCAAAAAAAAAGCCGCATGGTGCGGTTCAGACCTCTTCATTGCGGCATCCGATTTTGTCGCCTCTGCTGGGGTACAAGACAAGCGCCCCGACCACATTAGGGCAGTTGCTGGAAAAGTTTAAGGATGGGGTTGTCAAAAAACTGCCTGCGATTTTGCAATCGAAGCAACCTGTGGTAACAGCAAAGGAAATACTGGTAGCGGGACTGGAACCGGTGGCGGTAGCACTTTTCGGGCAACCGCTTGACACCGGAGAGTGGAAAGTGCTGAAGGCGGGGGATGTTGACGCGCAATGGCGCATCCACAATGGAAAATTTCAAATACGCCTGGATAATGTGAACCGCGGTCAAAGCGAGCCGCTTGTCATGTTGAGTACAAAGGGATTAAAGCAGATTGCCGGGCAGGATTGGGCGATTACCACGCGCATTGCTGATTTTCGAGGGACCGGAATTGGGGAATATACGTTAAGTTTCTATCTAGTGGCTGATTCAATGGATTCAATAAAGTGCGAAGGCTTCTTTTTAGCACGCGAAAGGGTGGATGGAAAACCACATTGGCGCGTTGGGTTCGGTAACGGGGATTCCAATCTGAATCCCGTAGAGTCGCAGGTTGTTTTGCCGCATGATCGCAGTCTGTTTATGACGCTGGTTAACCGAGAGGGGAATCTTACCTTTGAGGTGAACGGTAAGCCCCTCGCGACGGGACGATCAATTCTTGGCAATACGGGGGCCTATCTCGAAGTGGCCGAAAGCTGGAAGGTCGTTTCCAGCGTGGCGGTTGATTTGGATTATGTGGTCATGCAGGGTAAACCCGTACAGTATGTCTCGACAAAAGCAAAACCCACGGAACCGTCCGCAGTCAAAAAACAAACAGAACCTGCACGCACGGCATTCGGAGATGGACGTTGGCGCGAGCTTTCACCGGCTTTCGCGCATGGGAGAGGCATAAGCACGTACACCGACAACAAATACGGAGGCACCGCCCACATTCTATACTGGGCGGCGTTTGATCAGCCTCAGACCTTTTCCATTCAAAAATACCAGCCTCCCAAACTTGACTCTAAATACAATCAGGGCGAACGCGCCACCATCAAAGCCACCCCGGTGCGCAAGCGTTCATGGGGACATCTGATGCACAAAGACGGCGTTCCAACGGCCATGCAGAGGTTGATCAACGGCGCCTATGTGTACCGGATTGAAATTGATGCGCCCGATGATGGTCATTATGCCGGTTATACAATGACATATTCCACCCCGGCTCAGGCGGCCATCGGAAAAAGTGACGTCGATTCTGCCGACCAGGGGCGTGCGTACATTATGCCCGATCCAACATCCAGCGCAGCACCCTCAACTGCACCGCTGAAAACAAAAGTACCACTTCGCACGCTTTCGACGGCTACTCCACGTCCCGAACCGACCACCACCGCCACACCTAAAGCAATGAAGCAGAGTGGTGCAGTTCCAACTCAAGAGTCTGGCAGTACCAGGTATGTGGTGGTCAAGCACCCTATGTCATGGACGGATGCCAAGGCATACGCAGAACGTATGGGTGGCCATCTGGTGACCATTTCTAATGCGGAGGAAAATAATTTCGTGTACGATTTGGCGAAGCACGAAGGTGTTGACAGAGCTTTTTGGATCGGGCTGACGGACGCAGACAGTGAGGGGCGCTGGCGCTGGGTTACATCTGAACCGCTAACCTTCACGGCGTGGGGAGACGGAGAACCGAACAATGAAAACAAACGGGAACACTATGTGAATATCGGCTGGGTGGGTGCGTATCGATGGAATGATGCCGACAACACAAATTTGAACAGACCATTGCCTTTCGTTGTAGAGATCGAGTCCGGCACATCCAAGCCGGATAAATCATCTGATCGTCTTAGATACCTAGAGCAACTGTCCGTGTCAGCCAAAGGGCAAAAAGTACGAACGAGAACCGTTACACAAAAAGGAGCACTCTACAAAATCATCGCGAGCGGTGTTTTTCAATATGATCAGGGTGAAAGAGGTACCAAAGCGGATTCACAGCATCAAGAAAATGATGAGCCACGATTCGTCCGGGAAAATTATTTAGCAATCGACGAGAGGCTCCTTAACGCCGACAAAAGTGATTTATCCCAGCATACATACGAATATAACATTACAGGAACGGGAAAGTCGTTTAGTCTGTATATTAAAGATTCTGGTTATGAAGACAATGCTGGCAGCCTGAATGTAAGACTATATGGACCTTGAATAGACCATCAATAAACATATTGCGCCCACTTGCCATTCGGGGTTGCGTCTTGACTTATTTCTTCTTCATGCGCTACATACCGTATAAATAGGATCGGCGCGTTAATATGCACACGATACAAGAATGTATGGGAACTTGTAAACAAGAACTGATATGCCTTGTGACCGCCCAGGGATCCGCAGTGATGCCGCAGGTCCCGCGCCGGTCAAGCTGTGGCGGTGGCATATTCACCTGACGGAAGTCGAGGATGCCTTCCGGGTGGGTAAGTCGGATCTGGGGCTGCGCCCGGTGTATCATCAGCGTGAGGATCGTGTTCAGGCTCACATCATGGTCTGC
>CAZOLK010000397.1:2290-4428 GCA_964580325.1 uncultured Verrucomicrobiota bacterium | reverse complement strand
TATGGGGATTAAAAGCATGTGAGTGGTGAGTTTTGTTGTATTATTCATTCCATTTCTTATGGGATATTCCAGGAAATCGTGGGACATAACACCGCCCGCGCTGCTTGCTGCTGCTGGGCGTCCGACTGGTTCTTTGATGCCAGTTTATCAATGAAAGACGCCAGGCTGACCGCTTCGCCGGGATGCATGCTGTACTTATCGCAAAAATCCAGATAATAACGGAGCCACTTCGATCCTCGGAGCCAACATATTTGGACATTTGCTGATATAGTCAAACAGATACAGCCCAAAGTTTTCGTCATGGAAACAAATAAAGCGTTGTGGATCAACGCTTTCACAACTTACTTGGAGATGATGGCCAGGATGCAGTTCTTGAGCCAGTTGAGCATATCCAGGGGCAGGCTGTCGCCGACGCAGATGGTCTTGTCGTCGCTGGCTATCACCACAACGTCGTAGAGATTGCGGTCGTCTTTGGCGATCTTGACGCTCTCGACATTGCTGGTGTCGATACGATCACCTTCGATGATGCCCCACGGTGTTTCGCGACGCGACTGAACCTCGTTTTTACTGACCCGGATCTGGCTGAAGGTATACTTTTCCCAGGCCGCGGCCAGCACTACGATGATCAGGAAGAAAAGGAAAAAGCCGCCGATGGCCACAGGGAAATTGGGCAGCATGATGCCCAACCCGATGAATACGGCGCAGACAATGAGCAGGATGATCAAGCCGACCAGCATGTTCTTTTTACGCATGATCGTGATTTCAAAATACTCGCCAGCAATGTGCAGTTTCAACCCTTCGGGCGGTGGTTTGGACGGATCGAAATCGATTCTTAACGAACCGTCACGCACCTGTTCGCGAACGGATTTATCCAGTTCGTCCACATTGCGCTCGAGCAACCCAGCACTGCTCTCTTCCAAGGCTTTCATATTGAGCTTGCGGCAGCAGTCCTCCCAGCGCTTGCGGAACCCGGATTCCGAGCGTGACTGGTACAGGACGATCTTGCGGTTGTTCTGGTCGTGGTAGAGTTCGACAATGTAAAGCGTGTAAGACGGACTGTTCTTGCCGCCCGAATGGTATTCGCTGTGCGCCAAAATGCCTTTGTAGCGGTCGAGTTGTTCGGTCCAGGAGGACCGGCCCCACATGGACTGGGATTCTACGTGCACCTTGTGTTCGTCAATGGTGACCACCCGCTTGTAAAAAAACTGGTTCAGGCCAATGCAGAACAGCAAGGCGCCGAGTAAGGTAAAGAAGAGCAGACACAGGATCATGGGATTGAACTCGTCGCTGAAAACGTTGACCAGCATGACAATGGTGGGAATGCCGCCCCAGAAAAGCGAGAAAATGAGTAAAAAAACACCCAACCCCGGAATGCCGCGCTCGATGCGGGTCGCCGGAAAACGGTTCAGGTCAAACTGCACGTTGTGTATATCGTTATTGTTTGTCGTCATGGTCATTCGGCTTTAGCCTCACTACTTCACCCGTCTTGTTTCTGCGCACCGCTGTTCTGCGTTCGTGCCAGAGCCGGGCCAACCCGCCTGCCGCTGTTTCGCGATAGGCGCTCTGCATGTCGCGTCCTGTACGCATCATCACCTCGATCACATCGTCAAAACTGACCACATGGCGGCCATCGGTCAGCAGCGAATAGACGCCGCATTCGAACGCCCGCAGGCAGCCCGTCATGTTCCGTTCTATACACGGTACTTGAACATACCCCTCAACCGGGTCGCAGGTCAAGCCTAAGTGATGTTCCATGCCGATTTCGGCGGCATACTCGATCTGGTTTAGTGAACCGCCTAGCATCTGGGATGCAGCCGCCGCGGTCATGGAGCAGGCAGTGCCCACTTCGCCCTGGCAACCCACCTCGGCGCCGGAAATGGAAGCGCCGGCCCGGATCACGGCGCCGACCAGGCCGGCTGTGGCCAGGGCTTGCAGGATTTCTTCGCGCGGGACCTGTTTGACGGTTTCGAAATAGTGCAGCACGCCCGGCACCACGCCGCACGAACCGCAGGTCGGCGCCGTGACCACGCGGGCGCCGTTGGCGTTTTCCTCAGCCGCGGCCAGGGCAAACGCGGCCAGCAGCGCCAGGTCGCGCTGGGGGCTGTCCAGCATGCGCGCTCGTGCGTGACAGGTGCGGG
>CAZOLK010000397.1:0-2280 GCA_964580325.1 uncultured Verrucomicrobiota bacterium | reverse complement strand
AGCCCGAAAGGACCGGCACATCGAAGGTCTCGCCCTGCTCGACCAGTTCCCAGGGCATGATCTCGTGCTGCGTGCACCAGCTCAGGATCTCGTTCATGGTGCGCACCGGATAAGTGATCGTCGCGGTTTCAGCATCGAGCGCGCCCTGGTCGTCGGCCAGGTTGCCGCCGCCCACACTGTAGACGCGCCAAGTCACGAATGCCTGGTCGTGCTGGTCCAGTGCCGCGAAGTCGAGGGTATTGGGATGGGCCGTGCATGGCGTTGCAGTATCGAACAGGATGTCCGCGGGTATGGGCGCCAGTGCTTTTTTTAAATGTATATCGGTGAGATGGTTGTGTTTGGTAGCGGCCAGGCTGTTTTGCAATGTTATCCGCACGCGTGTTGGCGATTGGTTTAGGTGTTGTAGAAAAAGAGTGGTAGTGTGAGCCGGCCCCATGCTGTGCGAGCTGGAAGGCCCAAAACCGCAACGATACAGTTCAAAAATGGAACGCAATTCGGTCATCAGCAACATAGACAGAGAGGAAATGGAAACCCAAAGTGCAAAGCATAGCCTAAGCTGTTCAAACGTCAAGCGCGGAACGAAATCGTGTCCCAAATTAAGGGTGCATGGATTGAACAAGGAAAAGCTGGTGGTCGTTGGGGCTTGCTAGAGCGGGTTCCGCAGGATCCGATCAATGATGATCGCGGGTTCCTTAATCGGAGACTTTTCGCGGGAATTGTGTCTGTAAGACCTGGCACGTAGAAAATCCCAACACTCGCAAACATCCCAGGAAAGAAAACAAGCTTTGTGACATCCAGCAGCACCTCTTTCAGGGTTGATTTTTTCAGCAATCGGGCTATATTCAAGCATTATGAAAATGTACATCATGATCATATTGGCGATGGTTTTTACGACCTTTAGGGTTTGCGCAGAAACGAAGTCGGGTGGGATGAATGGGTCCTCAAAAGGTGAAGTTTCTGCGAGGGTCCTTACCTCTGTTCCGGTCGAACAGGATGTGTCGGCTTTAGCGACAGAAGCTCCATCCGTAGAACCTGTTGTCCAAGTTGGCGACAGCCGTGAACGAGTCACGGACATCATGGGTAAACCGCTTGGTTTTATCAAAGGCGGCCAGTTCGAACTGTTGTATTATCCTCGGGGTCGGGTTAAACTGGCTGAAGGAGTTGTCGTTGAAAGCGACATTGTCAGCAAGGAAGCGTACCAGCAGCAACAGGTTGAGCGGGCAGTTTTGAATGAGTTGCGCCGCAAAAAAATGGAAGAGATCAAGCGTAAACTCTACGCCGAGGGTTTGGAACGCAAGCAGGAAATCCTGAACAGCATCGATTATCGAATGGCTTCGTCCAAGGAGAAAGTCGCGGTTTGGCGCGCATTCAAACAAAGCTACCCCAACGTATCCATTGATGAGGAATACGTTGCGTTGCTCAAAGTGCGCGAGTCCGAATTGAAAGTCGAGGCGCAGGAGAAAAAGATCGAGCAACTCGAAGCACGCGTTCGGACAGCCGAAAACCAGGCTGCCGCAACCCGGGAAGAAGCGCGCAATACCCGTCATCAGCCTGTTTACGTGGAGCCCTTCTATGTGGAACCGACTTACCGGCATACATCCTACGTTGTTTGCGACACCTGCCGCCACGAACTTTGCCGCTGCCGTCGAACGCGCAGCAGTTCATGTGACGATTCGTGCGGACACTGCTCCCGTTCTCCCTGCATCTGCCGCAAAATCATCCCCATCACCAGCACCGGTCGGCAAAGCTATTTTTCACGCCACGACATTGGTTCGTGGCACAGTTCCCGCGACCACCGTTCTTCCTGTGGTTCGGGGTTATCCGTGCGCTACGCATCGCCTTCTCTGCGCATCCGCTTTTCCACGGATGGCAAGCAAGGTTATCAAGCGTTCCACAGCCCTGACCCTGTGAAACCAACCTGCACCAGAAATCGCGTCAACAGCCATTATTTCATGGATAAGCATCCCATGTTTCAATAGGTAGGCACAGTCCGGCATTTTCTTGTAACCTTTTTGTGGTCCCTGGCGTATACCCCTCATGAAGCCTGATGAGCAAGGATAAACTGAATATCCAGCAGCCAACAAGGAATATCCAATGACCAAGGAAAGAGAATGCGACCTGCAAGACCTTTTCATTGACTACGCGGTTTGAATCATCAAGCTTTCTGAAGCGCTGCCGGAAACAAAGGCTGGCAAACACCGGGACATCGCCTGTCCAAGCGGTAGCACATCTCAACCTTGGACATTGGAAATTCCTTGTTGGCTGTTGGATATTGGAAAT
>CAZOLK010000396.1:0-4486 GCA_964580325.1 uncultured Verrucomicrobiota bacterium | reverse complement strand
GAAGAGTCCTGTGAACATCCTATTCGAGTGCATTGCTACTCCTTCTCCGCCAACGCCTGCCCTCACCCTCAAAATGGGCCGCGTCCGCGCGGGTCATTTTGTAGGTGTGCAGGGCTTTGTTGGGTGCCTCACTTCCGTCCGATCATCATCTGCTCTGGATCGAAGGTCACGTAGTTCCCTTTGATGAGCCAGCCGAGATTCACCTCAACCTCCACGGCAGAAACTCCACCTTGGAGAAGCGAGTTAATAACGTCCTTTACAGGGTAAGCACCCTGTGAACCCGTACAGCGCACCAGCGTGATTTGCATTCGTTTGATTTTTGATTCAGCCGTTATCTTTTAGCCGGGCAGCTTTCCAGTTTGCCGGCAGCAGTTCATCCAGCTTTGAGACCGGATGACTCATAATCCGGTTGTAGACATCCAGCATGTAATCGTAGCAGTTAATGTCCAGTGCTCTGGCGCTCTGGATAAGGCTGAGAGCAATGGCGCAGGCCTTACCACCGCGTGCGCTGCCGGCGAACAACCAGTTCTTGCGTCCAAGTGCCAGTGGGCGGATGGCGTTTTCCGCCAGATTGTTGTCGATGCGCAGGCGTCCATCTGTTACATAGCACAGTAATGCCTCTCTTTGATTCAACGCATAAGTCAGAGCCTTGCCGAGTGGCGAAGACGGTAAGGCATTACGTGTCATTTCAGCCGCCCGTTGAAAAAGCGCCGCCAGTAATATTGATGATTCAGCCTGGCGTACCGCTAGTTTCTCATCCGGCGTGGCGTCCTTGATTTTTCGTTCAATGTCGTACAGTAACCTGATCCGCCCCAGCATTTCAGTGCTTTCCTCCGGTGCAGAGGTCTTGGCTTCATCAAACTTGCGCCTGGCATGCGCCCAGCAGCCGACTTCGATGATATACCGGTTCAGTTTGAACAGTTCGTCATAACCGCCATATGCGTCTGCCTGAAGAAAACCCCTGTAATATTCAAGGATTGCCGCCGGGTGCTCTTTGCGCCGGTCTTCGGAGAAATCAAAAAACCTTTGCGGCGGACCGGCACCGGCTACGTAGACCCAGAACCGTGCGCTACGGGTCTTGCCCAGGCCGGGAACCTGCATGTTTACCGGCGTGTCGTCAGTCGCAACAACCGGAGCACTCAAAACGCTCTTTTTCAAAGCCTCATATAAAGGCTCGCAGGCCAGCAACGGATCGATCGACCATGATTCCAAGGTTGATGAAGCGATTTTGATGCCCTCACGGCGGAAAATCTCAAGCTGGCGGTATACCGGAAGGTGATCAGCCCATTTCTTGACAGCTACCAGTGCCAGAACGCTGTTGTCCGCTTTGCATTTGTCAATCGGCGAGTCAGGCATTGCCGTGCTGAACACCCCGGCGGCTTCGCTCTGCCGGTCTGCTTTTACATAAAGCGGACGGACAAAACGTTTGACATACCAACTGCCGGGATCCCAAGCGATCTTCTCAGAGACTTCGTCACGCAGTTTCATGAGTTTCTCGCCGGTTGCCGGATCGATTTTCTTTTCATCCGGCAGATCAAGCAGGATTTCCACACGCTTCAGGTGTTCGGGTATTGCCGTTCTGCCATGCGGTCTTGCTTTGCGCCGCTCGGTGGCTTTCACCTCAATCTTCGGCTGTTCTTCTGCTACCGCTGCGTTCTGCGTTGCGCGCAGCAGGTCATCCATGAAAAACTGGTCGGCTTCATAACGTTCACTGCGGCTCCCGTACAGACGGCGTGTGAGCAGTTCTATCTGATGTTTCAGTTGCTCGATCTGGCGCTGCGCGTTTTCATAAAGGCTGCTCATTTCGGCAAGCTGAGCCTTTTGCAGTGTTATTATTTCAAGCGGGTTTGCCAGTGTCATGTTCATAAAACAGAACATTAACAGGCCTTGAAAAAATTAAAAGCCTTTTTTTGAAAAAAAATGATTTTTTTTTCAAGCCCGCTTGTAACGCTTCAGACGGCGCAGTTCAACCACGCCTTCAAGCATCATTGCCAGTGTCGAGCGATCAATCTCGCAGGAGTTCCCTCCAGCCTGTGGAAGCCGGAAACGCCCGCGTTCAAGTCGTTTCATCCAGATAGCAAAACCGTCATGATCCCAGTACAGCAGCTTTACCATCGTCCGCCGCCGGTTGCAGAAAATATAAACCGCTCCGGAAAGAGGATCGGAACGCATTGCATGACTTGCCAGGCCGCTCAACCCATCAACGCCTTTGCGCATGTCAGCCGCACCGCGATACAGATAAAGCTTTACCGCCGCGGTCAGCGCCAGCATTTTGTGCGCCCGCTCAAAATTTCCAGTGCTATACGCAACAGTGTTTCGCTACATCCATCCCCGGCCTCAAGGCGTACCTTGTCACCAAAATGTATTTGCAGTCCTGATATCCCGGTTATGCTGATCGGCATGAAAGTTTCCGTCGTGGTTGTCTTTGCGCCGGCCGGTTTGTTCAGCCGCGTTTTCCATGCATAGTATTTCCATTCCTTTATCCCGTTCTCTGCACAATATTCACGCACGGTCTTTCCGCTGGACTGCTGTGCATCAATCTGTCCGCGCCAATATTCAAGCTTCTGCTCAATGTCCATCGTCACTACCCTCCGTTTGTTGGATTTGATTCAGAGGGTAAGCCAGGCAGGCGGCTATTGCATAGGCGGGTTCACAGGGTGGTTACTTTACAGGAAGCATAGTAGTGCCAGACGAGAACAATCCATTGAAGCGATTCAGGAACTCGATGGCAGCACCGGCTCCACCGATGCGCCAGTAGTTCACCTCCAGTTCCGTGAGGATTCCTATGGGACTCTCGTAAAACCGGTAGCACTCCTTCTCGCGGTCGTTGGCAGCTGATTTCAGACCTGCTGGTCTAATTGCAAATGGTTTGACATGAAGTGCCTGACCGGAGGAGTTTGTGAGATCTGTTTCTTCTGGCCACTGAAAGCCTTCTTCGTTCGGGTCGAATGTCATATTGACTCCTATTGTGGGTTCTGGTCGCAGTAGAGAGATGCCTTCAGTTGTTGTTCCTGGGGCGGTTGCCCAACCCAGTCCCAATGAAAGGTCTCGCCGGACCTGATCGCTTGCGTACGTAAGTCAGGATTCCAGCCGGGTGTGTTTGAGGCAAGGCGAACGTTGGTGAGGGCAAAAGGTGACTTGTTCTTCAAGTACACATCGGCGAAGAGGATACCATTGCTCACGTTCCATTCAAACTTGACTGTAGTTGCGTCAAGGAACCGTTGGTCCCTATGAAGGAGCGACAACTCGGTATCGGTTCGTAAACGGTTAACGTCGCAAAACCCCAGTGCAAATGCTTGATTTATGGCATCAAGGGCCCTGCCCTTGTCCTTGAGGGCAAGGGCGTAGATTCTGGCTTTGGAGTACAGATACCACGAGTGCTGAGGATTTACAGAGATGGCACGATCAATGTCAGCGAGTGCTTCAGCTCCACGCCCCTGCCGCATCCGGGCGATTGCCCGGTTGTTCAGGGCGTTGTCATTACTGGGGAGTCGGGACAGGGCTTCCGTCGCGAGTCTCTCCGCCGTATCCAATTTCTTCTCGCAAAGTGCTGCGTACGCAAGATTGCCTAGAGCCCACGAGTATGTAGGGTGGTTCTTGTCCTTTGCACGAGGCCACTGCTTGACAAGATCATGGGCGGTGAAAACCCACTTGGGGTCGGGTACATTCGCCACCGCATATTGGGCAATAAGCGTGTTGAGGAGAACGACTCGGTACTTGAAAATGTCATCCCGCTTCACGGCGGCAAGGTAGTTTTCTGCCGTGTCATCTGGAAGTGCGTCCATGAGGGCAGGCTGGAATAACAGTGCCCGGTCGAATTGCTGGTAGGTGGGCTTCTGTCTGTATCGGTTCATGTCCTGCGTGAATTGAGAGAGAATATCTGCCTGCTTATGCTGTTCCTCGGTGATGGCGCGCTGTACTTGGTCGCGCACCTTTCCACTCTCAATCATGTGGTTTATGAGCCCCCCCGCCAGACCTACAAGGGCATAAGCGACTGCCCCCCCGTTGATTTCGCCGTCAGAGGCGTAGTCAAGTTGGGCCATTGTGCCTGCGGCCGTAAGGCCGCCTTGCATGCCGTCGGTTACGGAACGATTGGCAATGGCCTTCTCTCCGTCCGTGCCCAGGTATTCAATCTGACGCTGAACCTTCGCCGTGTCGGTGCATTTCGAGAACAGTGCATTGATCAGGGCGATGGTATCAGGCGTGAGTTGTGTGTGATCGAACTCCTGCAACTCCTTCTTTACGTACTCTGCGGCGCCCGGATTGGTCGCGAGCAGGACGGAATAGAAGGTGATGTTGTTGTACACCTCTTGGTCTGCCGTCATTGCGGCGAGGCCCTGCGTAGTGACCAAGCACAGAACAAACAGCGCGACGATGAACCTTCTCATTTCGTGACTCCTTTCTTCATGCACCCAACGTTTAGGATCACCAGAAAACGTTTAGGATCACCAGCGCCGGGACCACGGTTTCCGAGCGTAGCGAGCAT
>CAZOLK010000395.1:0-4487 GCA_964580325.1 uncultured Verrucomicrobiota bacterium | reverse complement strand
CGGCGGGGGCATGGCCACCCTCATCCCGCCCAGCGTGGTCTTCATCGTCTACGCCATGATGGCCGGCGCCTCGGTGGGCGCGACACCTGACGGGCGCCGCGCTAGACGGCCGGTGGCCCACGGCATAACGCCCCAGACCGCGTCCATGAACCACGGCATGACAACAGCCATGCGGTCAGCCGCGCACCTCGAACTGGAACGCTATTCCGGCGGCGCCAGCCACATGTGGGACCTGGATCCGAGCGCGGTCGATCCATCCCAGGTCAAAGCGCTGCTCAAGACTTTTTTCGACCTGGGCGGCCAAATGTTCCAGGGCAATGCCATTGATGCGCGGATCCTGGAACAGGCACGGCAACACCCCGAAGAGCATGGACAACTCATGGTGCGCATCGGCGGATTCTCAGGACGCTTCGTGGCCCAGTCGCGCGAAATCCAGGAGGAGATTATCAACAGGGTCCGTGGTCAGGGCAAATAGCGTGTTGACTGAACCTACCTTACCTTAGGGCGTGCGCAAAAAAAACTTCGCCATTGAGGGGCCATTCAATATTTAGGGCTGATGGCATTACGCTTGCTTTGAAAGCCAAACCATTTGTACCAACAGGTCATCCAGTCAATGCAGCAACCGTTCCTTCAAATACTGCCTGACTCGTGGCTCCACTTCATCGGTGTTCATTGCGTAGGCAATGATGTTGACGGTGGCTTTTATACTGTCGCATGATGGCGCCAAACAGCCGTTCAAGCCCACCGGATGGTCGAAATCGGTAACGCTGGCCAGCAGGTATCCGGTGCGCGGCTGTTTGACGATGACTTTGATATGGCCGATCAACGTGCAGCCCGAGACCCTCATGTCATCGGTCACATCCGTGAAAAAAGCGCGCAAGCCCTGTTCGATGTTTTCCCGGGCAACAGGCGGATCAAACGCATGATCGATCTGGAAACTGATCACGGCCGGTTTGGGCCCTATATTGAATGTATGTCCCGCACACTCCGTTACCGTCTCGCACGGTTGCCGGTTACGTATACCCGCATCCCGCCTGGCCTGGATCACGTCGACCAGCGCATCCAGGTTTTCTCCGTTCAGGGCTGACACCGCCGCAACCGGCGCGCCTTTGCGCTGAGCCTGTAAGCGCTCCCGCGTCCGGATCAGTTCTGCTTCATCCACGGCATCCGCTTTATTCACGGCAATCAGATCGGCAATGTCGATGCCGTCTTTTATGAAAGGAATGGAAAGATCGCTCAGGCGTTGAAAACGGACCGCGTCCAGGACCGTGACCACAGTGATGCTGTCGATCTCGCCGCTGTAGCCTTGCAGAGCGGACAGGACCTGGCGCGGTCCGGCTACGCCCGAAGGTTCGAGCACGACCAGGTCCGGCCTGATTTCGCGCTCCAGGGCCAACAGCGTCTGGATGAGATCCATGCGCAACGAACAACAGATACAGCCTGAATAGATTTCACGCACCTGCAGACGGTCTTCCTTGAGTACCACGTCATCGATACCGACCTGGCCCACCTCGTTTTCGATCACCGCGATGTTCTGCCATCCCCTGGCACGCAACAAGCGCACCAGCTTCACCAGCAACGTGGTCTTCCCTGAGCCCAGAAAACCGGTCAGAACGAGCAGATCCATGGTTTAATTCTCCGCCAACAGTGCTTTCATCTCATTGCTCAACGTGGTCGAATCGCTTGCGGCCGGCAGCGCGAGCGTCTGCTTGAGCATGACCAGCGCTTCGAGTAAATCGTAATCGCGACGGATGCGTTCGAGGGTCAGGCGTACAAAAATGGGCGGGTCGAACAGGTTGAGCCTGAACGGGCACATGAAATAGAGTCGGTCATTGACAAACGAGAGATGCAGTTCCTGGTCAAGCTGCTTTTTAAAGGTCAGGATACCGTCGCAAACCTTGTCGGACAGAACTTGGCTCAACGCCTTCTGATCGCGCGCATACACGTTGAAGATCTGGCTGAACACAGCATCGCCAACATGCATGGGTTCCAGTTCATATTCCTTTTTGACGATGTGCCCGTAGGAGTGAAAGGAAAACTTCTCCTTTTTTTCGCGCTTCCTGGCTTTGACGATGATGGGCGAACCGCATTGCAGACCTGACTCGACCATGCCGAACAGACCTCTAAAAATGGTAATGCTGTTTTTGCCGCTTTTTTTACCCACCTCGATCTCGCATACGGCGAGAAAGCCTGAATCACCCGTGTCGAGCAGAAACAAGTCTTTCTTGATGTAAAAACTGGTATGGCGTACATGGGCAAAGATCAGGCTGTCGTGAAAATAGTTTTCGGTCAGGCCCTTGGACGATTCGTAAAAGAAGTTGCTGTTCAATTCCTTGAGCGATTCACGCAGGATCTGGTCCTTGTACTGTTTACGGTAGGGATCGGTCACCGCGTAATAGACCAGCACCGGCGCCAGGAACAGGGCCAGAAAAAGGATGAACAGCACTACGGTATGCCCCCAGAACTCGACCCCGGGTTGCATCAAAAAGATCATCAGCGCAAGCAAACCCACCACGGTAAGGCCCGCTTTTAAGCATAAGTGCGGAACCATGGCACGCCGCAGGCGCTCTAATTCCTCTACACGCGGCTTAAGCTTATGCTGATAGAATTTGGCGAAATCCATGACTATGTCTCCAAAACCGAAAATCATATTAACGTGGACATATCTTAACCAAAGCTTTTGCAGGCGTCAAGGCGGATGGCGAAAGAGGCAATGTCCAACACGGAATATCCAATGGTCGAGGTCGGACGAGTCGAACAGGTCCAACTTTTTTTTGGATTGCCACCTGACACTCGTCACGCGACACTTCTCGCTTACCACTCGCCGTACAATTTATTTTATTCGCTTGACATTGCTCGGTTCAACATCTATTTTTGCGATCACAATTTTGAAACGTTTCAATCAACATTGCTTTTTCACAGGTATATGAACACGATCAAAGATGTGGCGAAACGGGCAGGCGTGTCTCTGGGCACGGTGTCCAACATTATCAACGGCAAGCTTGGTGTACGGACCGACAAGGTCAGGCGCGTGCAGGAAGCGATTCGTCAGTTGGGTTACCAGCCCCATGCCGGGGCGCGCAGCCTCAAGACCAGCCGGACGCAAAACGTGGCCGTGCTGTTGCCCAACATCACGGACCCTTGTTTCGCCAAGCTCTTCACCGGTATCGAGCGCGTGCTGGCCGCCCAGGGGTATACGGCCAGTCTGAACATCACTAGCGAGATCCCGGCACGCGAGAACGAGATTCTGGACAAGCTGGTTGTTCAGCGCGTTGCCGGCATGATCCTGGCCACCTGCCAGCCCGATCAGCCGCGCGCCTTTCGCCGGCTCGAACAACAGGGCATACCGCTGGTGTTCGTCGAGCGCCGTGTACAGGAAAGCGAGGGCCATTTCCTGGAGTATGACAACCACCAATCCACGCTCGCGGTCATGCGCGACCTGCTGCGTCAAGGTCTGCACGACATAATGCTGGTGACCGGCATCGAAACCTACTCATCCGAACAGCAGTGCTGTGGGGCATACCGCGAAGCACTCGACGAGGCCGGATGCGCGTTCGCGGCCGACAAGCTGATCTCCACCAATTTCGACAAGGAGAGCGCGTTCCGATTGACCACTCGCTACCTGCACGACAAGACCTGTCCCCAGGCGATCCTGGCCACCTCGACCCAGCTCATGGAGGGTGTGATCAAGGCCCTGCAATTGCAATGCACCGATACCGACCGTTACCCGACGCTAATCGCTTTTTCCGAGGAATCCTGGACTGACGTGTCTTTTCCCGTGATCGGCAGCATTCCCAGGCAAGCCATGGCCCTGGGTGAGCGGGCCGCGGAAATACTGCTGGCCGAGATACGGGCCGACAGGCCCTTGCAGAAAGCCTACCAGCGAATCGAAAACCTTGCCGCACGCACACCCGCACAACGCAGTGGCCCCGCTGCCCGGCCCAACAGGCTCAAAAAGCGGATCCATGCGCTGATCCTGAACTGCTCATCCTGCCGTGCGCTACGTGACCTGGCTCCCGATTTCAAGTGTCAGACCGGAGTGGAGATCGTATTCGACATGCATCCCTACGAGCATCATGGCGACCTGGTCTGCGGCGAAGCAGACCTGGAGCATGACATCCTCCACGTGGACCTGCCCTGGTTGCCCGAACTGGCCGCGGCCGGCAAGCTGCTGCCCCTGGACGCATTTTTGGAAAAGCAATCGCCGGACTGGGACGCGGATTTCATTCCGGGCATCCTGGACCTGTACGCACGCTACAAAGACGTTACCTACGCGGTTCCATTCATGTGCGGCACCCAGCTCCTTTTTTTTCGCAAGGATCTGTTCGACGACCCGGAACTGAAATACCGGTTCCACGACCAGCACGGTTTCGACCTGCGGCCGCCGCGGGATTGGACCGAGTTCAATCTGGTTGCCCGTTTTTTCACCCGCGCGTTCTATCCCGACTCACCAGTTCCCTGGGGCACCACGCTGGGCGGCGGGTTGA
>CAZOLK010000394.1:0-4506 GCA_964580325.1 uncultured Verrucomicrobiota bacterium | reverse complement strand
GAATCGGCTTTGCGATTGTACATCTCGTCTTTTACCATCAAAACTGAGGTCTGAATGTCCAAGGAACACAACTCTCAACACCCGACACGCTTTTTTTTACACTCTTTTTACATTTCCATGACGTTCCCGTGACTACTTCACCGTGAGGTGTGCTAGGTTTCATGCATAAACCCGGCGCTCCATGAAGGAGAGTCGATCAAATGGATCAAATGGAAAGGATCTGAGGATGCATACAACAAGGAATATGAGCTGGCCGGCTGGATGCTGGCTGGCTGGGACGCTTGCTGCTTCAGGCGGCGTTTTATTTGTGCCCGGCGGCTTGGATGACCGCGCTGGCTGGAAACCGGATACCGGTATTAAAAACATTGCCTACACCATACCCTACGCAACCATAAAAGCGAGTATCAGCAACCAGCAGGCGTGCGTCACGTTGACCGAGACCGTGTCCTGTGACGGGCGTCAAGCGCCGGGTCTGGCGGTCATGCCGCTGCCGACCGGCGCGCCGGTTGCCCATGCCATGTGCGGTTACGAGATGGACGAAAAGATGAACTGGCTGCCGTCACAGCGCTTGTCCGCAAAGCAGGCGGAACCGTTGCTGGCCGCCTGGGCCAAGGCGTTGGGTAAAACCGCAATCCTGACCCTGTCCGGCCGCGAGCTGCTGGTTGTCCCGAACGTGATATTGAAACAGCGTATGACCTGGCGCTTGACCTATGACCAACCGCTTGACGATCAGGCCGGGCTGATCCGCTTCGCCTGTCCCGTGCCCGACGACCGCTTTACCGCTGCGCCGCTGGAACGGGCCACGGTCGAAATCTCGCTGGTCCATGACCTACCCTTGCGTGGCATGTTCAGCCCTACCCATACCTGCGAAATCGAGCGCGACGACCTGCATGGCGCCACGGTCCGGACCGCTATCGAAAACGGTACACGAGGCCGCGAGCTGGTCCTGTTCCATGCCGCGGACAAAGATCCTATGGGCCTACGCGTACTGAGCCATCGCGCCGCGGATGACGAGGAGGTTTTTTTTATGCTGTTCGGTTGCCCCGGCGGCGTGCCCGGCGAACCGGTCGTGCCCAAGGACGCGGTGTTTGTGCTGGACATCTCCGGCAGCATGCGCGGTGAGAAAATGGAGCAGGCACGCGATGCCGTGCGCTATTGTCTGGAGCACCTGAACCCGGAGGACCGCTTCAACATCATCGCCTTTGCCTCCGAGGTGTGCGCGTTTCGCAACGCCCTGACCGCACGTGACCAGCAAGCGCTGGACGCGGCCGATGTGTTTGTGGACGAACTGGCGCCAGCCGGCCGCACCAATATCGGCGACGCGCTGCGTAAGGGTTTGAGCGGCGCCATGACCCAGGACCGGCCACGGATCGTGATCTTTGTCACGGACGGTATGCCCACGGCCGGCGAGCGCGATCCGCGCAAGATCCTGGAAGCCGTGCCTGAACTGAACAAAGCGAAAGCCAAGGTGTTCGTGGTCGGCATCGGCCACGATGTCCATGTCCACCTGCTTGACGGTCTGGCGGAAAAGACGCATGGCAGCTCGGAATACATCGGACCTGAAGAAGAGATCGACACCAAGATCGCCGCGCTTTTCGAACGGTTGAGCCACCCGTTCCTGGACAATGTCTCCCTGGACGCCGGTGAATTGAAGGTGTCTTCGGTATTTCCGCGTCAACTGCCTTCGCTGTTCCGCAACAACCCGGTCATGGTATTCGGCCGTTATCGCGGCGGCGGCGCACATGTCCTGACCCTGCGCGGAACACGCTTTGGCAAATCCCATACTTATACCTGCAAAGCGACCTTCCCGGAACAGCCGGTTGAGCGCGACGAGTTCATCGCGCCGCTCTGGGCAGCCCGGAAGATCGGTTATTACTTGCAGGAGATCAGGCTGCACGGCGAAAACGATGAGCTGATCAACGAGGTGGTGCGCCTGAGCCGTCGTTTTGGCATCATCACCGAATACACGGCGTTCCTTGGCGAGGAAAACGCAGTGGCCGGCTTGACCCGCGAACAGGCGCGCAATGAAATGCGCCAACGGCTTACCAGCGCCAACAAGGTCGCGACCGGCAAATGGGCCGTACAGCAAGCCATGAACGACCAGCGCATGCAAAATGCCATAAATCCCACAGACGAGAATTTCTTTCTCGACCGCAGCGGCAGAAAACAGACCGCCGACAACATCCAGCAGGTTGGCCGTAACGCGTTCTACCGTGAAAACGGTCGCTGGATCGATGCCCGTTGGATCCAGGCCAAAGAGGACCGCGACCGCAAGGCGCGCAATGTCAAGCGGTTCAGCCCGGAATACTTTGAGCTGATGCGTAAGCACAAGGAGTTTGTCGACGCGCAGGAACTGGACGGCGATTTCACCATTCAACTGGACGAACAATGGATCGAGGTGACCCAATGACATACCCTGTACGATACACGATCAGCGCGGCGCTGGCTGCTGTCAACCTGACCCTCCTGGCCCAGGACCGGCAAATAGAGCCGCAGCAATTCGAGCAGCGGGCGGTGAACCTGCCGATCATGAACCAGGCGCTGCAACAAAACCTGGTCAACATACCCTCTCGCCAGCTCAACACAGCAGCAACCCAACGTCGCGAACCGTCCTCCGGCAACATGACCGCGGCTGAAATACGGCGCGCCATTGACGACGCCTGCATGTACCTGCGCGCCTGCCAGGCAGCCGAGGGATGTATCGCGACCGATCACCGTGCCACCTCGCTGGCCGCGCTGACCTGGCTGGCGGCCGGCGCGGATCCGGCCAGCGATGACACCACCCGGCGCGCATTGGACTGGCTGCTCAAGCAAGACATGAACGACACTTACGTGCGCGGCATCCGCGCCAATGTCTGGGAATATGCCCTGCGCAAGGCACCCTATGACGAGCGATTCAAAAAAACGCTCAAAGCCGACTATGCCTGGCTGATGAAAGCGCTGGGCAACAAAGAGGGCTGGCGCTATCAGATGGAATCCAGTGACTGGGACAACTCGGTCACCCAGTATGGCGTCCTGGGCGTCTGGGCCGCGCACCGCGCTGGCATCCATCCTGGCGAAAAGTTCTGGCAGAAGATGGCGGGCCATTTCCTCGGCTGCCAGAACCAGGATGGCGGCTGGGGTTATATTTCCGGCTCTTCGTCATCCGCCAACATGGCCACGGCGGGCCTGGCCACCATGTTCCTAGTGTTCGACAACTGCTATGGCAAAAATTACTATACGCGCAAAAACCCCCACGCCTTTACCCGCGGCGAAGCAGCCAAGTGTCTCCATTCCATCGAGCGCGGCCTGGACTGGCTGGCCAAACACGGCGGCCAGAGCAACGATGGCTACTACCTCTATGGCATCGAACGCACGGCTGTGGCCGGCGGACGCAAATACCTGGGCGGCCACGACTGGTTCGCCCAGGGCGCGAAAGCGGCTCTGAGCGCACAAATGGAGAACGGCGCGTTTGGCCTGCACGGTCACGGAAGTGCCGAGGCCCGCACTGCGTTCGCCACCCTGTTCCTGGTCTATGGCGGCGCACCCGTGGCTTTCAACAAACTGGAATACGGCAAGGGCCGCAGCTGGAATCTGAATCCGCGCGACCTGGCCAACTTGACCAAACACTTGTGGGCCGCCTATGAACGGCCGCTCAACTGGCAGACCGTCAGCATTGATTCGCCGCCCGAGGAGTTCGAGGCGCCGATCCTGTTCATCAGCGGCAACCAGACTCTAGCCTTCAGCGAAAAGGAGCTGGACGTGCTGCGTGCCTACATCGCCCGCGGCGGCACCCTGTTCTGCGAACCCAGCGACCATAACGCGGAATTCCGCCAGAGCGTGATCGACCTGGTGCGCAAGCTCTATCCCGCGGATGCCTACCCGGACTATAAACTCGCGCTGCTGCCCGCGGACCACGGGGTTTATACGGTACTGAAACAAGCTTGGCGCAAACAGCCGCGGCTCCAGGGCGTATCCGACGGCGCACGCACCTTCCTGTTCCTTTCGGAGGGCTATCTCTCCGCTGACTGGCAAATGAACAGGACCGAATCCGACGCATTTGCCATGGCCATGAACCTGCTCTTCTACACCACGGACATGCGCGTATTGCAGGGCCGTTTCGCCTCGATCCTGCCAGACACCGAACCGGCGCGCAAACGTGAAACCCGCGCCTTCGTGGCCCGGGTGCACACCACCGACGACGCACATCCCGGCGACTGGAATCGCGGCCCTTGCTGGAACGTCATGAAGCCCTATTTTGTCCACCTGACCGGCGCGACGCTGGTCGAAAAACCAGCGGTACGGCTCGGTAAAGATGAGCTTGAAGGCATCCAGTTGCTGCACCTGACCGGTATGCAGGCTTGGAAACCCTCGACCGAGGAGTGCAAAGCGCTACATGCATTCGTGAGCAATGGGGGTATGCTGCTGGTGGACGCCTATGCCGGATCGCAGGTGTTTGCCGATTCGGCAAGACGTGAATTGACGGCCCTGTTCGGTCCGCTCGCGTCGCTGGAGCCGGGCAGCAGG
>CAZOLK010000393.1:0-4520 GCA_964580325.1 uncultured Verrucomicrobiota bacterium | reverse complement strand
CTCCCGTACTTTGCGCGCAATGGATTCGACCAGGGCCGGTTGCAGGCAGGGTTCGCCGCCGGTTAGTTGCACATGCACCGGACCCTGCCCCCCGGCGACGCGGTCCAGCGCCGCGTACGCAAGCGCTTGGGACATGACGGTCTCGCCAGCGCCACGCGGACGATAGCAGTAAGCGCAATCCAGGTTGCACGCCGTGGTCAGCCACAAAACGAGATATCGCAGGTCATGGCTCATGGCGCCCCTCCCGCATGAGCAGGTCGCCGATGTCCGCCGGCGCCACCCGTTGCAACACGCCTTTGTAGCGCGTTTTGCTCGTATCCAATTCCAGACGCCACGCACCGTCACCCTCACGCACGTGCTCGGTCCAGCGACCGTGCCCCTGGGGTGGAATCGTCATCAGCGTGCGTGCGGGCGTGTGCAGCACGATGGCCAGACCGTCCATGCAACGCGCTCCCATCAGCGCCGCGTCCTCAACTTCGCCCACGGCCACGGCCAGGTCGCACTGCCAGGCAGCCAGCAGCAGCACAAACTCGGGATAGCACAATGCGTCCGGCTCCACCAGCGCGACACGCGCCGATCCGATATCATAAAGGGACAGGGTTTCTGTTCGTAGCAGGCAGGTTTTTGTCGCCAACCTGGCTTCCATGGCCCTGCGCGTGGGAAACAGGCACAGGTCCACGTCCTCTCGGCGTGATGCCGAGATGGTCAGCATGCCTGTTTCCGGCAAAGGCGGCACTTTGACGGCGTGCAGACAGGACATAACCGGCAGCGTTTCACGGCGCTGCGCGACCTGCAGATCGCAAAACAGGATGATGGAATCCGTGCCGCGGCATTGGCTCAACACCATACCGTCAGCGGCGAAAACGGCTGAGGTCGCGGCGCGGCAATCCATTTTGCGGTCTAGGCCCGTGCGGTTGCAGGCTGCCAGCACAAACCCGTGCTCGCGGGCGCGCAAGCTCCATAAGGCCAGCGGATCCAGTCCCGACTCGCCCTGCTGCCCCTGACTCGGCGGCCAGTTAGCCGGTGTCAGCAGCAGTTGCACGCCGCGCAGTGCCTGGAGTCGCGGCAGGATATTGTAATAGGTGTCGGAACAGATCAACACTCCTACTCTGCCCCACGGCGTATCGAAAAAGGCGGCTTGATCCGGCGCGCCCGGTGAAGCCCAGGCACGCTCGTTGCTGACTTTGCGATAACGGCAAACGCACGCGCCATTCGGACCATAGACCAGCGCCGTATTGTAGAACAAACCATTAGCCGGATCGCGCATGGGCAACCCGGCGCAGAAATAACAACTGCGGCGTTGCGTAAAAGCGGCCATCCCGCGCGCCAATGGACCGTCATCCGGTTCGGCTACACGCGCGACTTCTTCGGGCGATTCGAACGAATAGCCTGACAGGGCCATCTCCGGGGCCAACACCAGGTTGGCGCCCCCATCGGCCGCGCATTCGGCCTGCTCCAGCAGGTGACGCCGGTTGGCGCCGGCGTCGCCATGCACGATAGGTAGATGAAGCAGAGCCAGACGCATAGCGTTACCTCACCACATGCACCTGGTAGGCGCCGGTCAACAGCCCGCTTTGCGGATCTTTGAACGGTGTTTCGCACAGCGCGAACGCGGATCCATCCGCGGCCATGTCGGCCTGGAAAAAGGCCAACCCCTCCACGGTATAGAGGTAGACGAACTTTGCCGAACCGCCGCCCTCGCGCCGGGTGTCGAACAGGATCGCGCCCGATTCGCGGCCCTTGATCTTGTCGTCACGTTTGACCGGCGTCATGACCCAGCGGCCGTCGCCGCTGGTCCAGAAATTCTGGTAACAGTGACCGCTGCGATAACGCCAGCGCACGCGGCCGTCTGGATCGACCACGTTGATGGTATTAGCGCGCGGATGCGGGCCAGGCGGGTCCACCACGAACTCCATGGTGTTGGCGTTGGGCACATTGGAATTTTCGGTTTGGAAATAAATCATTCGGTCCGGCGCGATCCTGGTGTAGGTGGCCCGGGCGCTGACCGGTACACCGCTGATCACGATGGGCGCGCCAAAGTTGTAGGTATTGACCGGTTTGGCCGTATCCAGGTCGATCAGAAAGGTGCGTCCGTCGTTCATGCCGATGGAGGCCAATTCGCCGCGTGGTCCCACGGAAATGGACTGCCAGAAGTGCACGGTTTCAAAATACGGTTTGAGCGGCTCAAACGTGTGGGATGCGATCAGCTTGCCGTCCGCGCCGTCCAGCACCAGCAGCGAACCGGTCTTGTACACGGCGTCTTCGGGCGTATTGCTGCCATGCTGTCCTACCAGCGCACCGACGCGCCGGCCGGCCGGGTCCACGTCCAGGTAGATCAATACCATGGGCGCCGGCCCGTCGGCGGGAAACGCCCAGCGCAGCTTGCCTTTGGGAGAAAACCGGTAGACCCGCGCCAGGCGGCGCATGCCGGCCAGGTTCTTGATGTCGCCCCAGGAATGGATGCCCAGCACAATGATGTCGCCATTGTCCAGCACCTTCAAACGGTAGCAACCCGGCAGACTGTAGATGCCGTAGACCTCGTCCTTACCAGGCGGCGCACTGGTCTCCAGGTCATCGGCCAGGCGGAAGCGCCAGCGGATAGCGCCGGTCGCGGCGTCAGCGGCATAGACAAAACCGTCGACGCTCTGTTCGCCGAAGTACAAAGTTTCGCCATCGGGCGAAAAGTCGATCTTCTTGACCATGCCCTCGGCGATTTTTTTATCCCAGAGCAGTTTGCCGGCATAGATGTCCAGCAGTAAAAGGCGGCCCAGGAACGTGCCCACAGCCAACTTGCGGCTGTCGGGCGCAAAGCGCAGGAACGTGTCGGGATAGCAGCCGCCTTTGGCATAAAAGGAGATGTCCTCGAGGGGCAGTTTGTGAAGAAGATATGGCGCAACGGCATTGCCTTTTGCCATGTCGGGTTTGCGACAGGTGGCGGGGAGGGTGTGGCCGGCGGGTAAGGGCCAATTTTGGGCGCAGGCAGTGGTGATGATGGTGAAATTAAAGGCAATTAACAAAGCCAGAAGTATAGTCGGACATGTCCGACAAAAGCGTGCATAACAAGCCGAAATTCTCATAGCATTTCCCTCACAATCCAGTATATTTCTCTTAATCTAGGGTGATAATAAAGTTCCGCGCGGTACAGCCAGAACAGAACTTTCAACAAGGCGATCGTCGCCACCAAAACGAACACTACGATCAGGAAAAAAATTTGCCACCAGGCCATGGGCATTTCATAGAACTGCGTTCTTCCGGTTGGGTCCAGCGAGAAACCGCGCGCCTGGACGGACAGCGCGATTTCCTGTGATCGCCTGATGGTGTTGGCCAGGATTGGGCGCAGGCCTGCGATCTCGGTTCTGATTGTGTCGCGCAGGCCGCGGCGAAACGGCTTGTAGCCTTTCAGCCGCATGGCGGTGCGCACGATCTGGAATTCGCGCGCCGCGATCGGAATGAAACGGATCGCACTAACAGCCATGAACGCCAGGCTGTATGGTACGCGCAGCGCGATCAGGCCGCGCAGGAACCGGTCCGGTTCGGTGGAGAAACAGATCGCATAGCCCATCAGGCCCATGGCTACCATGCGCAGCGATTGCAGCAATCCGTAATGAAGGCCCTGGGCATAGATCTTGAGTCCCTCGGGAAAGAGCCCGTTCGGCTTGAGCAGCACCACCATGGCGTGACGCGGGAAGCGCGCGTAGAACAAACCCTGACTCAATACAATGCCCCACATCAGCAACAGACATGAGAACACGACCAGCTTGACCTGTCCCCAGGAGGGGCGGCAGAGGAAGAAGACCAGCAAGCCGACGAGCACCCCGGCCAGCATCAGCGGCAAATTATCGGCCAGCACCATGACGATCGACATGCCGAAAGCCAGCGCCATTTTCAGGCGCGCATCAAGTCTGCTCAACAGGGAAACATGCCGCTTCATCCGCATCTCACGTCCTCTACGCACAGCGCACGCAAGCCGTGACGGCGCGCATAGCGTTGCAGATCGGTCTGGCACAGTGATGCCTTTTGCATGGCCGCGTCGTCGTAGAGCACATCAACCGGCCGGCCGTCGGCAAGGATCTCGCGGTCGATGAGCACCACGCGGTTGGCATGACGCGCGGCCGTGTCCACGTCATGGGTGCAGAACACGACCAGTTCGAACAATGCTTCCAGGCCGGTCATCATGCGGTCGATCTGATCGCGGTCCTGACCGGTGGTCGGTTCGTCCAGCAGCAGCACGGACGGCTCCTTGGAGAGCATGGAACCGACGGCCGTGCGCAGACGTTGGCCGCGCGATAGCGAAAACGGGGCACGCTCGCGCAACTCGGCCAGGTCCATGCGCTCCACCACGCCGGCCACGGCTTCGCGCTGTCTCGATGGCGTCATGCCGGTGTGTATAGGCGCGAATAGCAGTTCCTCTTCCACGGTTTCGCAGAACAGCATCAGGTCCGGGACCTGGGGCACATAGCCGATGCGCTGGGCCAATCCGTTGCGCCAGGTGATCGCGCCGCGCGTGGGTTTGAATAGGC
>CAZOLK010000392.1:0-4569 GCA_964580325.1 uncultured Verrucomicrobiota bacterium | reverse complement strand
ATTTTCAACCGTCTTTTCTATTTTTATGCAACAATTTCTTCCGTTGAGTGGCCACGCTTCCATTTCGCCCGTGGCTTGCAGCAGTTTGACACACAGGGTTTCGGTCTTGATATAGGCATCGTGTTCGACCACGGCAGCCACGACATCGTTTTCGCCCGCGTAGCGGATCACAATGCGATCAACCACATCGAGATCTGCTATTTTTCGTAAATTTTGCACTTTGTTGACGAATTCGTTGGCTAATCCCTCACGAACCAGGGCATAGTTCAGCGTGCAATCCAGCGCCGTGACCAGGTCGCCCTCGGAACTGACAGCCAGCCCCTGCTTGGGTTTGCGTTCGATTTGCACGTCCTCAGCCTGTAGCGCGAGAGGGTGCCCTTCAACCTCCACCTCCACGCAGCCGCCATCGAGCAAATGCATGAGCTGTTCAGCGCCAAGCTTTGAGATGGCCGCAGCCGCTTTTTTAACTGCTTTGCCCAACTTGGGGCCCAGCACCTTGAAGTTAGCCTTGGCGTTGAAATCCACCAATTCGCTTTCGTTGATGTCAAACCATACTTCCTTGACATTCAGTTCATCGGCGATCAAATCCTTCAACTCGCGGATCCGTTCAAGGCGCGTCTGGTTGCGGCAGATCACGTGCAAGCCGGGCAGGGGTTGGCGGATTTTAAGCTCGTACTGTGAGCGCAACTGGCGGCCCATACCCACCACGCGCTGCACATCGGCCATCTGTTTTTCGAGATAGAGGTCTCGGCGGGATTCGTCGCCCAGCGGGAAGTCGCAGAGGTGCACCGACTCCGGCATGTCGCCAGTGCGCAGATTGCGGTAAATGCTTTCGCTAATAAAGGGTACGAACGGCGCGGCGATTTTACTCAGACGCATCAGCACGTGGTAGAGCGTGTGGTAGGCCTGTTTTTTATCGCTGTCGTCGGTGGATTTCCAGAAACGACGCCGGCTGCGGCGGATGTACCAGTTGGTCAGGTCCTCGATAAAGCGGACAAACGGGCGTACGGCCTGCTGCAGGTTGTAGACGTCCATGGCCTTGACCACTTCGGTATTCAGGCTTTCCATGGAACTCCAGATCCAGCGATCCAGCAGATTGAGGCTGCGAAACGCCTCGCCGGCGCCGCTGGCCGGGGTCCACTCGTCGACCCGGGCATAGGTCACGAAAAAGTAATAAGCGTTCCACCAGGGGATCAGCAAGTCGCGCAGCGAGTTGCGTACGCCTTCCTCGCTGAAGCGCAGGTCCTCGGCGCGCACCACGGGCGAATTGATCATGTATAGCCGCAAAGCGTCCGCGCCGTAGGCGTCCAGCATGTAGTGCGGGTCTGGATAGTTTTTCTTGCGCTTGCTCATCTTGGCGCCGTCTTCGGCCAGGATCAGACCGTTCACGATCACATTGCGGAAGCAGCTTTTGCCGAACAGTGCCGTAGATAGCACCAGCAGCGTGTAGAACCAGCCGCGGGTCTGATCCAACCCTTCGGCGATGAAGTCGGCGGGAAAAAACTGATCGATCTCGTCGCCGCGCTCGAACGGGTAGTGCTGCTGGGCATAGGGCATGGAACCCGATTCGAACCAGCAATCGAGCACTTCAGGCGTGCGGCGATAGGTTTTGCCGTTGCGCTGGAACGTGATCTGGTCCACGTGATGCTTGTGAAGGTCGTCGACCTTCTGGCCGGAAAGCTCCTCCAGTTCGGCAATGGAACCGACGCAAATCGAGTCAGAACCGTCCTCGGCGATCCAGACTGGTATGCACGAGCCCCAGAACCGGTTGCGGCTGATGTTCCAGTCCTTGGCTTCGCGCAACCAGTTGCCAAACCGCTTATCGCCCACATAATCGGGGACCCAGTGCACGCCGGCGTTGTTGGCCGCCAACTGTTCGCGCAAATCTTCCACGCGCACGTACCAGGCGTCGATGGCACGGTAGATCAAAGGGGTGTCGGTGCGGTCGCAAAAGGGATAGCTATGCATGATCGTGGTCTGGTGGACCAGTTGGCCTTCGTTCTTGAGGCGTTTGACGATAGCCTTGTCCGCGTTTTTGCAGAACTGCCCCGCATAATCGGGCGCCTTGTCGGTGAATTTGCAATTGACGTCCAGCGGATCGACCAGCTCGATATTTTCCGCGCGGCAGACGCGGAAGTCGTCCTCGCCATAGGCCGGAGCCATGTGAACCAGGCCGGTGCCTTCCTCGGTGCTGACAAATGCGTCGTTCAGAATACGGAATGCGTTGGGCTGGTTTTTGAACCAGGGGAACATGGGCGCGTAGCTCCAGTCCTTGAGTTCATAGCCTTTGAAGCGTTTGACTACATCGTAAACAGTCTCGTCTTTGTAGTACGTTTCCAGGCGTGCCTGGGCCAGCAGGTAGACCGAGCCGTCCTCCTTGTCGCGCACAGCGACATAGTCGATGTCAGGACCGGCGCAGATGCCGAGGTTGCCGGGCAAGGTCCATGGCGTGGTCGTCCAGATCAGCGCATAGCCGTGCCCGGCGTTGAGCACGGTCGGGTCGCCTGTCAGCAGCCTGACCCGCACGGTGATGGCCGGATCCTGGACGTCTTTGTAATTGCTGCCTGCCTCGAAATTGGACAGCGGCGTTGTCAAGACCCAGCTATAAGGCATGATGCGGTACGATTTATAGATCCGGTCCTGATCCCACAACTGCTTGAACACCCACCAGATGGTCTCCATGAACGTTTTGTCCATGGTCTTGTAATCGTTCTGGAAATCGACCCAGCGCCCCATGCGCATCACGGTTTTTTCCCACTCGCCCACATACGTCTGCACCATGGACCGGCACTGCTCATTGAACACGGCAATGCCTTTTTCCTGGATCGCGGTGGAACCGGCCAGACTGAGCGCTTCCTGGGCCAGCGCCTCGATGGGCAGGCCGTGGCAATCCCAGCCGAACCGGCGTGACACGTAAAATCCGCGCATGGTCTGGTAGCGCGGGATAATGTCCTTGATTGCGCCAGCCAGCAGATGCCCGTAATGGGGCAGGCCCGTGGCAAATGGGGGGCCGTCGTAAAAAACGTAGGCTCTGGCTGACGCACGCTGCTCCAGCGAACGCTCAAATGTGCGACGTTCTTTCCAAAAAGCCAGGATTTCTTCTTCTTGTTTTGGAAAATCTACTTTATTCGAAACGGCTTCTAACATAATATCCTCTCCGATTGAGCCGGTTGCCATATGGATTTTCAGGCCTATGAGCGACATACCTTTAGACGACATAATCCGAAAATGCAAGAGGATAACACGAGAATGAAGAAAATCATTGCCTTGATTGCCAGTACGCTGCTTCTTTCCGCTGCCCGGGCGGACATATTGGAATTGGAAGCCTACAGTTGGTTCATGACGCCTGAGGGCAAGGCCCAGGTCGGCTATCAGGGGATCGAGGGAACCGAAGTTGACTTGAAAGACGATTTGGGTTACGACCAGACTGAAAACCTGCTGGGCGCCGGCGTGATCATCGGCCAGAACCATCAGCTCGGACTCGACTTTTTTCGCGTGGATATCTCAGCCGAGAATATTGTCGAGCGCAACATCACCTTTTCCGATCTGACCTTCCCGTTCCGGACCCATGTCGACTCAAAACTGGATGCGTCCATGATTCGTGGTTTTTATCGCTTCAAGTTGGGACCAGACACCCTGAACGGCGGCTTTCTGCTGGGTGCGCAATATGTGGACGTCACGGCGGAAGCCAGCGCCTCCTATATCGGCTCCGCGAGCGAGAGCGTCAAGGCAGGCATGCCCGTGGTGGGCCTGTTCGCCGAAAGCCGGCCCATGCCGTTTATCAACCTGCGCGGCGTGATCACGGGCTCCACCTGGAAATGGGAGGATGTCGAAGCCAGCTTTGTCGATGTCAACCTAGGCGCCATGTTCGTCATCCCACCGGGCATTACCGCAGGCGCCGGCTATCGCTACCTGAATATCGACGGCTCGGACAAAGGCAACAAGGTCGACGTGGATCTGGACCTCTCCGGCCCAATAGTATTTGTCGGTTTTCGGTGGTAAAACCATGCTGCAAGCAAAAAGCCAGGTTTAACGGACTCCGTAAAGGGAATATAGACAAGTTAACGGAGACCGTATAGCGTTTGGGATAGACTCAACTAGCTAGCTAGCTTGCTTTCAGGTTTTGCTGGAGTTGAGTCCGACGCCAGCGGCCTTGACAGAAAAGACCATATATGGCAGGTAATCGCGGGAATTCTGGAATTCGTTGACGATGTCCCGGCGTTTTTTAACCGGCACGCCGCCATGGAGGGCCAGGCCCAGGCCGTAGGCTTCGAGGATCCCTACCATTTCAGCCGCGTATTCCGGCGCGAAGAGGGCTGCAGCCCAAGCCAGTGGCGTGAACAGGCGTTGAAGGGATGCTGAGAAGGGGAGAGGGGCAAGTGGCGAATAAACCTTGTCAATCTCGTCAACACCCTCCTCACAAACCACTGAAAATAATGGGGGCACCGAACTTGAAAGGTGGGCAACCTTCATTATATATATTACTCATAATTGCGGCAACTTTTTTAAGGGTTGGTGCTAGGTCTCGAATTAATTTGCCGTTTAGTCCCATATTAATAGTTCTCATAA
>CAZOLK010000391.1:0-4574 GCA_964580325.1 uncultured Verrucomicrobiota bacterium | reverse complement strand
CGACCTGGAAACCGCCGGTGACCGAACCGGAGGACGGTTCGACCCCTTCATAAAATTCCTGCCAGGGATAGCGCTGAACGTAGTCCTCACATCCGGACCCGGAGACTCCGCCTACGACGTAAATGGCGCCGTTGGCAACCGTGCAGCCGAAATCGTGTACCGCGCGCAACAGGCCAGGCGCCTCCGTCCATTCGGCGCCATCGAACGTATAAACGTTTGTCCGAGCGCCCGAAATGCTCGCTCCTCCGATGCCATACATTCGGTCGTTCAACGTGGCGCAACGCATATCTTCCACATTTTCGGGGTACGGCGTGCTTGCTCCCAATCCGGCGTCGCCAAACGTATCTACTTTGTTCGTCAAGGCGGGAGAATAGCCGCTGACGTTGTAGATAAGATTGCTGTATACGGCGGCCCCCTGCGAGTGACGCACGTACGGATAACCGGGCACTTGCGTCCAGGATGCACCGTCAAAGTAGGCAATATTCGTCCGAGACACGCCACCGAATGAGTAGATCCGGTTGCTCCAGACGCATGCGGTTTGCATGAGGGCCATACCGTAGGGCATCGGCACATTGGTCGTCCAACTTGTGCCGTTGAAGCAGTAAACATTCGACTTGCTTTCGAGTCCCCCCATGGCATAGATGAGCCCTTCATACTCCACGGTCGCAAAGCCACTATTCGCCTCGGGCATCCACGCAATTTCTGTCCAGTTGCTCTCGTTGAAGCGATACACGTCGTGCATGGGAGTGTATGGAGAGAAAGTGGTGACGCCCATCGCGTAAACCTTGCCGTTGATAGTCGCGGCAGCGAGACGACCGCGATCATGGGGCAACGGCGGCAACTCCTGCCAGGTGGACCAATCGAATCGACATTCACGCCTCCGACTTGTCCGGTCGGGTTGTAGGTGTAGGCATCGGCGAGGGTGATATCGCCATGGTCGGAGGTCTGGATGATGAAGTCCACCGCGCCGGGTGCGCCGGGGGCGGGCATGACGATCGTGAACCAGTTCTCGCCGAACGAGACGGGCGTAACCGCATCACCGTTCACGAGGATGTTGGTGATTGTACCGAAGTTGCCATTGGTGACGCTCACCGTGGTGCCGCCGACAAGGGGGCCGGAATCCGGGGCGATCGTCATATTGTTGTAGTTCACCCAGTAGTCGAGGGCGCCGCTTGTGCCCTTTGTCCAGTACAGGAAGGGCTGCACCGCAAACGCGGCGTAATCGCTGGCCGCCGATCCGGCGATCACCACCTGCTGAGTCAGAAAGGCCGTTTCCGCGCGGGTCATCAGGACCGTCGCCGTGCCCGTGACCGCGCCGACGGCCGCGATACCGTCGAGCGTGGTCGAGTCGGCTGCATGACAGAGCAGCACGCCGCCGGAAAAAGTCACCGTGCTGTTGAACGAGAGCGTTCCATCCTGCGCCAGCGCGCCCGAAACGGCCGTGGGCGCGTTCACCGTGCCCCCGCCTCCCAGCACAGCGTCCGCACCCACGATCACCCCGCCCACGTCCAGTACCCCTTCCACATCCCAGCGCCCCCCTTCCAGCTCCATCACCGATGCTGAAGCGGAATTGATCATGGCCCCAAAAGTTAAAACCATGAGCGCCCCCGCCCAACCACCGCCTGTCCCAATAATGCGCATTTTCATTCTAAAACTCCTCATCAAGCAATCGGTGGCAAACACCTATTTTTTTAGTTTGAGTGTTTCCATTTCGGCCTGGAGCGCCTCTATCTGCGCCTGCTGTTGTTTGATCGCCTCGACCAGCACCGGGACAACTTCCGAATAGGCGACGGACTTCGTCTGGCGCTCGTCATCGGCGGTGGTGACCGCCTGCGGCAGGACGACCTCGACCTCCTGGGCAATAAAACCAACATGGTTTCGGTCGTCGAAATTCATGGAAGGATCGGCGTCTTGGTCCCAGTTGAAGGTCACCCCGCGCAGTTGCTCCACAATCGCCAACGCGTCGCCGATGGGCTGCACGTCCTTCTTCATCCGTGCGTCGGAGAGCTCGTTGTAGGCACCGATACCCGCCACTGAACCGTTCACGTGCAGCGTGTAGCCGGGGCTTTGGAGCCCTATGCCTACCCTGCCGTTACCCAGGATGTTCACGATGTTGTCACTGGCAAACAGGCCCAACGTCAGGAAGTTGTTCGTGCTGTTATTCCCCTGGAAGTTGAAGCCGATATAGCCCGCATTGAGCGTGTCGCCTTTCTAACCGATCATGTGGATGATGTTGTTTCCGACGGCCAGGTTGGTCGCCAAGGCCGATGAAGCCCATTTGAAGGGGCCGGCGCCCGTCACATCAATGCCCAGCACGCCGGTGTTCGAATTGCCATCACCTTCGACCGTCAGCTTGTGTCCAAGGGTCGTCGCTCCGATGCCGACCTTGCCGTCGGACTGCACGTTCACCAGTTGATTGCTGTCGGCATCACGCACGATAAAGGCGCTAGTGCCGTTCGTCGTGTCCAGCGTCACCAACGCAACGCCTGCCCAGGCTGCCCCGCCGCCCAAACCCAGTATCGTCACCATCACACCAACAACCAACCCATGATTTGTTTTGGGCTATTGGACTCAGCATGTTTTCTTTTTCTATGGACGCTCCTGCTTTTTCACGAGGTAGCCCAGCTTTGCGGCGATGGTGAGCGCCTCCTGGCGGTTGGATGCGTGCAGTTTGGCGTAGATATTCCGGACATGGGCATGCACGGTGTGCGGGCTGATGTGGAGGTGCGCAGCAATTTCCTTGTAGCCCATGCCATCAGCCACCAGTCCCAGCAAATTCCGTTCACGAACTGAAAGCGGTTCGCAATCCTGAATGTCTGATCGTGCATGGAAACTGCCGATCACCTTTCGGGCTACCGCAGCACTCATCGGGGACCCGCCTTCCGCCATCTGTCGAATGGCATCCACCAATTCATCAAAATTTTGCCCTTTGAGCACATAGCCATAAGCGCCGGCCTCCAATGCACCAAACACGGTTTCACGATCCTCATACACAGTATACGCCAGCGGCATCAACGCTGGATTCTTTTCGCAGGCAGCCCTAATCAACTCCACACCGGTCATCCCCGGTAAGTCAATATCCGACAGCAGCACATCCACGCTCGACCACTCCACCTCCGCCAGCGCTTCTTCAGCGCTGGCGAACGCACCAGCCAAGGTCATGTCGTCAAGCATATCAATCAAGGGTGCCAGATTCTCCAGCAGGTCGGTATTGTCTTCAACAATGCAAATGCATACTTCTTTTTTTAGGCTCATGGCACCTCCAAGGGGGGTGTTTTCTCTGCTGGTGGTCCTTCCGGCAGGGGCATCACAATGTGTATTTCCGTTCCTTCGGCGGCCGCGTGAATCGTGAACGTCCCCCCAAGTTCATGCACCCGTTTTTCCATATTCGAAAGTCCATACCCCCGTGACGGCGACCGAACAAGCCACGCACCATTGTCACGAACCATGATTTCAAGTCGCTCATCACGAAAAGAAAATCGAAGCACCACCCGAGTGGCTCCGGCATGTTTGACGGTATTATGTACGGCCTCCTTGATCACCCGCGCCAATGACAGCGCTGGCGCAAAACCCACCCACCGCTCTGGATGGTTTCCTGAAAGCTCCCATTCAAGCTCCACCCGGGATGCCTCAAGCACACCGGCCACATAACCAATCCGCCCAGTACGGCACCGGCTTTTCCAACGTATTCAGCAGCGAACGAATTTCCGCACTGGCATACCCGGTCATTCGTTCTATCGCCTCAAACCGTCCATTTTTTATCGCCGGATCCGCGCTTCGTTTTCCGTACGCCGCCATCAGCGACACGGCGGCCGCAATGCCCCCGAGTCCGTCATGCAAATCCCGCAACATAACTCGTTGATCGGCCAGCCGCGCAAAAGGCAATTCCAAAACGCGCTGAACCGCATGCGGAGTGTCATTGCTGAACTTCATTCGCACCCACATCGCGTGTTTACAAAATCCTAAATTATCCTCATTCGCCGCCAACGTGCGCCAACGATCTGCCGGTAGTGCCCGAACTTCATCAATCGTCGCGTCATCCCCGACCATGTAAACAACATCCTTCGCGGGGCACGCCGGATTTTCGTAAGCACAGTTATCCTCGGTCATAACGCCGTATGCCTGCATTACGGCAACGCAGCACACACCAATAATTTCCAACACCATCAAACAACGTTTCATCACAACATCAACTCCCCGCCCGCCACCACCAGGCAAACCTTTCGCCGAATTTTTCGATCAAATACCCGTTTTCCAATGATTGGAAAACGCTTCTGGACCATTCTTTATACTCATCGCTCGATATCCATGTATTTCATTCCGCACAATCGGCGCAGCAGGCACTCTTAAACATCAGTTAAAATACCCCCCCCCCGAAAGCAAGCAAAAAGGCAACCATAAACGAGGTATTTTAGGGGTATTGAAGGCGCGACGCGCCCTCGCGCCAGCCGCCCTGGAGCCGCCCCCACCACCACAGCGACCACAACCGTGCGCCAAGCACAAAACAAAACATTCGCTGGGTTTCCTCATTCGCTGGGTTGCAGGTTTTGTTTTCCAACGAATGGGAAAGCAAC
>CAZOLK010000390.1:0-4596 GCA_964580325.1 uncultured Verrucomicrobiota bacterium | reverse complement strand
GTGCGGAACCGACGCGACAGAGAGCACGACTGCGTCGCGAGAACGCTGATGAACTGGTGCTGGACCTGCCGTTGAACGGCAGTGAAATCATGCTGGCCAGCGTGGTCATACCCGGCCGTGAGGCCATGACCTTGTCGCCTGTCTGTCTGCCTTATTCGCCGGAATTTGCACCGCGTGAAGCGGATCAGGGACGCGTGGCGCTGGAACGCATCGCCGAGATCAGCGGTGGCCGCGAAATCGGCAATCTGCCTGGCATCTGGGAAACGCTGCCGCGCACCGTACGCCGCACCGATCTGACCCCCTGGCTGGCGATCCTGGCCATGCTCGTATTCCTGCTGGAAATAGCTCAGCGACGCACCAGCCTGTTGAGCCGCCACCATACCATGAAGACACAAACCGAGCCGAATAAGGATTCGGGAGTCAAACCCGCCAAGGCGCAGGCCGCATCGACGGGCCAAGAAAAAAACAGCACATTCGATGCCATGCGCCAGGCTCGTCGCAACGCACGCAGAAGAAGGTGAGTCTTTGGGTTTATTTCATGGTGTATATCAGGCTGACGCCGCCATATACATTGACATCGGCCAGGTCTTTGGGCAACACGTCTTTGTCCATGGTATCGGTATAATTGATATTGGCGCCCAGGCTGAAAGCTTCGTTGATGGTATACGAGGCTGACAGGCCCAGGTTGTACTCGTGGAAACCGGAATTGCCGTTGACCGACATATCGTCGCCTACATGAGCGATGGTCCCGCTGAGATCCAGCTTTGCCTGCCCGGTCAATTCCAAGCCATAGCCAAGCCCCACCCGGGCGTAGTAGTCTTTGATTTCGTCGATGTCATACTGCAATTTGAAGAAGGCTAAAAAACCTTGAGGTAAATCGCGACTGACGTTCAGAATGATTTCGCGCGTGCCTTCCAATGCTTTTCCGCCCAAGGTCACATGGGGAAAAAGATATTCAGCGTAGGATATGCTGATGTTCGCGAATTTGACCGGCGCCGTATAATACACGGTCAAATCGACTTCGGTAAATTCACCGCTGTTGGTGATGATGCCGTATTCGTTGAGATCGAGGTTGGCCCAGATATTGAACCCGATCGGTTTGGTATAGACGTCCAGCATGGGTTGCAGCACCAAACCGTCATTATACGTCAGACCATGGTAAACATACGCGGAATTGGCATCCAGTTGCAGGGCGACGTCAACGGCCATGGCCGGCGTGATCAGCATACAGAACAAACCGATCAAGTATAATTTATATGCGTCTTTGTGCATGGTCTTCATCCCGATCTTGCCTCCAAAAAGGCTTTTATTATCGATTCATGGTTGCTACAATACGAAGAAGTGTATAATTTATGCGTATATTTGGCAATGAGAATATGTGTTGAACTGGATTTTATCTGATGAAAAGATGGTTGCTACTCTTTCTTGTCCTGCACATGGCCACGAACGCGGTCATGGCCCAGCAGGCGATCGCTCCGGATATTGAACGGATTTTGAAGCGGCGCGTGCTGCGTGTCGCCATGTACGAGCAGGACGTGGATCCTTTTTTCATGACCGATGAGTATGGCCGGTTGTATGGCTTTGACATTGAATTGGCTCGTGACATTGGGCGCAACCTTGGCGTTGACATCGAATTTGTGCGCGACGCCAGGACCTACGATGAAGTGGTCACCATGGTACTGTTGCGCAAAGCGGATGTGGGCATTTCCTATATGAGCCAAACCGTGGGTCGCGGGGTGAAGGTCAAGTTTACCGTACCTTACCTCAATGTTTATTACGCGTTGTTGATCAACCGGTTCAAAAACCCCGAAACCCAGCGCGGGCTGGGATGGAACGTGCGTCTCGACAATCCTGGCAAAGTGATTGGCGTTTTAAAAGGCAGCTCCTATGTTGAATTCGGACGGCGCGACTATCCCAGCGTGCAGCTCATCCAATATCCGCGCTGGGAACAGGCCACGCAGGACATAGTCGATGGCACAATCCATGCGGTCTATTTTGACGCCATCTATATTATGGATTGGGCTGCCAACAATACGGATCAGATGCTGTACGTCCAGCCCAAGATCCTGCGCAACAAACAGGACACCATCGCCATTGCCGTTCATTGGGAAGATACCCAATTACTATCCTGGCTCAACCTCTACTTAAGCCGCGTTAACCGCGACGGCATGCTCCAGCAGCTCAAGGATTACTATCTCCAGGCCGATACGTATAAAAAGTGACGGGCTAAGGCCTTTTGTTTTTTAGAGTTGAGGCTACTCCTCTTAAAAACAAGCGCTGCGCGTAATCCCAAAAAGCTTTCTGCCGGGATACTGACGCACAAGCAGGAGAACAGCGGGCCAACCAAGGACATCACCATCCCATCCTTAGATTTTCGCGATGCCAGGATTACGCCTTATGGGATGGCGATGTGCCGTTTCTATCGCAACACCTGCTGCCTGCAAGCCAGCTTGCGCGAAGTCCTGGCCACGCTGACCTTTCCAGGCCGAACGCCATGCCATCGAGCGCGGCAAGCTGGTCGCCGGTCAATTCCATTATTTTGGCCAATCGGTTCAAAAGATTGCCGGCGCCGCCCGATTCCGGTGTGTCCCTGGGGTTCGCACCATTTGTAGATCAACGGAAATGGCCTTGGCGCCGACTTTTGATATGGTTTGTCGCAATACTTCGTGCGTTTTCATCATTCATCGTGTTCATCAATTTCAGGTTCATCGAAAAGACCGCTCAAAATCATGCTCAGTTTCTTGCTGTCAAAGGGTTTGGCCAGAAAAGCGTCAAATCCGTGTTCCAAGCAGTAGGTCTCGTTTTCCGCTGTACCTGACGCGACCAAGGCTATCAGCGGCGTTGTGCGTTCCTCAACCTGGTCAATGGCGCGCAACCGGCGCATGATTTCGAAAACCTGGTTGTCGGGCAGGGACAGGTCGATCAGCACTGCATCAAAGGCTTGGGCGCGGAACACATCGATCGCCGTGCTGCGCTTGGCCGACAATACATTGTGGCCCTGCTGCTTGATGGTCGCCTCGCTGAGCAGTCCATTGAATGGCTGCTCTTCAATCAACAGAAAGTTGCAGGAGCGTTCGCTTTTCCCCGCCTGGGCGGTAGACGCGACCTGATCGTTCCGTTCATTGTCATCGTCCTCATCTTCCATATCCTCAGCTTGGACCCAACCGTATCCCGGCTCAGCCTCTTCTTCTTTTTGGGAAAAGGGCGGTTCGATCAATTCTATTTCCGGCAGCATGGAATCGTTTCGCAGCGGGGGCGCCGATTCGTCTACGGATTCAACCTGTTCCAGTTCAACCGGTTCTTCCTTCGGCTGAGCCTGTTGCGTCGGTTCATCCAGTTCATCATCAGGCTCATTCGGTTCATCATCAGGCTCATTCTCAGGCTCATCCTGTTCAGGCTCATTCGGTTCATCATCAGGCTCATTCGGTTCATCCAGCTCGGCCGGTTCATCTGCTTCCTCTTCCAGCGCAACCTGTTCTTCTGGCTCATCCGGTTTTTCCTGTTCTCCCTCTTCAGCCGGTTCATCCATAGGTTCAGCCTGCTCTTGCTCCGGTTGCGCCTGGTCAACAGGGGTCGGCTGGTCCTCGGCAATCCCTTCTCCCGCCGTCGCAGCCGCCAGCGCATACTGACCGCTGAAATGCAGGATCCACGATGATTGCGGATCGTTACCAGGCTCGATCCACACGTCGCCGTTCATTAACTGGGCAAAACGCTTGGCCAGGACCATACCGATGCCCATGTCGTGTTCGACATCCTCGGGCAGTACTTCACCGGGCGCGGCCCGCGTTGTTACCGTGGCATGCAAAGTACATACGCCGGTTTCTTTTGCAGTACTGGTTTCTTCTTCACCCGGATCCTCGACAATGCTCAAGGCAATCACGCCATTGGGTACGCTTTTGACCGAGAAACTGAGCATGTTCATGACGATCTGACGGGTGCGGCGAGCATCGCCGATCAAGTTGTCCGGCAACGCCGGATCAATCTCCCACTGCCAGGTGAATTGCTTGTCGCGAGCGAGCATGTCCATGGAGCGTAGCATAGCCCCCAGGGCCTCATGCAACGATAACGGCGCTTTGTCCAGCTCCATTTCTCCGTTTTCCATGATACCGAGGTCCGTGATGTCGCCGGCCAGCAGAAGCAGTCCATCCAGACGGGTGCGCATGATTTCCATATCCTGTCCAGCGGATTCCGGCATTGCGGCGTCAGCCAGCAGATGCTCCAGGTTCTCGCGCATGGCGTGCAACGGCGCCCTGATTTCCCGGCTCATGGTATCGAACAGTTCGCCGTAGTAGTCGGTGGTCTGAGCTTCGGGACTTTCGTCAACGGCACTCACGTCCACCTCGGTCATCGGTGTGGGTATGGCGATTTCGCCGGACTGAACGCCCGCGGCCTGTTCCCGGGCTTTTCGCAACAGGGCCGCAGCTTCCTGGCGCGCCTCTTCCACAATAGATTCAGCAGCTTCGCGGGCGTGGTAATGCTTGAGCCCGGTATCTTCCTCAGCGCCGACCACCAGTTCGCGAGCTTCTTCACGGGCTTTATTCAGGATGGCTTCCGCATCCTCCTGGGCTTCATCGATAGCACTCTGGTAGGCTTCAT
>CAZOLK010000389.1:0-4646 GCA_964580325.1 uncultured Verrucomicrobiota bacterium | reverse complement strand
CGACGAGTCCGACGAGTCCGACGAGTCCGACGAGTCCGACGAGTCCGACGAGTCCGAAATTGCCTCATTCAGGCTTAACATCGCCCGGGAAATCGCCCGTCTGCACAATGGCGATAGGTTGGGCTGTTTCAGGCGAGTATGGGGCCATGGGTCAGCGTCAGCGATGGGGGCATGCCCGGTCGGTCGAAGCGCTGACGCAACGTTTCCACGGCGAGCAGACCCACTTCGCGTTCCGGCGCACGTGCACGGGCGAACAGCACGTCATGGAACTCTGGGGATTGACCGTTGTCCATGCCGCAAAGCAAGACGTCCTCGTTCAAGCGGATGTCCAAGGCCGACAGCAAAGCGACCAGGGTATACAAGGCCCCAGAGCGCCAGCAGATCACGCCGAGTTTATGGCCGCTGTTCGCGCAGCGCACCAGGCGCATGAGGGCGCTTTTGTTGAAGTTCAAAGCCATGCTGTTTCCATCGAGCTGCAAAAAGTGGAAAGCGGCGCCAGCCATGGTTGCGGCGCCGGCCACGGCCCATACCTGACTCTTCAACGACACCCCCGCAAACGGGTCGTCCGGCCCGCAGGGCTCCACCAGCGCCAGGACCGAGCACCCAGCGTCGAGCAACTTGGATGCGAACGTTTCGAACAAACGAACCGCGTTCCAGCCCACCGTGTCGACATCCAGGTTGCCGTGGTAACTGGCTATCACCACCGGCTTATCCGTCTTTTTCAACGCATCGCGCATCGCAGCGTCGATCTCATGGTAATGATAGAGGATCATGGCGTCGCATGCGTGAAAGTCCGGGGTGGTGAGATAGTCGCGCGGATGCGCCCATGATTCCAGCGAAAAGCTGTGCACAGCGCCCCCTTCCGCATTGACGCCGTGCAGAACCGCCTGGCTGAAAGGGCTCGTCAGTATGCCTGCCCAGCGTGCCGCGACCAGGACGGTTTTGCCCATGAACGCGCCATGTGCGGCATGTGGCGCTGTTGCGTTGTCGCGCGCATAAGATGCGGCCGCGGCAGGCGTCAGGTAGGTGCCGCGGCCCACGCGTTTCAATCGTCCTTCCGCAACCAGACGCCGCAGGGCCCGCGTCAGACTCGGGCGGGGTATATTCAAGACTTTGCCCAACCGGGACGGCGTCAGCGGTTCACTGGATGCGCAGGCCAGGTCCATAATCTTCAGCATAGCGGCAGTCATGGCCCAAACTCCTTCCGCGCCTGCAATATGATTCTATTAGATTCATTTAGATCCAAGATCGCATGCATACGTGCTCTTGTCAAAGCCAAAGAAGAATTAATAACGTATGTTGGCCCTTGGCTCCACCAAACGTCTTCCCCGTCTGCCCATGGCCCGGAGCAGAACTCAACCCCACGTGGGAGGCCCATGCCGTTGGCAGGTTGTGCAGAGCACGGCCAAATGTGTTGGCATCCACTTTTTTGGGTTGCGGACAGCATCGTGTTAGAGTTTCAGTTTGTACTCTTTTTCAATGATATTGCCTATATCGGGACCTTTCCAGTAAGGCTCGATCCAGCGCAGGCGTTGATCTCGCCATTGCGTTGGCGCGCGGCGCCAGTGACCGCGCACCATGAACCGCTTCATCAAGCCCTGCACTTGTTCTTCAGCGTCGAGTTGCTTTAATTGACGAATGCGTGATATTGGTATCTTGCCGGGCAGGTAGTAGACTTCTTCGCTTGATTCGTTGCATGGCGTCGATGAACCCGTGTTTCCTGTTGCGCGGGTTTTTTTCACTTGGCGCGGCGGCAGCGTAATCGGGTCGAGAAGGGCGCATGTTGTGTAGAGGATGCTGTTGATGGCCAGGTGGAGTAGCTTTTTGAGTTCAGGCGCTTTGAACACAGGATCCAGACGCTCGGCGTCGACATCGGGGCAATGACTGTCAAGGACCTCGTCCAGGCGGTCCTGCGGCCGTACCCACAAACTGCGGGACAAAAGGTAGGGCCATTGCCCGTCAAATGCGTCGAAAAGAAACGTAAAACGGTATTCCCGACCGTCGTCGCCCTCGGCACCCAGCACCACATACAAGGTAATGAGGTGTATGGTCCGTTCTTCGTCGACAGGCCTGACATCGCGCAGCAGGGGCAAACTCAGATCCAGGGTTTCATGATCGGTAAACGCGAGAACAAAAGCAGGAAACGGCAGTTGAATCAGTTGGCCCGGTACGTCCAAGTCGGTTTGGCGCAGCATCCAGGCCAGGGATTCATCGACCCAGAAGACCTTGCGCCGATGCAGCTCGAAATTGGCCATATTGAAAAGGTGCGAGAAGAGTAGGTCAGCCTCTTTGCGGCACGCGTCTTCTGGCAATTTGCGAGGGCCATTATGTATTTCGTTGCCAAAGGCGAATAAAAATTCATTCACATAATCCAGGTTTATCAATGTCTCTGGATCCAGGGTCCCCGTTTCATCGGTCCAGCGGGCACGCTCTTCGGTTGCCGCCCTTTTCGCTACGCGATAGACGCCTGGGACCAACTTTTTCATGGTCTCGTGGGCCAGGCGTGGCAGCACAACCTCCCCATCGGCTAAACGACGCCTATTGCTCTTGGACGGACGTGGCGTTTGTCGGGATTCAAGACGCCGCGTTTGTTCGAGTTGCTTGATGGTGGGAAATTCCCTGTAGGGATCGGTCTCCTCGGCATAGCCCGTGTGTTCCCGCCACCTCTCTTCCATTATGTCCTTGAAACTGATTTGTTCCTCAGATCGGTGTTGGATTTTTTTGCCCAGCTTGGCATGCAGAAAGCGCTCACACATCGTCATGGCGTTTTTTGTCATGGTCGTTACTTCCAGCCGAACAGTCCGCACGTTGATAAATGCCAGGGTCGAAAGCTGTTCGTCGTTGTGTGCGCCGCCCTGACGCCAAACATAGGACCCTTCTTTCACGCGATTGATCTCCGCGCTTTGTTCAAGCTTGTCGCTAACAGTTTGTGCATCACGCTCATTTATCGCGTATACCTTGCGGAATTTCTCCACAGCTTGCCCGTCAGGCGTATGCAGAACGGGCGCCCAGTTTTCCACGGCATGGCGCAAAGTGCGTATCAGGGTGGGAACGCGGATCTGAAACAGTTCTTTGTCGGATTTGTCCGGATGTTCAGCGCGCGCCTTTTCCATTTCATCGAACAAGGTTTCCAACATGAGATCTTCGTGCGCCGGCGATACGCTGATGCTTCCACCAACCAACTCATAGCTGTTGTAGTAAGGTGTGAGCCAACCAAAAAAAAGAGCGCCTTCCTTTAAATAATGGGTTGCGCGATGTTCTTGAATGAAGAAGCTGTCCTCGGAAACCGTATCCACCACTTCGAGCCCCTGGTCGAGGTGGACAACCAGCACTTCAAAAAGCGAGGTCCAGGCTGTGGCAAGAGCAGTCAACGCTTCCTGTTCGGGATGGCGCAGCAGGTGGCCCTGGCTGCGCCGGAACCGGTCTATGCCCCGCTCTCCTGTGGGGTCTGCATAGCCCAGCGTAAGATAGCTCAAAAAATAATCAGTTTCCCATTTGTGCATACCAGCGTCTTTGTCCACAAAGGCGCGAACTCCAGGCTCCATCCAGTCAACTTCGTGTTTCATACAGTAGTTTCTTATTTTACCGTAGACGTTTTTTATCGAGCGATGGCTGACATCATGCTTCTGACGATAAAAGGGGCACGTTATTGGGCAGTCGATGTCTTGTCCACGTTGCTTGCCGCAGCATTGCGAGCAGATGGAACCGCTCAGAACAGGGCACGAACGCCGACCTTTGCGTTGTCGGCAATAGACGCAAGTTGTATGTTTATCTTTATCCATCTGGTTCTTTTAAACCTTTCAGCTTTATTGGCAAAAACTACTTGATCTGCCGCTGCTGGTCAATTTGCAAAAAGCGCACAATGCCATGCGCAACCCTACCCTTGATCCAGGCGAGGAATCGTCCACTCGCCTCCGTATCTTCTTTTTGTTTTTTCCCATATTCCGTTCTTCTGGAACCTGGCGCATCGTTCATGCTCATGCTGGCTGTTGCAAGGCGAAGCGCGTTGCCTGCTGGGCGACAATAAAGACCGTGAACATCGGCTTTCCACTTTTTTGTTGCAATTGCCTCTTCGGTAACTGGTCTGATTCGCTATACATGATCATCATGTGAGACGATCAGGTTTATGCCGTGTTCGCGGACAAGGTTCAGCGCCTGACCGTGAGATGTCGCACCCTGTAGGCCCAACCGGCAGCCCCTGGTATAGCTCGATCAGCGGCAGAGCATCACCATAGAGATCCTGACAGCGCTCGCGCATGGAAGCGGCGTGACAGTCCGAGGATAAAACGATGGCATCCACACCCTTTGGCGTCCATTCAACCGGCGCGACAACCTTGCAGCCGAAGACCTTTCGCTTGCCTTCCGGCCAATCGTCCAGCACGACGTCCACCCGCGGTCCGGCCAATCCCGCAACCATCTGTTCGAGCCAGGCCGTATGTTTTCCTGCGCCAAAAACAGCCACCCGACCTGACGCCCCCAGGCTCAGCCAGGTTTTGCGCGCGCTGCATTCGGCCATCAGCATCAGGATCCTGCGCCTCATCTGGTTCAGCCGTGAATCCGCGAGTTCACATGCCAGGTCTGCGTAAGGCGCCAGCGCTTGACGCAGCACCTGCATTGCGCGATCAGGCCTGTCCTGCCGATAAAAC
>CAZOLK010000388.1:0-4677 GCA_964580325.1 uncultured Verrucomicrobiota bacterium | reverse complement strand
AGCCTGCATAGGCCACTTGTTGCGGTTGATTGCTCCAGAGGATATCGTTCTTGATGGTTGTGCCGGAAGAATTCCAGAGTTGCAGACCGCCACCGGAAGAGGATGCGGCGTTGTCGATCAAGGTGCAGTTGATAATGGTTGGGGAGCTGTTGGATATGGCCAGGCCAGCCCCTTGCATGCCGGCGCTATTGTGGATGAATAAACAATTTTTGACTTTGGCCGCGGAGCCATTATTGAGAAAAACACCGCCACCGAATGTCACGGCCTGGTTGTTCGAAAAGATACACCCGTTCAGCGTAAGGTTGTCGACATTGTTTCCGTAAAGGCCTGCGCCTTTGCCTCTATTTGCTTCAAACAAACAATTTTTGAAAAGCAAATCACCATAATAGGACGACGAGTAGACCGCGCCACCTACAATACTCCTGTTTGTACGAAAGATGCTGTTTTCGAAAGTGACATCACCAATGCCGACGCTATCCACATAGAGCGCACCGCCATGCATGTACATGAGTCCTCCCGCGAGGCCATTGTTCGCAAAGGTTGAACCGCGCACCGTAACAAGGCTGTTATAAAGCGCGCATGCCCCGCCATATTCGCGAGCGAAGTTATTGGAGAAAACGCATTGAGCGAAGGTTACTTCATTGGGTGTATTTTCCAGACAAACCGCTCCGCCTTTCCAGGCTTTGGAGGAGTATCCAGTGTCTTTTCCATTGGCAATGAAAACCGTATTCGAAATGACTATATTGGCGCTGTTGTCGGAAATATGGATGCCGGCGCCTTTGTTTTGTTGATTAACGGCAAGGGTGTTGCTGGAAATCGTGGAATCGACGACCATCGTAGCGTGCGACATATAGGATAAGATGCCTCCGCCTTTGTGTTTGGCGTAGTTGTTTTTGATGACGCAGTCGTCTATTCGCGCACAGGCCATGGACAACGCGATCCCGCCGCCTGATGCTCCTGTGCTCTCGCAACTTTCGATGATGCAGGATTTCAACAGGACGAATATGCTGTCGGAAATCAGAATGCCGGCGCCGTCGTCAGATTGAGATGTTATCTTGCCATCTTTAATCGTCAAGCCAACAAGCGCTACGGGATCGTTTTCCGTAATACAAATAAAACCGCGTCCACTGTCGTTACAATGGATAATGCAGTTGCGCGGTCCGTTGGTGGAACAAATGGTCACGCTTTTCGACACACTGATGTTCCGGTTGCTCTCGCCGGTATAGGTTCCATCGGCAAGCTGGATGATTTCATATTGATCCGCGGAGCAGGTATTGACCGCTTTTTGAATACTGAAAAAAGGCGTGGATAGGGATTTTCCGTCATTCGCATCCGTGCCTTCAGGTGAAACGTAATAATCGGCGCGCGGCGTGGACAATGGACTCCACGGGTCGGAACCATGCCTGAATTCAAAGCCATTGAGGAAACCATCCCGGTCGTTGTCATCATCGGCATCATAATCGAGACTGCCCATATGGACCATCTCCCACCAATCATACAGATCATCTTCATCCGCGTCCGCAACCAGGTCAAAAGCGAACACATGCTTGACCTGTCCGATGTTGACTGCTGCATAATCGACGTCATCGCCGATCAATGGGGTCCAGGGGTAGCTGTTGGTATAGCCCACATCGATCAGGCGATCGCAAAATGGCTTGGCCGTGTTTTTCAACTGACCGTTATTGACCATCGCATAGTTGTTGGTCAGGCTGAATGCATTGATCAGGTTTGAAACAGCGGAACCGGCGCCGCCGGGAAGACGTGCGTCCAGTTCAAGTGCGGCCCGGGTGGCGATCCATTTGACCTGTCCCTGGTTGGCCGCGGCATAGTCGTTGCTGTCAACGGCCTGAAGCACATTTTGCGTGCTCTACCAGTCTGGTTCCGTGTAGTCCATGGCTATATCGCCTTGCGGCTGCACGCGCTTGAAGGTGGCTGGGATGTCAATCCGCATGATAGCATTGGAAGCGGCAGTATTGGTGATGAGCATAGTGCCGTGTAAAGCGGCATTATCCATTACCCGCAGCTTTCCGTTGATCAGGTTCGTAGCGCCATAGACCTTGGGGAGTATAAAACCCAGGCCTACGATCATCGGCAGGATAGCGCGTATTCTAATTTTTATGGCAATCATGAGCAACTTCCGCGTTAGGGTTAAAAGGGGATTATCTGTTGGTGAAGCTGCCCATGGAAAGGCCATAGGGCACGACATCGGTGATGATGGCTGGAATATCGACCTGCATCAAAGCATTGGTATGCGCGTCAAAGCCTTGTAGGTACAGGGATTCGATTTCGTCAGCAGTAAGTACGCGTCGATAAATGCGGGGATCGTCGATGTTGCCTGGGAAATAGCGCCACGTGCTGTAGTAAAATACTTCGGCTCCATACACCAGCGGCACCTCCCGGGGAGGATTCTGGTTGTCGATCGGCTCTTGAATCTGCGGCATGGACTTCTGGGTATCCAGTGCGCCATCGACATACATTTTCGTCTGCCCCGAGTCATAGGTAATGGCGACATGATGCCATAATCCATCTTTGACCGCCATGGATGATTCAAGAATATAGGAGGCACTCCAATAGCCATTGATTGCAAAAACCAAAGGCGAATCAGCGGAATCAGATAAATTCAAAACATACCCGCCAGTGGTAGGCGTCGCATGGGGCCAGCGCTTGCTGAATATGCGGCTGCCGACTGTACTGCCATCAGGCGTTTGGAACCATAGGCACCAGGTCATTCTATTGGAAGCATTGAAATCGCCGTAGTTTTCATTATGCGGTTGAATGTAATCGTCGCTACCATCAAAAGAAAAACAGCCGTTGAGCTTGCCGTCGTTAGTCCATGTCGCGCTGTAGACCGTTGCAGTAAAAGCTTGAACGCTTTCGTCGACCAAGGGGCTGTTGGTATCGAAAGTGAAGTGCATCCAGGCATTGGTGACCGGCGTTACATCAATATTGGTTGAGATGTAGACGCTGCCATGGAAACGGGACGTATCCATAACTTCCAAATCGCCTTCAATCAGCAAATTGCCGGCATGAGCCGCCAGACAGCCCATAAAACTTAAGGTCACGATGCTTTGCGGAAACACCTGCATGCTTCTTTTCATCTTCTTCATTTTTTTTGATCTCCTTGTTTAGGTCAGTTATTTAAATCGACACGGATTCTTTCGATAATATTGGAGGAAATCGGCTCCTTTACCGGGGTGGCTCTTGCTGGTTTCGGATATCGGCGTAAGCGCACATGGCCCTGGATACGCATATTCACATCTTCATCCATCAGCCTGATGGTTTCATGGTAATCGCCGTCCAGAACCATAACCGTACTTTGCCCGCCATTTCTTTCTTTTATGATTTCTGCTTTGGTCAATCCCGTGGCAATGCTTCGGACCGGACCACGTGTACGCGTGGTTGTTTCCCTTTTGTCCACGGCCTCTGTTTGGGAGGGTGCACTGGATACGACAATGGCCGATCGTCCGTCATATTCATCATTTCCGCTTGGGGCAATGTAGATGATGCGTCCGATTACAGGGCGTATTACGGTTTCAACCTGGTTGCTGCTGCTCAATTTGTCGAGATGTTCGCTTGGATTCGAAGTCATACTGTTCATCGACTCCATACCGGCAGTGTTCATGGATGAGGAGGTGGCATCCTTTATCTCGAGGTTGGCCAACATCTGGCGCAACACTTCATTGATGTTCCGATCAGGCTGCAGACCATGGCTGATCAAATAATAACGTGCTTCCACTTCATTGATGCCCGGCCTGTTCTCCGCGCCGGCATCTTCCCAATAGCCAGGATGCTCCAACCCGCGCACGGCGATTTGCCAATCGCCAACAGGATTGAAAGGTTCGAGCATGGTTTTGTCCTGGTACCATATATCGACAGCGCCAGATAGACCCTCGGTTTCGATGGTCAGGATCAGGGTGTCCCGGTTCTTTCCCAGTTCCATATCCGCGATGCGCGGAATTGTTGATGAATAGAGAGCTGAATACGGTTTTACTTCGGCCCATACACAGGATGCTGCCGGGCTTTGACGATCGTGCACATACCAGAGCCCCTGAGCTACAGGGATCAGGTTCGTTCCCGGTTTGTTCGCATATTGATCGGCGACGCTGTCATTACCGTTGGTTAAAACCGCATAAAGCGGTGATTTTTCAAGAGTTGTCGGCACAGGGAAGGGCAGACCCCAAAGGGACATCCCTGGTGTGATATGCTGGGTTGCATTGAAAGCAATGGGTCCGCAGACGAATACATCCTGTTCATGTCCTTGAATGAAAAAACCTGTTCCGGCAGCCATATGGGTCGGCAAAGGTTGCAACGTCGCGCTATCGATAAGCGCCCCATTATCCATTAGGTACGAACGGAAACGCTGATTTTTGACATCCCATAATACAACCTGCGTATCACGGTTGGTATATGTTGGTAATATGTGATGATCCAAACTCGAGAATGGACTTGAGAAAAGCAAGGATTGATCCTGTTGGCTTGCCCTTAAACGACATAAGCCAACTGGTGTGCTGAAAACAGGATCTCCATACATATAGCGTGTGAATGCAATTAAAAGACTCGCAATCAAGTACTTTTTCATTTCTTTTCCTTAGTCAATAACATCATTTAGTGTTAAGTCTAAACCCTGAAAGCCTAAGTAAACTTAACGATCAATCTTTGATTTTGTGAAAGTATCAT
>CAZOLK010000387.1:0-4689 GCA_964580325.1 uncultured Verrucomicrobiota bacterium | reverse complement strand
TCGACCTGGGCCCAACGCTCATCCGGCACGCCGGCGGCAGCGGATTCCGCGTGAACCACATCGCGTTTTCGACCTGGGCGAAACCGGGCGGACCTCGGTCCGTATTCCTGGCCGATGGCATGCATTTCTGCACCGCGCTGCATGGAAGAATCCTTGAACCGATACTGCGCGGCCTGCCTATATACGGCGCGGCGCCGGAACCGCCGAATGATGCGGAATTGCTGGAGTTTTGCGGAGTAGCGCAAAGTGAACAAGATGATACACAACAATCCCTGAAAGGAGATTAAGATTCCCTATGAATAGAAACATGTACCTGGCCTTGATCCTGGCGGCCTGTCAAGGGACAGGCCTCTGGGCCCAGAACGAACCTGTCAAATTTGAGGATCCGCCTTACGATTATGCGGCGGTGACCGATACCGAGGCATTGTTCAAAGTGCGGGGAGCCTACCTTGCCAATGGCGTATATCAATGGTACGAGAACGGCGCCCCGTTGAGCGACGGCGCCGGGATTTCCGGTTCGGCGAGTCAGTCCTTGCGGGTTATGGCCTCGCCTGAGCGGAGCGGCCGGCAATACACTTGCCGGGTCAGCGGCACGCACAGCAAGTACAGCGACCCACTCGGGCCCACCTTGAGCCCTCCGGCCATGCTGACCGTGATCCCGAGCATGCCGGCGCTGGCCCTGGTCTCGCCCACCAATTGCATGGTCGTGCAGGAAAACATCACCTATCTGTTCAAGGCGCCTTATCCAGGCGTGAGCTGGCAATATGATTTTGCATGGACTGCGGGAGCCGATGACACGAACATCACCTACTATGCCGGTTTGCAGGTGTTGAGCATCTACCTGCCGAATGGTACGCCCAACGGATCGGAACTGACCGTTATCGCTTCCGGCGGTGGACTGGCCGTGACCAATATTCATCCGACCATCGACGATAGCGGGAGACCGATCGCCCAGGACGATGTCTACGACTTTCCGCAATTCGCCATCTTTCCCGGTTATACTTTTGACGTGTCAACCAGCAACGGTGTGTTGGCCAATGACTTGTATTACCAGGGTGGTCCGCTGACGGCCGAGTTGGTCGCGCCTCCCTCTGTCGGCGCCTTGACCTTTAATGCGGATGGATCCTTCACCTATGAAGCGGTGCAAGCCGGTCAGTTCGTGTTCAGCTATCGAAACTACGACGGTCTGCGCTACTCGCGCTACCCCGCCGACGTCACCCTGGTCGTGCAGGACAGTCCGGGCGATGTGAACCGGGACGGCGTAGTCAACGCGCTGGACCTGGAAATCGTCACCCGCCATTTCGGCCGGACTTATGAATGATGAAAGGATCGCTCATGCGTACAGGATATTTTGCGCTCTGTTTTCTCCTGGGTTGGACCGCCGTCGATGTATGGGGACAGGCCCGTTTGACGCTGAGCGCCCCCTCCACCAACGTGGCGGTCGGCGAAGCGGTCACCCTGACCTTGTCCGTGGAAAACGCTCCCGCGTTCGCCTGCTGGGGCGCCGTGATCGAAATGCCGTCCAATACCCTTGCGGTGACGCAACAGGACGGTGCGCTGCCCGTGTTCGTTCCCGACAGTCGCGCCGCGATTGACCGGGGCGCGCATTTTGGCGGGTATGCCACCAACAACCACGCAGGGGGAACGTATGTGCTGGCCCGGATCACGGTGCACGCCGCCGCGCCCGGGCGCTATATGCTTTCCGCGCCGCCTTACAGTCCGTCCCAGCGTTTTGGCGGCCTGCTGCTGCCCTTGGGCCAGGCCGCCGTGATTCCCGAACCCGCGATCTTGACCCTGAATGTGACGGATGCCCCGATGCCGCCGGATCTACAGGCCGTGACCCTGGACCGCGGAACGATCCGCATGGTATGGAGCGGTGGAGCGGTCGGTTCGACGCAGTACGTGGAAATGGCCACCAATCTTATAACCGATCCGGTGATCTGGCAGCCGATCTACACCAACCTGTACCTGTCGCCGGGGCAGACCAACACCTTCCTGTTTTCCAATGAAATGGCGGCGCTCTATTTCCGTATCAGGGGCGTGGCGCCTTGAGCTCGAGTGTGCTCAGGCGGAAATCGACGATGCGCAGGGTCAACTGGTAGAAGCGGACGCCGATATGCGAACACAGGCCCAACGACCAGCCGCGCACGGGCGGCTGGCCTTTCAGGAGCGTTTCCGCTTCGAAAATCCGTTGGCCGTCAGGCATGCAGCCGCATGGCAGCAGGCGGTAGCGGTAGTGCAACAGGGTCCTGGTCCTTAAAGCGAGCGTGTGGTTTTGTCTGGGTATGGTCGGGACCAGGTGAGGCGATGGCCGCAGCACCGTGCGATCATCGGGATTCGCGGGGCCCAGCACGAACGTGGTCTGGCCGACGGCGACGGGCGTGGTATAGAGCGACAGATTCCATTGAAGTGCGTCGTAGCGATCCAGGTCACAGGGCAGCAGCGCGTAATGCCACTGCTTACGCGAGGCTTGCACACGCAAAGCATTATTGGTCGTGGACAAGGTCGTATCGTGGTGCAGCATGGATCGCAACTGCCGCGGGTCGGGGTCTAACAGAACCCGGTTGGTCTGAAACGTACAGGTTGCCAGGATAAAGTCGCCGCGGTCATACCATGCGGCGCAATCGCGGTAGAAGACGCCACCGAACCGCGGTGAAAACTCGCGGCCCCTGGACGGCATGCGGTGAACGCCGGTTTCATTTCCAGCGGTCAGCGCTTGATTCGCCGTGAGCCGTTCCTGGCGACCAGCGTCCAGGATGGGGCTGCACTGTACCTGTCCCCGAACCACATCGATGCGCGAAAAGCCGGGTTGGTCATCCGTGCGCATCAAGATAAATTCGGTGGCCGGCGCGGCTTTTATGCGTACATGATCTGTGTGCAACACCACCGGCGCGTCGGTCCATACCCGCAACGCGCCCCGGTGCAAAAACAATCCTTTTTCCGGTGCATCCAGGAACAGTTGTGTGTCCTCACGCGGTGCGATGTGCACGGCCCGGTCCCAGCGGATGACGGCATGCCGGTTGGCGCCGGTCAACAACACGCGTCCCGTCATGAGCGCGTCGCCGGGTTGCACGGGCATGGCGGCATGGTGGGCCGGCAGGCTGCCGGGCAACCCGGATGGCGCGGCAATGCCGGCCGCGCCCTGGTCCAGGCGCCAGGTGCGAGGCGCGGCAAGGTTGAAAAGCAGCACGCCACATACGGCAGCAAGACCGAAAGCCGGCATGGCGCACGCCATCCAGTAGCGCCAGGCAGCCTGGTTCAGGCGCCGCATGACGGACTGGACAACCGCCTCGAGCGCCGCATCCTGTTCGCCGCCCGCGAGAGCGGCCTGCGCCAGGTCCACGGCGCCGGGCGTTTGCGGGCAAGCTTCTGCCTGGAGCCCGTTCATCAGGACTGCCAGCGAAACAGCGACGTGCTTCTTCCGCAGTATTACGCGCAGCTTTTCACAAGCGCGCCGGCGCCTTGCGCGCACCGTGTCAGGGCTCTGACCCAATTGATCGGCAATCTCGGACATGCTCATATCGGCAAAGTAATGCATGGCCAGTACATCGCGCAGATGTTCCGGCAGCATGGCCAGCGCTTCATCGAGCACGGGCCGCGCATCGTCCCATGTCGTTCGCGGTGTTGACGCGGCCGGCGCACCGTGCCCGTGGACATGCTCGTGCAGGCGAACCTTCATCTGCTCGTAGCGCTGGTGACTGCGCCACAGCGTCCTGGTGGCAAAGCACGCCGCTTTCACAAGCCAGCCGGCGACCGAGGCCCTGTGTTTGATCGTCCCGGCTTTCCTGGCCAGGGTCATGATCACGCTCTGCAACGCATCCTGGGCCATGGCATGGTTGTTCTCAAGATTACGCAAGCAGATCCCGTAAATCAACCGCTCATAGCGCCGCACCACTTCGAGAAACGAATGCTCGCAATTTTGCTCGCAAAAAGCACGCAACAATTCGCCGTCATTCTTTTGTTCGTCCATAAACCGCTTTCTGGTATATGACCATCATATTCGCCCAACCAGTATGGCGTATAGCGAACTTTTGTCAACTGGAAGGATGTAAACAGGTATAGGGCAACAGGGACTTGTTGTCTTGATCAGTATGCCTTGGCAACTGCGCCCGTACGAAAAACCAATGTCCCATCAATTAGTAAATCTAAGATGCGCTCCCACGGGCTAAATTGTTTCTTATCCTCTTGACACGGCCGGACCGCTCCTTTTAAATAGCGGCAATGATTTTATCGGTAAAATCATCTCGGCGCGACACGAGAGAAGCGTGAGTCGGCGACCGGCCAGAGGCGCAAGGCACGGACCAGGCGCCGGCATCGGTTCGCTGAAGGCATCCACCACGGGAGATAGATATAATGAAGCAACGAACGTATGCTGAAAATCATCGCCGGTCGCGAGAACTTTTTTGTGACGCTAATTGCCGCGACTGCTTGCGCGACGGCCATGGCCCCCGGCTGGAAGTTCGAGGAAGGCCTGCCGATTCTCACCGAAAAAACCGGCGCCTTCATCCGCGAAGCGGCCGGCGCGGACGAACCCTATGGGCCAGTTGGCGTTGCGGCAGGGCCAATGGAAATACATCGAGCCACCGCATCTGAACCTGAAACGGAAAATCCCAAAGGCCAATCCGAGGGCCGCGAACTTTACGATCTCGCCGCCGACCCGGGCGAGACGAACAACCTCTACACCGACCA
>CAZOLK010000386.1:0-4721 GCA_964580325.1 uncultured Verrucomicrobiota bacterium | reverse complement strand
TTTGATCGCAGCCATCAGCATGGTGGTGGTGGCCAGGAAAGGCAGATAATGGCTGTTTTCACGGGCAATCGTACCGCTGAACACCTCCATCTGGTTCAACACCACAAGCGTGGTTTCCAACAAGCCGTCAATGGCGAAAAAGGCATCGGGCAGCATGACCCGGCGCACCACGGAACAGGAGACATCGCCCTCGTTCCACTGGTCGCCGGCCAGTCCCTGCGCCATGGCCAGGTGACCGCGCAGGATCACATAAAAACCGTTGATCCGCTCGCAACTACGGCTGTTCATTTTGTGCGGCATGGCCGACGAACCGACCTGGCCTTTGGCAAAACCCTCGCCCGCGGTCTCATGGCCGACCATCAGACGCAAGGTTTTGGCAAAACTGGACGGAGCGGCGCCCAGTTGGTAAAGCGCGCTGACCACTTCGAAATCGAGGCTGCGCGGATAGACCTGGCCTACGTTACGCAAGGCGTGGGCAAACCCGAGATGGGCCACAACACGCTCCTCCAGCCGGGCGACTTTATCCGCATCACCGTCAAACAGTGTGAGCTGGTCGAGTTGCGTGCCGACCGCACCTTTCAATCCTCGTACCGGGTACGTTTCAACCACGCGATCAAGCACGGCGCAGGCGCGCAGCATTTCTTCGCCGTACATGGCCAGCCGCTTACCCAGGGTCGTGGGCTGGGCCGCCACGTTGTGGGTGCGTGCGGCCATGAGCAAATCGCGGTATTGCGCCGCCTTGCCGGCCAGTGCGCCTACCACAGCCGCGGCCTTGATCCGCACTTTCCCGAGCGCACGAAACATCTGCAACTGCTCCACGTTCTCGGTCAAGTCGCGGCTGGTCATGCCTTTGTGGATGTGCTGGTGTCCGGCCAGGTCGCAGAACTCCTCGATCCGCGCCTTGACATCGTGGCGCGTCACGGCCTCGCGGCGCTGGATCGAAGCGAGGTCCACCTGATCCTGAACCGCCTCGTAAGCGGCAATCGCCTCAGCCGGAATAGCGAGGCCCAGGTCGCGCTGAGCTTTCATCACAGCGATCCAGAAAGCGCGTTCGAGCACGATCTTGCCCTCGGGCGACCAGATCTGTTTCATGGGCAAAGTGGCGTAACGTTCCGCCAGGATATTGGCGATCGGTTCCATTCAACGTTCTCCTTCATTGGTCAACATGGCGATCAGAATATTCATAACTTCGGTCAAATCTTCCACAATGCGATAGAGATGCAGGTCCTGTGTAATCTGTTTCGCGGCCCTATCCAGCAAGCCGAAACGCCAGACATCGCCTGTCGAAACCGCGCCATATAGACATTCACCCCCATGCTCGACCACCTGGTCTGGAACACCGGCGCGATCAGAAATTCACGCCGGGCATTCTCACTGGTCAGTCGAATACACAGCAGAACCTTGTCCAAACGCGCACGCAATCCGGAAAACTGTTCAGGATCGATGCCCGCACCTTTCAAATCGCATTTCTCGATCTTAAGAGAATAGCCAAAATAAGCCAGGATATCTTCCATGGTCTGCTCCTCAAAGTGAATGCTTTCCTCTCAAGCTTAAAGCGCAGCCGCCACATGTCAAGTGATTGCGGATTCCACCCGACACTCGCCACCCAACACACCCGACACCCAACACCTGCCACCCACCAGCCGCCACTCAATAATCCCACTTGCCGAGTTCCTCGAACAAACTGTTGCGCGCCGACATCAGGTTGCGCAGGAACAGACGGGCCTTCTTTTTCCTGGCATAGGGCGGAGGGCCGACGCTGATCTCGTTGCGCATGGGCTGCTGAACAGCCTGTGGAGGCTCGCGCGCTGCGAAAAAGGCGCCCATAACAGGATTGCGCCGCCCGGCCTCCTGGATCAGCACTGACTGCAGTTCCTGGTCCGCAGCCAAGAAGACGAACACGGCCATGAGCATCATAACCAGGTGCAGGTAGAGCAGGCCCAGCAGAAAAAAGCCGACCGCAATGGTTTTGCCCACGCCGGCCGCCAGTTGGGTCGCTTTGATCCGCCCTAGACGCGGTGTCATCAGAGCCCGGAAAATACGGCCGCCGTCCATAGGAAATGACGGAATCAGGTTGAACAGGGCCAGGATCATATTGATAAAAGCCAGGTTGTACATCAAACTAGCGCCGAACAAAAATTCCGTGGCCGCGCATAAGCGGTAGCCCAGCATAAAGAGCGGGAACAACAGCAGGTTCACCAGCGGTCCGGCAGCCGCCACCAGGATTTCATCGCGCGGCTTGAGATCCATGCCTGAAACTTTGGCCATGCCGCCAATGGGCAGCAACAGGATTTCCTGGACATGCAACCCGCAACGGATACAGGCCATACTATGGCCCAGTTCATGCAGGGCTATGCAGCCAAACACCAGCACCACCAGCGTCAATCCCAGCAGCACCTGGCTTCCCATCTGCAGGGCCAGCATGGGCAGCAGAAACAAGAGCGTCACATGCACCTTGATAGGTATCCCGGCCACACGGCATATCTCGTATGAGCTTTTCAATTTCGTGTTTCTTCGTATTTCTATTTAGTGTTTGCATTCATCGTCAAAACAACTTAGATTATATCAGAGTTGTTCTAATGCAATCCTAATACTTAGATGGAGTTATCATGAAGGTGTTGAAGAGATTTGGAACATTTATTTTAGTCGCAGTCGTATCAACCTTGTGCTTAACGGGTTGCCCGGCTTTCCGGGCTTCGACGTCGGTGGTGGATCCGAACCAGACGACCCATTACAGCGAAAAGTTCGACCGCAGCGATCTCAAGGGCGTCACCGGTCAACTGGTCCAGTTGATCCTGAACGCACCGGTCATTGCCGGCAGTCCGACGCCGCCGATCATGATGATCGCCGAATTTGAAAACGCGACCACCCGGCACGTGGACACCAAAAACCTGACCGACAGTGTGCGCACAGGCACGCTGAACTCGGGCAGGGTCCAGTACATCAATGCATCCCGCCGCAACGAATTGCTCAAGGAACAGAATTACCAGGCCATCAATGTCGACCCAAACCAGAAAGTGGCTATCGGCCGCCAAGCCGGCGCCAAATACATGCTTTCCGGACGGCTGACCGAGATGACCGCATCCTCGGTACGCCAAGTGCGCATTTCCAAAACCAAAGAAAGCTATTACAAACTGACTGCGGAGATCACCGACCTTGAAACCGGTTTGATCACTTGGAGCAAGGAAATCGAATTCGCCCGCGCCACCAGTTACCCGCTTATCGGATGGTAACATGACTCAATTGCAGATGGAGGATTGCGGATTGCGGAATTTTGCAACCTCTCCTGTATCTCTTGTATCCTCCGCAGCGGTCGGATGTCTGGCGCTGGCGTTTTTCGTGAGCGGCTGCGCTTCGTCGTCCATGGAATCGGCGCGAACTTCCTTTTATAACGGCAACCTGATCAAAGCCGCCGCGGACCTGAACAATGCCGACGATGTCAAGGAAAAGGACCATGTGCTCTTTTTGATGGAACGCGGTTTGATCCGTCAATCCTTGGGCCAGTACAAGGACAGCACGCGCGATTTCAACCAGGCCAGCGATAAACTCGATCTCATGATCACCAAAAGCGTATCCGAAGGCGCATCGAGCATGGTGATCAACGACATGGTGCTCAGTTTCATGGGCAACCCTTACGAACGCACGCTGATGCACGCTTTTTGCGCCAAGAGCTACCTGGCCATGCTGGATTGGGACGATGCGGCCGTGGAAGGCCGGCGCATCATCAAAACGCTTTCTGACGAGGAGCGGCGCGGTTTCCCGGAAGTGGCCTATGCACGCTACGTAGCCGGGCTGACCCTGGAACTGGTGGACGAAGGCTCCAACGCGCGGCTGCAGTACCGCAAAGCATCCACCGCGGCCCCGGGCGTCTCAGTGCATGACCGCAGCGGCTGCGTAATACCCAATTACGCCACCAACCGCTATTTCAGTGCCAGCGCCCCTACCCTACCGTTACGTGCGAACCCGGCCTGGGACCACGACCTGGTCTGCTTTGTCCTGATCGGAGGCATAGCGCCTTCGGGCGACCAGCTCAGCCCAGCGTCATACGCCGATATTTTCATTGACGGCATCAAAGCCGGACGCAGCTATACCTTGAGCGACACCGCTGAACTGCTGACCAAATCGGAAGAGAAGAAAGCGCTGAAAAAAACGGCAAAAGCCATTACCCGAATCGTGGCCAAGGACGCCATCGCCGATGTGATCGAACGGGAGAACGAAGCACTTGGCGTGCTGACCCGCGTCGTTCTAATCGGCCTGCTCGAGCAGCCTGACCTGAGGCGCTGGGAAACCCTGCCGCGCTACCTGCAAGTGGCTCGGGTCGCCTGTCCCGCGAATTTGAGGCAATTCGAAGTGGTGTACCGCACACCCACGAATTTCGAGATACAACGGGTGAAAGTCACCACGCCGCTGGTCAAACGCGGACGGGTCTTCGTTTCGTTCTGTCGCGACCTGAAAAGCCCGGCAAACATGCCCTGGCCACCGCCGGAAGTGGGCAAACCCATTGTACCGGAGCTGAAACCATAGGCTTGCGGATTTCGATTATGGATCTGACCGACAAGTCCGCTAAATCCGACCTGTCCGACAACAACATGAGTGAGGAGCAAAGTTGAACTTTTCGTTAAATGCATGGAAGAAATGGCTGATGCTGCCGCCGATCCTGCTCGGCGCGGCTGTGCTGGTCCTGGTGATCCGCTTCCGTGACCAGCCGCGCATGCGCGAAG
>CAZOLK010000385.1:675-4739 GCA_964580325.1 uncultured Verrucomicrobiota bacterium | reverse complement strand
TGTCATTTGAGTTTTGGTATTTCTGCCTTCATGAAAAAACCAAGTTCCTATCAATGTGAATGGAAAGGAAATCAGCCATGATCACATTGAACAGAGCGAACATTCGCGACAAGATCGAAGCCTGCTGGCTTGGCAAGAACATTGGCGGCACACTGGGCGGTCCGTGGGAGGGACCTCTCCACACCCATGCCCTGACCTTTTATGAACCTGTCCCCGACGAGTCGGCGCCCAACGATGACCTGGATCTGCAACTGGTCTGGCTGCACATGCTGGAGGAACGCGGGCTGGATCCTTCGGTACGCACATTTGCCGAGTATTGGGAGCGTTACGCCTGCCGTTACCCCTGGAATGAGTATGGATTCTGCATGCGCAACTTCAGCCGCGGCATCCACCCTCCGCTGGGCGGATGTTTTCAGAATTATTATGTCGATGAGATGGGTTCACCCATTCGCAGTGAAATCTGGGCCTGCCTGCACCCGGCCGACCCTCAGGCAGCAGCGCGCATGGCCTGGAAAGATTCGGCCGTCGACCACGCCAATGGCGAGGGCATGTACGGCGAGATGTTCTGGGCCGCGGTCGAATCAGCGGCTTTTGTAGAAAAGGATCCGCATACCTTGATCAGGTTGGGCTTGCACATGATCCCGCTCTCCAGTCACCTGGCCCGTGCCATACGCGATGCCGTCCAATGCTATGACCGGGGCAAGACCTGGGGCCAGGCGCGTGCATTCATCGAGCGCTTGTATGCGGGAGTAAAGCCCTGCAATGCCGTGCCCAACCACGCATTCACCATCATCGGCTGGCTCTATGGTCGTGATTTCGGCGATGCTTTGTGCAAAGCCGTCAACTGCGGATATGACACCGACTGCACCGGCGCCACCCTCGGCTCATTGCTCGGTATCCTGGGCGGCACCCAGGCCATCCCGGCCAGGTGGATCGAACCTATTGGCCGCACTATCAAGCTGCACCCATTTACAGGCGAATGCAATACACCGGCGGATATCGATGAACTGACCAACCGCACCATGCTGCTGACCGAGAAGGCCATGGAAGCCAAGCCAGACATCCACCTGGGTGAAACACAAGCCCTGCCAGCCGATCTCCACACCCGCCTTTTCCGCAACCAGCAGGCTGTGGCCGCATTGAACCAGGATCACCACGCATGCGTGGAACTGGCCGGCGACCGCGAGGTATGGCTGCACTTTGGCGGCGAACCGCTGATCTATCCCGGCATTGCCCGTGAAGTATCACTGACCATGGATGGCCAACCCATCGAAACGGAGATCAAGACACCCAACGGCTGGACGTGCGAGGCCCTGGGCAAGGGCCGATACAAGTTGGAAGCCACAGCACCAGCCGCACAAAACCGGTTGGAAGTGAACATCGGCGAACACAAGGTCGCGTTCAGCGTATTGGGTCCGGAAGAAGCCACCTACCCCTTTGGCGATGAAAATGTGGCGATATGCCCGAAATGCAGAGCCCGTCACGCGGCCTGTATCTGCGGTTGAGACTGTTCCAAAATATCTGGAGGGCGAGACTGTGTCGAGCCGTTGTAGCGTTCATCTCCGATGGACGAACCCTCATGCAACCTGAACATCCAACAGAGATGAACGCTACGCACAACACCCATCACTCGCTTCGTGTCTCAGCCTCCAGGGCGCCGGCGCAGCCGTCTGGGCGCCTGGGTTTCCCGGTGAAATCTTTCAGGAACGGGCCGTCAAATTGCCAGGCGTACAGCTCTTCGATGCTGGTACGGGCATCGGCCAGGGTTCCGAGGGAGATCCGGAGAAACTCCAATGAACCGGCCAGGAAACCGTTGTCAGGCCCCTTGCCAACCAGCAGGTCAGCCTTGTTTTGCAGGGAGCCGCTCAAGTTGGCCGTCGTATCCGCCGCCAGTTTGCCGTCGAGATAGATACGCAGCGCATTGCTGGCCCGGTCGGCTTCTGCAACGAGATGATGCCACTTGCCATCATTGACCGGGTGAGCGGTCTGGACCTGCGCTTCGTTATCCGCCTTGCAAACGAACACAACCTTGCCCGCGGCGTCCAGGGCAAGCTTGTAACCGCGTGTATCGAAATCGCACACCAGCATGGCGTCCGTCTGCCCCGGGGCGGTCTTGAAACAGGTCTCGACCAGGAAGCTCGCGTCCACGTTATGCGGGTTCGGGAAGGCAGCGGCTGAAGGGGGCGGGGTTTTGCCGAGTGGGATCTTCAAGCTGCAGTGTTTCACCTTGTCCTTCCACTCGCCGGTGGGCGTCAGCGCTACCAGCAGAGAGAAAGCATCCAGGCCGCTCTTTTTCACCGGCTTGAAGGTAAAGGTATTGGCCTGGCCTTCCTTCACGTCCTGGACCATAGGCTGCCCCAGGCCCATGAAGCCGCCCCAGCCCTGCTTCTTGAGCCAGTGCAAATGGGCCACGACTTTCATCTTCTCAAAGCTTTCCTTGATCCGCACCTGGATCTGGAAGGGTTTTCCCGGAACAGCCGATTCCGGCACGTTCACACTCACCCAGTCAACAGGCTTCTCGGTTTTGGTCGGTCCAGCAGCCGGCGACTCAACGTGCGATTTGTCTTCGATGCTGGCCAGCACCAGGTACTGGACCCTGCCGTTAAGGTTGAGGGCGCCCGCGGTCCAGTTTTCGAGCGGGCCATCGGCGTAGTTCTCGGCCGTGATGTTCATCCCTTTCAGGTCATAGCTGGGCAGGGAGCGATAGGTTTTACGGTCCTTCACGCCCGGCGACATGTACCAGTGCTCGTCCAGTGCCACGGTCGGATCAGCGTTGTTGCGCCGGAAGTTCCACTCACCAACCGTGCGTGAAAGCGCCCAGGGCACGAATACCCGCGCCCCGCGTCCTGCGGCTGCCCCGGCTGGAACAGGGCGGAAATCGTGCTGCTCCGCATTCTTCACCACCGGCTCTGTTGACATGACACCGATATCGGAGGCCAGGAGTTTCCGCCGCTCGGCAGCCTGGCGGAAACCCGGCAGGTCCGTATCGCCGGTGCCGCTGCCTTCGAGAAAGCCCAGGTGTTCACCGATCTTGTGAAAGACATTGTCAGCGTAGGCGATGGTGTGGTGCGGATAGTCGTCGTAGACCGCATCCTTGTCCTCCTTTTGCTTGCCGTGATGGAAGACCTGGTGGCTGATGTCCAGCCACAGGTTGCCGATATTGATCTGGTATCCGCCGGCCGGCGACCATCCGCTCCCGTTCAGGAACTTGTAGGCCGTGTTGTTGAAGAAGCTGTTCAGCACCGTGGTGATGGCGTGGTAAAAGGCGGTGTTGTTGCAATGCTTGCTGGTGATGTCGTTGGAGATGCCCCAGGCAATATTGTTGAAGTGGTAGTTCTTGAAGCCGCCGTCAAGGTAGTAGGCAAAGCCCAGGCGGCCCCGGCTGCCCGGCTTGAAGGCCCAGTTCCAGTAACCGTTGGGGTTGCCCGAGATATTGTTGTAGACATAGAAAGGACCACCCTGCCAGGTCTCGATCCCGCCCCAGTCATTGGCGTTGAGCAGGGTCTGCTCAACCCTGTTGTGATGCACCAGGTAGCGTGCGAGCGGAGCATCGGCGCTGGATCCGCCGCTTTTGCCGCCGAACAGGAAAATTCCTGAACCGTACATGCGCAGCAACATGTTGCCGGCAACTTCCATGGTCGCCGGAAACCGCACCTCTAACGCATGGCCGTCAGACTGGCGATAGGGGCGCAATCCCACCATGTAGAGATTGTTGCGCAGCACATGGGCATCGGCGAGTGTTCCAGCGCCGCTCGTAACCGTAATGGCCCCGTCGTCGATGTAGCGGACGTCATTGTCCGTGACGCGGATGGAGCCGATGTGCGTGCGGTCGTTGATGGCCTCGACCCGCACCGCCTTGCTGACGTGCTCGAACCGGCAGTTCTTCACCTGTATGTCGTCGCTTGCGCCGCGAAGATGCACGCAGGCATTGTCCACTTTCTTGTGCCACCAGTGCGGGCGGTGGTATTCCCACCAGGCATTGGAGAAGCGGAAAGCCAGGCCGCTGATCACCACGTGCTTGAGGCCCGTGGTATCGAGTGCCGCGCGGCCGTCGGCGCCGATGA
>CAZOLK010000385.1:0-665 GCA_964580325.1 uncultured Verrucomicrobiota bacterium | reverse complement strand
GGCGGTTGGGCGAGCGCTTGGACGCCAGGTCCTGGATCAGGTTGTAGTGCTTTGCCGCCTCGATCGTCACGCGGCCCGGTTCGCGGTCGTCGGGAAGGCGCAGAAAGATGCGCCCGCCATCCCCGCGGTTTTCCACCCAGAACTCGCCGGGCGCGTCAAGGTAGTGCGGCTTGTTCTCCAGAAAGTAGCGGTTACCCGTGTGAATGCTGCCGCTGGCCCCAAACCAGCGGCCTTCGAAAGCGATCGCCTTCTTGTCGGGAAAAACCTTCCTGATCGGTGTAGGGAAAGGCGTGCCCATGACAATGCTCCATTCCGACCAGACAATGGCGTCCTCGTAATATTCCGGTTCGTGCGTCAGGTGCTTGGTGTCGATGCCCAGGTGCATCTTTTTCCCATCGACCGTGGTCGTGCGGTTCTTCTCGACCCACCACGTGGGGTTCTCCCACTGCCACCACTCGCTCAACACCTCTTCGGGGTCAGACACCTTCCAGTTCGGCGTGCGCGCCAGGGGTATGCGGGTGACATCGCCTTCAGCATCGACCATCCACAGCCGCCGGGGCAGGAAATCCACATCAGCGACCCAGACTTTGTCCGCCTCGGGTATGGCCCGGTGCTCAGCGCCCTGACGCCAGCCGGTCACGATCTCGGAGCCACAGATCACGGCC
>CAZOLK010000384.1:0-4743 GCA_964580325.1 uncultured Verrucomicrobiota bacterium | reverse complement strand
CGGTGGAGCCTTCGTCGAAAACGCCGACGCGCCGGAAACGTCGGGCACCCTGACCGCCGACGGAACCGTGACCGCTAATTTCACGGCGGTTATTTTTTTCATCTTGCTTTGACAACTGTACTTTGATAAGTTTGTTTTATGAAAAACCAAATTCCTATCATTTATCATCCAAAACGGGGATGATATGCCGATCCGTATAATCACTTGTTCGGCTAGAGAGATAATGGAGAAACAAAAGTACATCACGACGCGAAGCGCAAGGGTGGTTCCCATCCTTCTGCTGATCGCATCCATCTACATGGGCGTGACGGATTCGCCCTGGTGGTTTCTGTCCATCCCGTTCATCGCCATCGGCTGGTTCTCCGCAGTCCCCAACCTAAACCTGATTGACGGGATGTTTGCGTACCTATCCATGATTGCAGGATTCATCCTCCTTCACTTTCACCAGCCTTCGGGTGCTGCCATCGCGCTTGGCACGATGACAGCGTTCTATCTCTGCGCATTCGAGATGCGCGTGACAGGGAAGCCATACGAACCAGAACAAGACGAAACAGCCGAACAATCGCATCCAGAAGCGACTTCGAAACCAGCCGCCTTTCAGGCGCCGGGTTCCGAAGCGTCTGATGCGTAGCGTTCGGCAGGTGACAATTCATCAGAAATATGGCAGGGTATAGACATATAAATGAAAGGAGCTATGTATGCCGGTTATCGCCAGATTTTATGGAATCCTGATCAAAATGTATTTCAGGGAACACGGCGTTCCCCATTTTCATGCCATTTATGGGGAGTTCAATGGTGTGTTCGATGTAAAGACACTCGAAATGATTGAAGGAGACCTTCCGCCCCGAGCACAGCGTCTTGTGCTCGAATGGGCAGTCCGATACAAAGACGAGCTCGAAAAGATGTGGCAGACGCAAGATTACAAGAAACTTCCAGGATTGGAGTAATTGAAATGACAACATCCATAATATTCCCAAAGGTTCGGTCTGTCAGAACCGAAAGTGATAAGACCCTATGGGTCGAATTTGATAATGGTATAAGCAAACGTTACGACTGCAATCCGCTGTTAACCGCGGAACCATTCCGTGCTTTGCAAAATGAAGCACTATTCCGCGCCGCACGCGCTGATGCCGGTGGATATGGTGTAATTTGGAATGATGACATTGATCTTGCCGAGTCAGAAATCTGGATCAACGGCATAGAAGCCGAACAATGCAATGCAGGCTAAAAATGCTCGCGCATTTTAACCTGATTGCCAACGTTCGGTCAGAGAGATGAACCATGGCGGAATACGGTGAGTGGAATCAGAAAGGGGCGACGATCAGCGACGTCACCGCCATGAAGGAATACGGCGTAGACCGTGATTTCATTGTCAAAGGGATTCGTGCCGGCAAACTGGAGTACCGAGAGGGAGCGATCTGGGGAAATCCATATCTGAGGCTGTTGCGAAGCCAACTGGAGCGGTACATCGCGCAGGAACTCGGCAAGGATGGGTTATCCAGCAGCAAGAGGAGAACGGAGCTTCGCAAGATCAAGAAGGAAATCACCAGTATGCGGAAGCGGCTGAAAGAGCTTGAGGCGCGAAGGATAGAACTTGAGAACGAGAGCGGAAGATAAGAGACCGAACATGCCGTCGCACCATACCGCTTACAGCCGCGCGGACGCGTCTGCAATCGGCTGGTGAACGGCGGCGTTCGACTGCCGGAGGGAAAGTCATGGCATTTGAGCTGAAAAAGATCGTACCTTCAGAACTCCTGATCTGGGCGAAGGTCAATTTCTGAACCGAAACGGCATCACCACTTTACTATAAAGGAGTTATGTGAAAAAATCTAATACTTGGTGTTTCTGGAAAATCATAATACGGACTTGCGCCAAGAAATTCGTTATGTCACCATATTGACGTCTATAATACAGTGATAATCCTCCATCTGGTCACCAGAAAGGAATTGACGATGTATCAAATAATGTTGCCCATCATTCCAGATGGCGCCACCCAAATCAATGAATGTATTTATCTATGAGCGCAAAATTCGGTTGGATTTGTCAAGCGGATAGTTTTCGATCATGGCTGTTCATGACTTCAAGATCCTCTTGAATGATGTATTGGGCAAGGATTTTAGTTGTGCTAGAATCAATCATCACCTGACGAGCGAATCTAGGTTTCTCATAGCAAGATGATTCAGAACGTGTCGCTTCTATGCTTTCACGAACCAGGTCAGGATCCAAGCAACTGAATCGATGAGTAAGGTCAGGACTTCCGTCCAAAATGAGTTTGAGATATTCTGGATCCTTTAGATTGCGAATAAGAAGTGATTGTGGCAACGTGGCATCCAATCTGGCTGAGCTAAATTCGGTTCCTGTTCGCCGACGCTCTGCATGATTAGCCGAACGAAACAAATGCTCCATGATGTTATTGGTTCGTTGCGGGTGAATCACAAATGAACCCCTAGCACTTGTGTGTACCTTGATAGGAGGGCGAAAGAGCCCTTTCCAATGCCGGTCAAGTTGCTCTTGGAGTTTCTTTTGAAGGGGACATGACACATCTAACTTATCACGAAAATCTTTGATGGTTTGTTCGATAGCGTTCATGTTCTCGGACTCGGACGGTTCCAGGCCTGGGTGATTCAAGCCTTGGTTGCCGCCAACAGGTGCAAGCTTCAGCAGTTGACGCAACTCCTCGAATATATCAATCTTTTGTTCTAACTGTTTCGCTGCCGCAGCCAGATTGGAGTCTTCAGCAATACGGACAAATGGCTGCGGGATATTGCGAAGCTGTTTTTTCTCCTTTGCTGTCAGACGTGTACTGGTGCAAATCGCTTTCATGGCGAGTGCTGTATTTATCAAACGCCGATAAGCACCAAGTTTTGGCCGATCAAAAGGAAAACCATAGCCGTCGTGCCCTTCACTGGCCAAGACGCTTTCCAACAAAAACCGTACGATGGTTTCCGCTTTAAGCTCAGGAAGTTGGTCAGGAAAGCACTTTTCATTTTGCGCCTTTAAAAGAGAATCGATCAGCTTATTGGCTTGTTTTTTTTCATGGGCGGATAAGGAGGGCAAACGCTGAAGATACTAATCGTCTCATAATAGTATGGACTATAATTCACATCGCATATGACGTTTCCGGATGAAGGAAGTATGATGCCACGCGATCACGCCGTCTATACTATTTTGAGACAATTACTAAGCCTTGGTTTTAGCCTCAAAGTTATGCTTGCTGAGGAGACGGGCAAAACAGCCATAAGCTGCATCCAGCAAATCTTTACCGGCGTGAAAATGACAGATGTAGTGTGGGATGCACCTCAGCTCTGGTCCAGAGCAAGCACTGCGTATGGCGGAAGCCATGTCGCTGACCACCCCCAGAGGCTGTCCGTAACGTTCGATCATGGTTTTGATGAAAGTCAGTATTTCATTCGTCCCTTCATGGGGCAGGCTGACACTCAAGAGTACGAAACCGCTGATTTCATCCATGCCGGTCAAGAGTTTGCGGCTACCACGTCGCGAGGTGGAGTCCAGGTGAAGAATATAGCCACCGTTCAACTGCAAATGTTGAGCGATTTTGGGAGACGCTTCAAGATGAACCAATCCGAGACTGACAATATATCTGACGATCAGTTTACGCACTTCGCTGTTGGAGATCGTGATGTTGTGGTGATTGAGTTCTTCAATAATTTCTTCACTGGAACGCTTTTTGATTAGCTTGGCTTGCCCGACAAATGTTATGCTATCATAGCCGAAACGATAGCCTGGTGGCACCAGCGATGCGAGTTTCTCACTTCGAAAAGGACCGATAGTGCAATCAGAACAATGCAATACCGTTTCCCGAGCGTTGAAACTGCCGATATGAAAAGTCGTCACAGTACGCCGCTTGGTTTTAAGCACCCCCAACGGGCGCTGACAGTTTGGGCAGACAGGTACATTGGAGTAGAAATGAAGGATAGGCTTATAAGGAAACAACTGCTTGGCATCCATGGTATGGATGATCCGTTCCTTTATTTCCTTGAGAAGTTCAGCACCCCGGAAGCTTACTTGCGTTTTTTTGGGAGTGTTAAGCCATGAAAGGACAGGAATTCCTTGATAACCTGGGCGTTGGCGGAGGGTGCTTGTCGCTTCACCTTTTGGGCCAACTGCTCCACGTCGAGTCGTGGCTCTTTAATCAGTGCCACCAGCACGGTGATAGCATCGCGGTCGGTCAGCTTTGTCTTGATGCTACTGCTTTGACGTCGTCGCCTAATCTGTTCGCTTTTTCGTTCTAGCTCAACTGAGAAATATACAAAAGCACCGTTATGTTTTTCTCTTTTCAACTTTTTCTTGCGAATTAATTCAGGCAAGAAAGAATGAAGAGTGTCCTTAAGCAGGCTCTCCAACTGGCTTTTGTTCATGCCAGATGGGGAATTGTTTATGACACCTATGATGGTTTCGGTGAGGTTCCCATAGCGACTGAAGGATGCTTCCTTGCAGTGCCAAAGTGCCTGATTGTTGTACTGAATGACTTCGGGTAGAGCATAGTATTTCGAGTTGGCATTGTAGCTTGTAGCGCATTCCCACGATTTCATATAGCGTTGAGCAGTTCGTTGCGAGCATGCCAAAAAATGAGCGATTTGCACCAGCGTGAAGATTTTTAACTTCCGCACGCGTTCTTTCACTTCTTTCATCAAACTGAATGGATTTATTTCTCTTGTAGTGTGCCCATACAGCCACGACAAGGACGATGACAAGAACTTCCGTTTCATCGTTGCGAATATG
>CAZOLK010000383.1:1976-4810 GCA_964580325.1 uncultured Verrucomicrobiota bacterium | reverse complement strand
GCCAAGCTGGCTGTGTTCAAGGCCGAGCCCATAGCCGTGCTCGGAATCGGCTGCCGTTTCCCAGGCGGCGCCGATTCGCCTGCCGCGTTCTGGAACCTGTTGCGCGACGGCTTCGATGCGATCCGCGAAGTCCCTGCCGACCGCTGGGATATCGATGCCTATTACGATCCCGACCCTGATGCACCCGGCCGGATGAATACCCGCTTTGGCGGGTTTCTGGACCAGGTCGATCAATTCGATCCGGCCTTTTTCGGCATTTCACCGCGCGAAGCCGAAGCTATGGATCCACAGCAGCGCCTGCTCCTGGAAACCGCCTGGGAAAGCCTCGAGCATGCGTCCATTGCGCCCGATTCGCTCTATGGTTCGCGTACTGGCGTGTTCATTGGCATCAGCAGTTTCGATTACGGCAGTTTGCTGCTGCGCGATCCAAACCGGATTGACGCCTATTACGGAGTGGGGAATGCCCTGTGCGTGGCAGCCGGGCGGCTCTCCTACGTGTTTGGGCTGAACGGACCTTCCATGGTGCTGGATACGGCCTGCTCGTCTTCCCTGACCGCGTTGCACGTTGCGTGCGAAAGCTTGCGCTGGCGCGATTGCGATCTCGCCCTGGTCGGTGGCGTCAATGTGATGGTCGCGCCCCAGACCCATATCGGCTTTTCCAAGGCGCGTATGCTTTCACCAGACGGCCGCTGCAAAACTTTCGACGCCGCGGCCAATGGCTATGTGCGTGGCGAAGGCTGCGGTGTGCTGGTGCTCAAGAGAATGGCCGACGCCTTGAGCGCTGACGATTCCATGTGCGCGCTGATCCGAGGCGGCGCCGTGAACCAGGACGGTGCCGGCGGCGGTTTGACCGTACCCAGCGGCCCGTCCCAGCAGGCGGTCATCCGCGATGCGCTGGACAATGCTGGCGTGGATCCGGCACAGGTCTCGTATATTGAAGCCCATGGCACCGGCACATCGTTGGGCGACCCGATCGAGGTGGGCGCGCTGGCCGGCGTGTTCGGGGCCGAGCGCAAAACCCCGCTCTACATCGGGTCGGTCAAGACCAATATCGGCCATCTCGAAGCTGCCGCGGGCATGGCCGGCGTGATCAAGACGATTCTGGCCCTGCAACAGGCGCGGCTGCCGTCGCATCTGCATTTCAACCAGCCCAATCCGAACATCCCGTGGAAAGCAATGCCCCTGGAAGTGGTTACGGCCCTGCGCGACTGGCCCGCGGTTGACGGGCGCCGCATCGCTGGTGTCAGTTCGTTCGGATTCAGCGGGACCAATGCCCACATCCTGATCGAACAGACGCCCGAAGCCCTGCAGGATGAAACCTACTGCCTTATGGACGACACGGGTGTCAATGTGTTGACGCTTTCCGCCGAATCGGACCAGGCATTGCATGCGCTGGCTGAACGATATGCCACCTGCCTGAGTCCGGCCCATGAAGATGCGCCAACGGGTAAAATCGAACTCAGCATGGAGGATGTCGTCTACACCACGAACATAGGGCGACGGCATCATCGGCGGCGCTTGGCCCTGGCTGTGGATGTCAGAGATGCGGTCCTGGACGGGTTGCGTGCGTTTTGCCGGGGACAGGCGTATGATGGATTGTTCGCGACCGACGCTGGATCGACCAGAGGTAAAATTGCTTTTCTGTTTACTGGTCAGGGCAGCCAATACGTCGGCATGGGACGAGTTCTTTACGAAATGCAACCGCTTTTCCGTCATCATCTTGACGCTTGCGCCAGGATTCTGCGCCAAGCGTTGCCTGTACCGTTGACGGACTTGCTTTTCAACGAAAACGACCCGAATGCGCTGCTTGATCGCACGGTTTTTACCCAGCCGGCCCTGGTGGCGCTCGAAATTGCGCTGGCCCGGTTCTGGGTGGATTGGGGCGTCAAACCGACCGCTGTGATGGGCCACAGCTTGGGTGAATACGCGGCGGCTTGTGTTGCCGGCCTATTCAGTACCCATGACGCCCTGCATCTGGTCGCGACCCGTGCGCGGCTCATGCAGGAGCTGCCTGAGGGCGGCGCCATGGCTGTGCTGGCCCTGGGCGAAGCGGCCGTGCGTGCGGAATTGACCGGCTATACGGATGAGCTGGCCATTGCCGCGCTCAACGGGCCGGAAAACACTGTGGTTTCGGGATGCAGTCAGGCCCTGAGCGCGTTTTCGCGAAAATTGCGTGAACGCGACGTGCGCGTCACGCCGCTCACGGTTTCGCATGCCTTCCATTCGCCGCTCATCGAACCTGTTCTCGAACCATACCGCCAGGTCGTAAGCCAGATCACGCCGAAGACACCGCTTGTGCCGATGATCTCGAACTTGACCGGCAAGGTCGTGGACACGGAGTTGCGGGATCCCGATTATTGGGTTCGGCACGTGCGCGAACCGGTACGCTTTGCTGACGGCATGCAGACCTTGTGCGCGAGCGGCATGCAGGTATTTCTGGAAACAGGGCCGCACCCCGTGCTGCTGGGTATGGGCCGGCTGTGCCTGGATGCCGTCGAGTCAACTGGCCAACCGTTGGCCTGGTTGCCCAGTTTGCGCCGGGGTGTTGACGATATGCGCTGCATGCGCGACAGTCTCGCCTGTTTGTATGCCCATGGCGCTGATATCGATTGGGCTAAAATCTTCGAGGAATCGTCGCGCCGGCGCGTGAAGCTGCCCACCTATCCGTTTCAACGCCGGCGCTACTGGCTCCCGAATCCGCCCATACCCGAAGGCGGCATCGCTGGGGCCAGGTCCGTTCAAACGCCGGCCCATCGGCTGCTCGGTTGCCGGTTGACTATGGCTCGTGGACCGGAGCGGGTCACCGAGAGGGTCCCTAGACTCGATCCATCCTA
>CAZOLK010000383.1:0-1966 GCA_964580325.1 uncultured Verrucomicrobiota bacterium | reverse complement strand
ATCATGTCGTGGCCGGCGCAACGGTGCTGCCTTTTACCGCGTTTATTGAAATCGGCCTGGCTGCTGGCGCCGATCTGTTCGACCGGGCGCTGGTGCAGGTGCGTAACCTTGAAGTGCGCCAGGCCATGGTTTTGGATGACCGGTCCTGCCGGATTCAGACCGTGCTCGATAAGCAGGATGAACGCGTCTATACGTTTGAAGTCTACAGCCAGATTTTCGATGACGGCGATAGCGCCTGGGTTCTGCATGCGCGTGGCGGCCTGGAATGCGGCCCTGATCGGCCTGAACAGGGGGCTGCCGCGCCCGATCTTGACCAGACGCGGGCCTTGCGCGAAGCCGTGACTCCTGCCGCGTTTTATGAGGCATCCGCGCGTCGTGGCGTGAACTATGGTCCGGCTTTCCAGGGAGTTGTCGCGCTGACACGACAGGAGTATGAAGCGTTTGCCGCCATTGAACTGCCGGTTGCCGCGGGCGCGGACGACACGTATGCCTGTCACCCGGCGCTGCTTGACGCCGCGCTGCAGGCGCTGGGCGCGGTGATGCCCGAGTTGCGCCAGGACGAGTTGGCGTTGCCGTTGCGCCTGGATTTTTGCGTCTGTCACCAGACGCCGCTTCAGCCGGTCTGGAGCTATGTGCGCCGTCGATCCGCCTCGTGGGACACCGCTGAAACACAGGCTGAGACGCTGTTCGACTTGGACCTGTTGGATCGGGACGGCAAGCCGGCCATGAGCTTACAGGGGTTGAGCGTCATGCGTACAAGCACCGCTGCGTTGCGTCAGTCGCTGCAACGCGGCACAGGCGCGGAGCCGCTAACGTATGCGCTGCAGTGGCAACCGCTGGCAGAAGCTGATGCGAATTCGTCGCGCACTGGGACATGGCTGGTTTTTGCCGACCGGGTCGATTGCGTTCGCCCTTGGATGGAGGCGCTGGACCGGGTGTGCTACGTGCTGCCAGGTCCGGAGTTCGCGTGGGTCGATGAAAATGTCTGCCATATCGATCCGTCCAAGCCGGACCATTTTACCCGCTTGCTTCAAGACCGCGGCGTATCGAGTGGCGTGATCTTTGCCTGGTCAGGCAGGACGGATGTGACGGGTGCCGGGTCTCCAGCCTCTGCCGCGATCGCGCTTTGTGAAAGTGCGTTGTATTTGTCTCAGGCCCTGGCGGCGCGGGGCGGCGACACGCGCCTGTGGTTGGTTACGTGCGGTGCGCATCAGCATGCGTCGCCCGATCCAGCGGCCGCGGCACTGTGGGGATTGGGTCGTGTCATGGCCCGCGAGTATCCGGAATGGCGCGTGAAGCTGGTGGATCTGGACGATGAGCAGCAGACGCCTGCGTGCGAGTGGGTTCTGGACGATGCGGAGAACGAGCTTTTGTGGCGCGCCGGACGGCGCCATGGCGCGCGTCTGCGGGCGCTGCAGGTCCGGCCCGCTGCGCTGCGCATGAGTTCCGAAGCGACGTATCTGATCACCGGCGGCCAGGGTGCGTTGGGACGGCTGATCGCGCAGCGCCTAGTCGCATGCGGCGCGCGCAAGCTTTGCCTGGTCGATTGCCGTGAGCCGGGCGAGGAGGCACGGACCGCTGTCGAGGAACTGAGCGCGGCCGGCGTCGCGGTAGCTGTTGAACTGGGCGATGTCGCCAACGCGGTCTGGCTACGCGACCTGTTTGCCCGGTTGCGCACGGACGGAACTGACCTGCGCGGTGTGGTCCATGCTGCTGGCATGGTCGATGATGGACTGTTGATCAACCAGGATGGTCGGCGGATGCAGGCGGTCATGGCGCCCAAGGTTTTCGGAGCCTGGATCATGCACGTGCTGACGTGCGAGATGGACCTGGATTTTATGCTCTATTTCTCGTCTGTCGCCGCGGTTTGGGTTCGGTGGGGCAGGGGCCTTACGGGACCAGGGCCTTGAGGATCCGATCGGTGGCCCCATGGCTGGACTCGATATAGGCGGCCGCCTTTACGCCC
>CAZOLK010000382.1:0-4812 GCA_964580325.1 uncultured Verrucomicrobiota bacterium | reverse complement strand
CCGCGCTGACCGGCGTGGAAACCTTTCCGCCACCTGCGATCCTGGGCCAGCAAGTCGCTATCGCAGCGGACATAGCTGTCTTTATCCAGCAAAAAGCGGTTCAAGCGGTGAAGCATTACACGCAACCGCTGCCCGTAGTGTAGTGAGAGCTTCCGGTTATTAAACGACGAAGAGCGCCAATGACCGCGAATCTTTTGCTGGCTTTTTTAATAGTCCTTCTTAGTCGCGTGGCTTCGACCACCTAACTCCTGTTGAGCTCCGACCACACTCCGCTACTGGATCGCGAGAGCGTGCAACGCTTTTATGGGCGCGTTCGACCTGGAGGCTGAACGCTTCGATCTGCGCTTCAATGGTCTGGGGAAATGGATTGCCGTCGCTTTCGATGCTGAGAAAGGGCAGCTTGGCTACGGAACGCAGTTGTTTGTGGTTCGGCAGATCGCACAGCCGCGCATTGTCACGCGTGCGCGATTCCGGTTCCAGGATCGACTCGATAATGCGCGTGGGCAGGCAGGCGAACGGGCCAATGGAGATCATGCCCTGGTATTCCCGCAGGATCTCCTTGAAAAAGCGACCGATCACCAGAATCGTCTCGCCACCGGCGAATCCACGGTCCACGAATTTTTCGCCCATTCGCAAGATCGGCTCCACTTTACAAGGCTCGTTTTCATAGAAGCCGGACTCGGCCAGCGCGCTCTTGATGGTATGCTCGATGCGGTTCATCAGCATGGAGCGGATCAGCAGCTCGATGCGATGGCGCAGATGAACTTTGGATTTTTCAATGCTGTCCACCCACAAATCGACATATTTCAACCATTCGAGAATGGCCGCGCGATGGACCACGATACCGCGCCGGGCCAAATTTTCCACCACCCGTTGCGATGAGAATTCATCTTTGCGAACATAAATCTCTCCGGCCAGCAGCACCTTGTGCGCTTCGTGCAGCGAAAACTTGCGCGGAATGCCGGCTATTTTCCGCGCCACCTCACGCAGCACCGGCTTGAGCCTGGTTTGGCCAGCCGCGAGCGCAGCCAGAATCTTTTCCCATTGCTCCTGCCAAACCGAAATTCCATAATTCGGCTCAACCGCCAGAGCCAGGATCGCGTTCTTGATGTCGTCCATGGCATCGCTGATCATGATGGCGCGCAGAACCTGGGTAATCTGAGCCACGCCCAGGCCACCGTAGCTGTTTTCCGAGGTCAACGTCAGGGTGACCACGTCTTCGATCTGCTTGTTTTCGATCAGCTTGTTCATGAAGACAAAGTATTGCGGAAAACGACAACTGCCGTTGGAAGTGGGCATGAAATAAACGATGATTTCACCGGGTTGACGGTGGTGCTCCACGTATTCGAGCAGCGAACCGGTGGTCAGGATCAAGGGCAGGCATTCCTTGCAGGATGTATGCGCACGGCCGCACATCAGGGTCTTGAACGTGGGCGCGGGCACGGGTTCGGCCCGGATACCGAATCCGCACAGCGCCGCGGCGCCGGCTTCGGCCAGGGAGCGGCCCATGGATGGGATAAGCACCTTGACCTTCGGGTCGGTCAACGCCACCAGCCGACCATCGCTGGTCTCGACGCGTGCAGGCGTCTTGTCCGCGAACAGGCGCGCCTTGCGAAACAGGGGTGGGGTCGGATCGCTCAATTCCAGTTTGCGATAGCGCGCAACGATTTCGAGGAATGCCTCGACGCGCGTATTGACGCCAGCGTCCGCCGTATGGCTGTCGATCTCGAGCGTCAGTGAAGGCTTGGTTTTCATAATGTCGCGGAAATAACCCACGATAAACGAGTCTGGCCCGCAACTGAAATTGGTCAGGAAAGCGCCGTAAAGCTGGGGATTCTTCTTGACGTAACGCGCCGCGCGGATCAGGTCCTGGCCAATGGCCCAGGTCATGTTTTCAAGGTTGTCCTCGTCCTGAAACGGCAGGCTGTCGAACGGTATGCAGCAGACATCGCGCGAGGCGAATTTGAGTGGGATGCCCATGTTAATCTCGTCGGCGAACGCATTGTACGGACGACCGAACAGGACCACGCCGATACGTCGCGGATCCGCCTCGACAAACGCCAGGGCTCGGCGACCCAGTTCGCGACGCTGCTCGAAGAAGCGCTGCAACCGGTCCAGCCCCTTGTCCATGGCGCGCGCAGCCTGAGAGCGGGTGCGACCCAACCGGGACGCCAGGTCGATGAAGGTTTTCCGCGCCGCGGACCAGCCGGCGGAAAAATCGAGCACAGGCGTGAGCAATCGCGGCGCAGCTTCGGGAAACGCGCTTTTCAGGTAAAACGGCTCTGCCTGCAAGGTGATGCAGCAGCATTGGTGTCCGGGTTCACGGCTGCGCGCCTGATCGACATGCAATTCGTGGATGCGGGGCAGAAAGATGTAGTCAGGGCTTTTTTGCAGCAGGTTGAAGAACATGCCGTGGGCAGCGCCAGCCGGATAGCAGAAAGCGCTGCGCGTGCGCGCCACGCCTTGGGCGTCCACGTTGTCCGAAAGCACGACGCGAAAGCCCAGTTCAGTGAAAAAGTGGTAGTAGAGCGGGTAGAGCAGGTTGGTCAGGAACGAACGGCTGATGCCGATGGTCGTCTGAGCACCAGCTCCATCCGGGTCCGCGGCGGGCGCGGGAACATCGGCGAACACAGCAGACTGACGCTGGCGCACGTAATCCAGTTCAGCCGGCGGCGTCGTCTGTTGGCGATGGTGCACACGGTTATAGTATTTATTGCAGATGCCGCCGAACGGATAGGATTTGCCCTCCAGCTTGACCACCTGGATCGTACAGCCCCGGTCACACGCCTCTTTAGCGCCCGGACACGTAAACGGTTTACCGTAGGCCGCCTCACGCTCGGACAGGACCTGCAAATTGAAACACTCCGGCGCAATGGCGCCGAGCTGCAGCCGTTCGCGCGCTTCGAGCGCAATGCCCAGCGCGCCCATCAATCCCGGATCGGGCGGAACGATGACCGGTTTGTTCAGCAGCGAAGCCATGGCCAGAGGCACGGCCCGGTTGTAACACACCCCGCCCTGCATAAAGATCTTACGGCCGATCTTGCGCGGGCCGCGCACACGGTTGTTGTAGTTCATGCAGATCGAATAGACCAGGCCGGCCACAATGTTGTCACGGCTGATTTCGTGTAACGCATTTTTGATGTCCGAACCGATGAACGCAGCGCATTGATCGTTGAAATTGGGCGGGGCCGGCGCCCGGATCGCGCGATCCTGGATATCATGCACATCGATGTGCAGGCTTTCGCGGGCCGCCTCTTCCAGGAACGAGCCCGTACCGGCCGAGCAAGCCTCGTTCATGGCATAATCGCAGGCCACGCCGTTGATCAGGTAGGTGTATTTGGCGTCCTGACCGCCGATCTCGAGAATGGTGTCGACTTCCGGATCGAAAAACGCTGCGGCCGTGGCATGGGCGATGATCTCGTTGACAATGCAGTCGGTCTGGGCGTGGAGCCCGGCGATATGACGCCCCGAACCGGTTACGCCCAGGCCCAGGATGCGCACATCGGCGCCTTGCAGGCTGTTCAGGATCTCGCGATAGCAATTGCGTGAAGCGCCGATCGGATCGCCATGGGTGCGCAGGTAGACCGAAGCCAGCACCCGGGCGTCGGCGGTACGTAGCAAAACAGCCTTGGTCGTGGTCGAGCCCACATCCAAACCGAGTATGGTTTCGTCGCCATCGCGCGCGATATCGTTTTCCTGCTCATGGAAAACGACCAGGGCCTGGGCCTCTTTGAGGCAGGGCAACACAGCAAACGACGAACTGGGCGAAGCCACTTCAATGGCGCTTGGCGCGGCTGCGCCCTGTTCCATGGCATACAGCGCGGCGCCCAGCGCTTCAAAGGCGTCGGCGTATTCAGGTACGGTCACCGACTTGATCCGCTCGCGCAACCGCTGCATGACATAGCTATTGCGGGTGACGCCGCCGACGACCAACGCCTCCTCACGCGGCAGCAAGCCCATGATCTCGATCACTTTATCGGCGATCATATTGCCCAGTCCGGCGCAGATGCGTTCGCGCGGAACGCCTTTGTTCAACGCATGGGTGCAATCGCTCTTGCAGAACACGCTGCAGCGCCCGGATACCATGTACGGCTCAGCCTGCTCGGCCAGAGCACCGGCCTTTTCCAGATCGAGCCCCATGCGGCCGACCTGCTGAACGAAAAACTCGCCCGTGCCGGAAGCGCACTTGCCACCGGTACGCACATCGATCATGACGCCTTCCTCGTCCAGTTCATAGAGCACGAAATTCTCCGCGCCCAGGCTGATCAAGGATCGGTAGCGATGGAGCGTGGCAGGTGGCGCATGGCAGGTGTTGTCGCATTCTCCTTGTTCCTTATTGGATGTTGTTTGCTGAGCGTCGCATGGCTGGGTGTGTCCACTGGAAAGCGTATGGCGCAATGCATATTCGGCAGCCTCGGTCTCGGTGATGGCGGGCAGGTTGACCAAGTCTTTGAACTTGCGACCGGTGACACAGGCAAAATCGTATTGAGCGGGCGGAAAATCGGCGAGGATCACTTCCAGACTGTCCTGGATGGCGCCGCCATGATGGACGACGTGCGTGCGCATTACACGCAAACCATGATCGCGCTCCACTTCCACAACCTTGATCGAAGATGCGCCCACGCACAACCCAAGGGCTGTACACCGCTGACCGCCACGTCCGGCGGACGCCTCGGGTTGCACCGGCGCCTTCACCATGCCCGACCCTGAGCCCGAGTGATCGTTTCTTTCCATGGTTGGATCTGCATTCATAACCGAAAAAATCCTTTTTGAAAAACAAGACTTATAGGTTGTTTGTAAACGGTCGACTAT
>CAZOLK010000381.1:0-4827 GCA_964580325.1 uncultured Verrucomicrobiota bacterium | reverse complement strand
TATTCCATTCTAATTTATGTGGGACGCCATTCTAAATTATCTTGGGATACGGCATTTATGTACGAGTTCAACTCCGGGCGTCGGGTGCTTCAAAAAGAAGAAGAAAATTTCATAAATATTTGATAACGTTCAAATGTTGATGCCTGGCAACCAGATTGCCGATTACCGGCCACAGGTCCCGGGGTGGATTGCACTTCATCGCACACTTAGCCCAAATATGTTCTTGCCCTTGAAGACATGGTTAGAAAACAAGCCTGATGCGTCGGCAGTATCGTTAGTGCTATATGTAAAATTGATAAAATTAATCAGGCGGCTCTTGCTATAGGCCTAAAAAAAGCGAAGATATACAAGGTCGGAACACGGTATGCTGTATCTGCGTTTCGAGCAGAAACTGGTCTGCTATGATTTGTGAGGTACGGCTGAATAACTTCAGCTCCGACGGGCAGCCGATAAGCAGGTAGAACGCATCGTCAAGCGCGGCCAGAAGCGGGCGCCTGCGACCTTCGCCGGCATGACTGGCACTGTACTCAAAGGCCAGTTCCGGGAACCAAGTCGCGCCGCCGTCCTCGGTGTAGCGGTAGACCACTTGTGAGTCGTGCGCCTCTTTGCTGCCGGTGGCGCGTAGGGCAACGATCACGATACGCCGGCCCGTGGCGTCGACCGCAATGGCGGACAGGCCCGTGCTCAGGTGCCAGGAACCCAGGTCAGACAGTACGGATTCATGGATTTCCAGGTTGCCGTCGCGTATTCGGGCGTAATGCACTTCGCGTTCCGACCCATAACTCACGTGTGCTGTACCCGCGCCGTCCAGGCACAGGTCCGGGAAGCCGCGACGGCCGCGACCGCCTTTCATGATAAACGAGCGTTGTTTCAACGTGTTGTACGCGTTGCCGTCCAGGGCGGCGTCCGCATAAAGCACTTTGCCGTCTGGGTCGCACTTGCCGCAGACAAAGTGGACGCGATCACCCCATACGCGCATGTGGGCGTCGGTATCGCCGCGCCAGATCCCAGCCCAGTCGCCCATTTCGTCGATGTCGATGAACAACGATGGGATCACCTGGTAGAAATACAGCTTGTTGCGATCTTCGGCTGCACTGTGAAAATAGAAAATTCCGCCGGCAGGTTTCGGCGCCAACCCGAGCACATAGTTGCGCGGCGTCACCTTCTCGAACGAAAGCGGCGCGGAAAGGCCTGACACCGGGTCGACAACGGAATAGACCAACTTGTGGCCGCTGTTCCAATCACCGCCCTGGCGCGTCAACAGGTGAAATGCGCCTTGTGCGTCTTCATCCAGTGCCGGGCCGTAATCCAGCAGGCCGTGACGCGTATCCAGGCCTTGGCCATAACGTGCAATCATTCTGCCGTCGCGGTCCACCTTGTAATAGCGATCACTCACGATGTGCAGGTTGCCGTCGGCGCCGGCGATCATATCGGCCTGCGTGCCGCCAAGTTCAGCCGGCAACAATTCCCAGCAGGCTGGTCGCCAGGTCTCGTCCAGTAAAAGCGAGCAAATCATGGCGGTCATACTGTGCCCTGGTTGCTCTGCGTTTTGTTCCGCGATCGCATGCCGATACTGAACCAGGCAACCCAGCAGGATCCCAATCAATCTACGATAACTGATCTTTTGCATCATAAAATTACTTTACACTAAGAACTATGATTTTGTCAAGCATTATTATCCACTTGCCAAACCTGCACCTATGTGCTATATTGAGTAAACGCGCAACCGAAAAATGCAACCAGGAGCCTGTACTTGATTAAAAGGATTGCTTACTCCATACACGTTTTGACTAATCTTTCGCGGATGGCTCTGCTTGTTTCCAAACCCATGATGCGGAAGAAGATGCTGCATACATGGTGGCGGGCGGTTATCCAGGGGCGCATGCCTTTGCGTCGGATTGAGTTTGCCGTCAGCTACGCCTGTAATCTATGCTGTGACCATTGCTATATCGTAGCGTTGCGTGATGATCGACGTGCGCTTCTCGCAACTGAAACCTATGCCAACATTGCGGACCAGGCCGCTGAACTGGGGGCTTATCAAGCCGCGTTTACGGGCGGCGAACCGTTGTTGTGCGACCGACTCGAAACTATTATCTGGGCCAGCCGACCGCACCGTTTCCAGGTGTCCGTGGTGACCAACGGAATTCTGCTCACATCTGAATACGCGGAGCAGCTCAGCGCGTTGGGCGTGGATCAGCTTGTGGTCAGCCTGGACAGCGCTATTCCTGAAGAACACGACGTGTTTCGCGGCCAATCGGGCGCACACCAGCAGGCCATGCAGGCCATCCGTCTGGCGCGGCGCAAAGGGCTGGCTGTCCGCATCTGCGCTGTAGCGACCCACGCCACTTTGCATGGGGCTGGATTGCAGGGATTGTGCGATATGGCCATGTCCCAGCGGATCGGGCTGAGGCTGGTCTTTCCTGTCTGTGCCGGACGCTGGCGCAGTGCTGACGATACAGCGTTGAACCGCGAGGATCTGGCCTACATCGAGGACCTGGGCAAGCGTTCACCCTATATCCGCACAGAAATCGACGATAATATCCGCCAGCGTGGCTGTGGCGGCGCCAAGGAACTGCTGCACATAACACCCTACGGCGATGTCCTGGCTTGCCCTTGCGTGCATGCCGTCCTGGGCAATGTCCGCGAAGAATCGCTGGCCGTCATTCGCGAACGGGCCTTGTGCGTCTCGGATCTGGCCGCCTATCCCGACCATTGTCCTGTTTCAAACGATCCCGCGTTTGCCGAAAAAGTGCAAAGGGATTTGCCCGGTTTTCGCTTTAGGAAAGAGGCTTGCGTGGATGACGAATGGCCGAAATACCCCATGGCCAGGGAGTGACGGTGTCGAGTGTTGGGGACAAGTGGCGAGTGCTGTGTGTCGAGTGGCAATCCGCAAAGGGTTCTTCTTCAGAAACCTATCGTGGTTGCGCCTTCGTATGTGCGCACCCGGCAGTTGGTGAAGGTCACTGGTATGTTGCCCGTGCCGCTGTAGCTGCCGCCGCGGATGAATAATGTTTGGCCGTTGACCGCCGCGGTCGCGCCTTCCTTCACGGTATTGTACGGTTCATACAGCGTGCCCTGTTCCGTGCCGCCCCAAGTATGGTCCACGAAGATATCCGAGAAAGAGACTTTAAACGATATGCTGCCGGACAGGGCTGTGCCGATGTCGTAGATGTGCACGGCAGCGCGCTGACCATTACCGAACCGCGGCGTCGGATCAGATACCGCATTGAATTTGGTTCGGCCGCTGTCCAGCGAAAAGACCGCATTGGTCAGCAATCCGTTGGTGGTCGCATCGCTGCCGGGCCGGAACATGTAGATTTCATAGGGCGGCGCCTTTTCGTGACCGGAAACATCGGTGTCCACGCGATAGATCAGCAGGCCGTTGTTGGGCAGGCCTCCATCGTAATAGCCGGATGCTCGGCGGTATTCCAGCATGAAGAATTCCGCGTGTTGAAGGCCCGCGATTTTGTAGCAGGAAAAGGACGATGACGTGACCGGCGCCAGGCTGTAGGTCCCGTCCGTGGTGATGTTGGGCAAGGTATTTAACCAATTGCCGTAACGGTATTTTTGCCAGACCAGTGGATGAACGGGCATGGTATGATCCTGACCCATCAGGTCCCAGGGTCCCACTGGGGATACCGGCGCACCTGGCGTGCGCAGGTCCGAACCGGCCATGGATTGAAACGTGAGCCGGCTCAGCAGGCCCAGGTTGAGGTTGGATGAGGTGATCAGGTTGTAATCGTAGACAAAAAAACTGTTGATGGTCGAGACTGGCGTGTTGGTCAAGACCCAGTGATGTGGCGTCAGAATGTCGCCTTCGGATTCGCCCTTGATCACAAAGCAGATGTTGTCGACCTGGAAATCGTTGTTAAAGTCGATGTCCAGCCCCATCGCGATGTCGTTTTCCACATAGGCCACGGCGGATGTCAGCAGTTCGAATTCGCGCGTGATGATTTCCGTGCTGGTGTAGCCGTCGGGGTTCTGGGTTAGATGGTAGGGCAGGTAGTGGCTGCGCGGCCAGATGTGCTGATAGGACACCGGGTAAAAGCCGTTGTCGTTATCGGGAAAGAACAGGCTGTCGATATCGCATTGATTGGCTGAGACTTCGTTGAAGTAATGCTTGAGCGACGGTTGGAACTGGCGGTTGAACAGATTGTCGTAGGAGGAAATGGTTTCGCTGAACTCGGTTTGATCGGCGAAGCGGATAAATATGACCAGGTTGTACCAGTCCCCTTTTTTCGGCGCCCAGCCGCCAGGATGATCGGCTTGCCCCTGGAGCGCCAGGCTGATCCATAGGGCCAGGAGCCACGGTCGTCCACGGGTTATTGTGCGTTGTCTCATGGTTTGCGCTCTTGTAGCAGGCGTTGGATCCTCAGTTCCTGCGCTGCCAGTTGTTTTTCGAATTCAGCACGCTGCCGCTCCGCTTCCAGGCGTTGAGTTTCAATCATAACTTGTTGGCTTTTAATTGCTTCTATCATAAATGGAATCAGTGCGGGATAATCGACGCTCTTTTCGCCGTCAGGATCCGTGATCACGGCTTCGGGTACGATCCGGGCCACGTCCTGGGCGATCAGGCCGATGTGAGACCGTTCGTCAAAACCGCGATCCGGAAAAGCGTCCCGGCGCCAGCGGTAGCGGACGCCGTTCAGGTTGGTCACGGTTTCCAGGGATTGGTCCAGCGGCTGCACATCCTGCTTCAAACGCCGGTCAGAGGTGAGCGTCAAGCTCGTGCAGCGCACTGTTCCCGCCACGTCCAGCCGTTCGGACGGGGATTATAGCAGGAGGCGGGCCCGAGAAGAAGCCGGTGCTGATCCGTTTAGACAAGAA
>CAZOLK010000380.1:1443-4833 GCA_964580325.1 uncultured Verrucomicrobiota bacterium | reverse complement strand
GCGCGACATCGGTTCCGCCAACAACGACCCGTTCTACGCAGGTCTGGAAAAAGCCTGGCTGTCCGAAATCAACGAGAAAGGGACAGGCCCCATGGCGTTGGGCGGCGCGACCACGGCGCTGGCCGTGTTTATCCAGGCCTATCCCTGCCACATCGCGTCGCTGCCGGTGGCTGTCAACATCCAGTGTCACGCGGCACGCCATAAGGAGGTCGTCCTGTGAACGAGCCTGCTGCTCTGACAACTCCGTTGACCGACGAGGTCGTGCTTATGCTGCGCGCTGGAGACCGCGTCCTGCTCAACGGCACGCTCTACACCGCGCGCGACGCCGCGCACCAGCGCATGATTACGGCGCTGGACAACGGCGCACCGCCGCCCTTTCCCATAAAGGGACAGGTCATTTATTATGTCGGTCCGACGCCGGCGCCGCCCGGTCGGCCCATCGGTTCGGCCGGCCCTACCACCAGCTACCGCATGGACGCCTTCGCGCCTCGGCTGATCGGCCTGGGGCTGAAAGGTATGATCGGCAAAGGCGCCCGCAACGCGGCTGTGCGCAAAGCCTTGGTCGAAAACGGCGCGGTATACTTTGGCGCAGTCGGCGGCGCAGCCGCGCTGTTGGCCCAGTGCATTACAGCCTGCGAAGTGGTGGCCTATGAAGATCTCGGTCCGGAAGCTATCCGCCGGCTGACCGTAAAAGACTTTCCCGTGCTGGTCATCGACGACTGCGCGGGTAACGATCAATACGAAATCGTGCGCCGCGAACGCAACATACCGCGCATCAAACGTACCTGGCTAATCAACGGCATGGAACAGACCGTCCAGGTCCCGCCCATGCGCCGGTTGCTGGACGTGCTGCGACAAGACCTGGGCATGAAGGGGACCAAGGAAGGCTGCGGCGAAGGCGAATGCGGCGCCTGTACCGTCCTGCTCGACGGCCGGCCCATGCTGGCCTGCCTCATACCCGCGGGTCAGATCCCGGACGGCACAACGCTCATGACCGTGGAAGGCCTGGAACAAACCCAAAAAGGCCGCCTGCTGCAAATGGTCTACCAGCAAAAAGGCGCTGTACAATGCGGCTTCTGTATCCCGGGCATGCTCATGTCATCCTACGCGTTCCTGGAAAGCGGCCAGGAACCGACCTATGAGGCGATACGCGAAGCCCACGCCGGCAACATCTGCCGCTGCACCGGCTACGTCAAAATCATCGAGGCAGTCCAGACCGCGGCGCAACAGTGGCCAAAACCGTAGCTTTCAGCTCCAGATGGACACTCAGCCTTGCCTGAGCTTTCCCCTTGAGGTTGTGCTCCGCTCAACTCCGCCTCTGCATGAGTCTCGGACGACGATTACGGATTACGATTCATGTTTTTTTTCGATGAAATCAAGAGAATCGATTCGCCACCCGCCACGCCCCACACTTTTCCCAAATCCGCCATTGACAGGACTCTTGTCTGGGGCAAACTAGAGATATGCAAGCATTGAGCGTCAGAAATCGTGTTGTCTGCCATCGGTCGTTGCGTAAACGACCGCGGACGTGTGCCTTGATCAAAGGGCGACGGGATGGCGACACGCGTCATGACGTAATCGTGCGGACACAGGAGCGGGAGCCGGAAGAGGGTGGTAAGCGTTTGCTTTGCGGTTTGTGCGGACACCTCATTACGCATGGATCGGCGCGCATGGTTATGAACGGTCGGCACGAATACACCTTTGCCAATCCTTACGGCATCGTCTACCAGATCGGCTGTTTTACGGTTGCGCCAGGTTGTTTGACGTTTGGCGTGCCGTCCAGCGAGTTCGCCTGGTTTGCTGGTTATAGCTGGCAATGCGCCTATTGCAGCAAGTGTGGCGTGCATAGCGGCTGGTTTTTCCGCTCCGAACAACGCCATTTTCACGGTTTGATCTTTGGACAATTGATCGAGCAGGACGAAGAGGATGAGGATATGGGCCATGAGTGATAATGATCGCCAGACACATCATCAATACGAACAGGACCTGGCCACCGAGAAGCGGCGCAGCGCCAAAACCCCGCGCCAGTACAATGTCATTCTGCACAACGACGATTACACGACCATGGAATTTGTCGTGGAAGTCCTGGTTCGGGTGTTTCACCATCCACCGGCTGCCGCAGTGCAGATCATGCTCAGTGTGCACAACGCAGGCAAGGGCGTGGCCGGCAATTACAGTCGCGACATTGCCGAAACCAAGGTTGCCGAAGCCACGGCCATGGCTCGTGAGAACGGTTTTCCGCTGCGGGTCACCGCGGAACCTGCGGGATGATATATATTCTTTTTGGCACGGTTATAGGCGACCGCTGCCGGTAGCTTAGGGTCGGCGGCCTGGCATAGTCATTGGTCATTTGCGCGATTACACGCATGCTGCCTTCGCACTTTGAAGGTAAAGCAGCCCCAAAAAAATGTCCAAAGCAACTTGACACCTGTTTTTAGGCTGCTATTTTAGTACGTACTAATAAATTATTTTAGTTAAGAGGAAGTGTATGAAAACAAGCATTGCCGCTGCCATGACCCTCATTGCCGCCCTGGCAAGCTCCAACGTAAACGCCGGGGATGCCGCCCGGCTCGGCGCTTTCATCGAGGATCCGCCTACTTTGATCTGTCTCGGGTTCTGCTGGCGGATCACGGGTGACGATAACCGCAATGCGACCGCTGACGTGTTTTACCGTAAGCAGGGCGACAAAGTGTGGAAGCAGACCCTGCCCCTTTTGCGCACGGGCGATTTCCATGTGGGCCGTTCTTCGGACTGGCTCGATCATAAGCAGCCGCCTATGCTGGCCGGCAGCATCCTGGACCTGGAGCCTGACACGGCCTACGAGGTGCGTATTACGGCAAAAGATCCTGACGGCGTCGCGGGTCAGGCGGGCACGACCCTGACCACCCGCACCCGCGCTGTGCCGAAAAATCCCGAAGGCGGCATGGTCTACCATTGCTACCCGCCCGATAAAAAATCGAATTGGACCAAAAATGAGTTCGGCAATCTCTATAAGGCTTATTACAGCGGTCTGGGCTGCCTCGGCGACTTCAATATGGTCTGGGAGCGCATTGTTCAGCCAGGCGATGTGATCCTGGTCCATGGCGGTGTGTACAAGGCCAACCTGAGGCATGCGCAACCGGATCGCCAACTGCGCTCCCCTTTCAACGCTCAACCGGTTTACAACAATCCAACCTATTTCATCCGCAACGTAACCTATTCGTGCGGCGGGTATAAATTTCATGAAGCCCATCCATCCGGCCTGCTGGCCTATCATAACACGGTTATCGACCGCAGCGTGACCGCACGCGAAACGTTTTCCAATACCCATTTCCGCAACAACCTCGTTGACGGCGGTCCCGGGCGTGAACCGGAGAGCCGCAAGGCTAAAACTATTCCCGGCGTTACATT
>CAZOLK010000380.1:0-1433 GCA_964580325.1 uncultured Verrucomicrobiota bacterium | reverse complement strand
AAAACACGACCGTTCGCCTGGATATCAAAAGGAAGCACGGTCGCGAATATGGCCGCGTCGATTGCCGGGAGTTCGTTTATACCAAGAAAAAATGAAACCGGGTGGCAAGAAGGTAACCCAGAAGGATATTGCTCGGGCCAGCGGCGTATCGCAGCAGATGGTCTCGCTGGTATTGCGCACTAGCGGCGATCCGCCTGCGCCGATCAAGCCTGAGACGCGGCGCAAGGTGCTTGATGCGGTGAAGCAACTGGGTTACCGGCCCAATCGGCTGGCACGCGGTCTGCAGGGCAAGTGCCATGGCGCGCTGGGGGTCCTGGTGCGCGAGTTAAGCAACCTGCCCCAGCCGTTGATGAAGGCGCTGCTGACCCGGGCGCGGCAGCGGAGCATGACCCTGGCGTTCGAAGACATACTGGCGGAAAACGAACCGCTGACCCTGCTGGAAGAGGATTGCGTGGACGGTCTGGTCTTGTTCCAGGATATGCCTGAACATATCAAGGCAAAGATTGATCGCCTGCCATTGCCCGTGGTCTGGTTCAACACCAACGAACTGACCCGGCCTGGCGCCATTTTCTATGACGAGCAAAACGGGGTCGAGTTGGCCGTGGCAGCCATGCATCGACGCGGACGCGGGCATATCGGATCTGCGGCCAATACCAAAGGCAACCAGCAGCACTATTGCCTGCTCGAACGCAAGGTCGGGTTGCGTGCGGCGCTGGCCCGGCGCGGTCTGCCTCGGCCCATTTACACTGAATGGGATTTCCCTGACCCGAGCGCATGTGGCGAACAGATCGTGGCCCTGTTCAGCGAACTGTTCAAAGCCCATGCCCAACTGGACGGCTTTCTGCTCATGGGCGACTCGCTGGCGCCTGCGCTGTACGAGACCGCTCGTCGCCAGAAGCGCAAAATCGGTCGCGACCTGTCCGTGGTTTCGTTCAACAACACCGAAACCGCACGTGCGGTCTGGCCGCCGCTGACCTCGTTGTGCATCGATGCCGAACAGAGCGCCCGCTGCATTCTGGAAACGTTTTTCGACCTGTTGGAAGGCGAGCAACCGGCTCCGAAAAAATTGCCCTATCAGCTTATCTCACGGCCCTCTTTATAGTGTTCGTCTCATTCAGAAACTGAACGCATTTCATGCTATGTTCCCCGCGGTGATCGACGGATCTTTGTCCCAATCTTTGTCCCAAACCTCGTCGCGAACCTCGTCGCGAACCTCGGTGATCGACGGATCTTTGTCCCAATCTTTGTCCCAATCTTTGTCCCAAACCTCGTCGCGAACCTTGTCGCGAACCTCGGTGATCGACGGATCTTTGTCCCAATCTTTGTCCCAAACCTCGTCGCGAACCTTGTCGCGAACCTCGGTGATCGACGGATCTTTGTCCCAATCTTTGTCCCAAACCTCGTCGCGAACCTTGTCGCGAACCTCGTCGCGA
>CAZOLK010000379.1:0-4834 GCA_964580325.1 uncultured Verrucomicrobiota bacterium | reverse complement strand
AATAGCAGGCCCTTAAGTGTACCTTAATCGCGCAGCTGCCGCAAATACATCTGGAGGAATGCGTTCTGTGGGCTGCCTGTGCGCCGTCGGGCACGTCCCTGGCCGCCACGCTGGCGCCCCAGAACCCGGAGGCCCGGCCTGTCTATGACCGCTGGGTGGCGTTCAGCAGCGAGCGCAAACTGCCCATGCATTTTGAACTGGGCCGGCGCAGCAAGCGCTCGTTCCCGGAACTGATCCAAGTGGCCGCGGCCATGATCAGCACCAGTGTGGCCGAAGGTTTCGGCCTGGCCTTTCTCGAACCATGGCTGGCCGGCAAGCCGTTGACCGGTCGCGACATTCCCGAGATCACTGCGGATTTCAAAAAAAACGGCGTGGTCTTGGATCTGTTGTATCCGCGCCTGGACATTCCATTGGCCTGGCTGGATAGCGGACGCTTGCGCGCGTGTCTGGAACACGAACTGCGCGCATTGCGCCTGGCCTATGAGCGCCCGTGTACTGCTGGCGACATCCAGGCGGCCTGGGATGCCATGGTGTGCGACGACCAGGTCGATTTTGGCTGCCTGGATGAGCCGTTGCAGGAACAGGTGATCGACGCGGTGCGCCGCGACCCGGGCAAAGCCCGCGCCTTGACTTTTCCTGGCTGTGGCGATGAGCGCATGGCTCATAATGCCGAACGTATCGAGGCTTGTTATCATGTCGCCGCCTATGGCAAGCGCCTGGAAAAGCTGTACCGCACCACGGCTGCATCCGCGGGTGGGGCAGGGGATGCCCTGAACAGCGAAATCCTGCTGGACCACTTTACCGCACCGGAACGCTTTCGCCTGTTGCGCACCTGAGGGAAGGCATCATGCAAAATACCCGAACCACGCCTGAATCCATTATCCGCAAACTGTGTCAACCACTGGAACCCGTGCCCACGTCCATGGTCCCGCGGCTCACGGCACTGCCGGATATCCGGGTGGTCCTGTTCGATGTCTACGGCACCTTGCTCATTTCCTGCTCAGGCGATGTAGGCACGTTGCTGAAAAAAGACAACCGCACGGCCATGCGTGAAGCACTGGAAGCTTGTGAACTGGCCGACGATCCGGACGCAGCCGCCGTAAAGGGCATGGCCTTGCTGAGCGAAGCAATGACGCGTGATCATGCGTGGCGCAAAAGCCAGGGTGCGGTCTCGCCCGAGGTCGAGATCCGCGAGATCTGGTGCGAAGTGTTTGATGCGTTGATTCAGGACGACCTGGTGACTGAAGACCTGACCGAGCAGGATATCGAGCGGTTCGCCCTGGCGTACGAGTGCCGGGTCAACCCTGTATGGCCCATGCCAGGCTGTCCGGATGTGCTGGACCGGTTGCGCGCAAAAGGCAAGACGCTGGGCATTGTCTCCAACGCCCAATTCTACACACCGCTCCTGTTCCAGGCCTTTTTCGAACGCGGTGTCGAAGAACTGGGTTTTGATCCGGGGCTGTGTGTCTGGTCCTTTCAACTGCGCCGGTCCAAACCCGCGCCCATCCTGTTTCAAGGCGTGATGCAGCAACTCGCTGACAGGGGCATAAGTCCGGCGCAGACGGTGTACGTGGGCAACGACATGCGCAATGACGTCTGGACCGCGGCGCAAGCCGGCTGCCGTACGATACTGTTCGCCGGAGATCAGCGTTCGCTGCGTCTGCGTCAGGATGACGATCACTGCCGCGACCTGCAACCCGACGCCGTAATTACGGCGCTGAGCCAGGTCGTGGAGTTGGCGGGGTAATGGGCGCAGCTCTGATCAACATAAACTCGGTGCGAAAAAGGTTGGAATGTTGATGTCACTCACTCTCAATGAAAAGCGCCGAATCGGCGCATGTCCTGGCAAATCGTCGCACCAGCTTCAACGCTTCGCGCAGAGCATGGCTGTGCGCGGTGGTGCATGAATCCAACCCGTCCATCCGGACCTCGCCTCGCTGCCAGGCTTCGGCATACAGCGTGGCCAGGGCGTACATGCTGTTTTCTCCGTTCATCGACTGAATCAGTAGGCGTGCGTTCGGATCGAATTGCAGGTTTTCATGACGCCGGTTGGTGACCACAGCGCCATGGGCGGCTTGGTAGCGTACCCAGCGTGAGACCAGCGGTTTGGGATCGATATGGTTGGTGTATGCTGGCGGTTCGCTGAACAGTAGCAGGTGTTCGGCGAAAACCAGTCTGAGCAGAATGTCTTTTAGTGCGCGTTCGACTTCCTCGATCTCCACCGCGCTGTGGTGGCCGGCCGTGGCCCGGCACAGTGCTTTGAACGCGAGCGGATGGCCGTGGTAGGCTTTGAGCACCATCAGTGCGGTCTTGAGTATGCGACTCGTCACTTCGGTCACCATGCTGGCGCTCTTGATGCCGATGGGTTTGCCTTCCCGCAGATCTTCTTCCGCCGGTTCTTGGCAAAAGGTGAAATGGGCCGCAATGTAAAAATCCGCGACCATGGCGGAAGGCATGTCACGCCGTACCGTATGGATGTCGCGGCATAGCAGCGATGCGCGAAAGCGGCGGTTGATGATGTAGTCCATGTATTGCTCGGCCTGGAGGTGATTGTTCAGCGCCATCAGCCGTTGGGCGACTGTCTCCGGCATATTGGAGATATGGGACGCGGCCAGATCGATCTCGGAAACGAACTGCAATCCGAATGCAGCCGCGTGGTGCATGAACTGGTGGAAATAGACCGGTTGGTTCACGGCGGCCAGCAGGTCGTGGATGATGTAATCGGAACCGTGCTCCTCGAACAGCTCTTTTTCGTGGCGCAGAAAAACGGCGTGCGCGGCCTGGTCGTCGGTGATGCCAGCGTGCAGCAGATCGATCAAATCCCGCACGCGTTCCAGCGTATGGGTCTGCTCGCCGTGGACCTGGCGATGGTACTCGATCATATCGCGCAAAGCTAGCACTCGTGCCCAACCCGGCAGGATGTTGTAGCTGATGAACGCCAGGCCGTGCTCGCTCAGCGTATCGCGACAGATGGCCATAATGCAGTCCCGTACGTTCGGCGGCGCCCAGGAGTAGAGTCCGTGGACAATGACATAATCGAATATGCCCAGGTTTGTTGCTTCAACGATGTCCGTCAGCTCGATCATGATGTTGTCCAGGCCCAGATCATCGATCATCCGGCGGCCGGCTGCAATCGGAACGCGCGCCATATCGAGACCCAGGCAGGTCGTTCGCGGATAACAGCAAGCCACGTGAATCAGGTTGTTGCCGTTGCCGCAACCCAGTTCCAGGACGCGGCAGGCTTCGAAACCTGGCGGCGTCAAGCCGTGGAGACGCGCCAAGGTGTGCAAGCGTTCCGGCGCCGTGCCGCTGTAATGCTGAGTGGTGTAGGGGAGTCGATCATAGAGCGTTGTTTTTTCAGTCATTGCGCAACGCCTCCGAGGGTTGGATCCGCGTCGCGGACCGGGCCGGCCAGTAGGAGAAAACAATGCCCAGGATCATGGCCGCCATGACCGGCAGGCCCAGAGTCTGGGCGTTCAAGTGGAACGGCGCGGGAAACAGCGGTGCAAACCAGAGTAGCAGCAGATGGGTCAGCAGCATGCCGCAGACGCCGGCCGTGAAGGTGATCAGGCAGGCTTCGCCCACGAACAGGGCCGCGATGTCGCCGGGATTTGCACCCAGCGCACGACGCAGGCCGATCTCCGTGATCCGGTCGCGCACGTTGGCCACCATCAGGCTCATTAAGGTCGTGCCGCCCAGCAGCAGGCACAGCAGAGCAATGCTGCCAACGGTCAGCCGGATCGTGTGTTGCCAGCGGCGAATCCCTTGGAGCAACGAATCGAGCGTAATCCAATCCACTTCCGTGTCCTGCATGTCGGGCTGGTTCAGCAGCCGTTGCGCGGTGGCCAGTCTCTTGGCCGGCGCATCCGGCGATTTGATGAAGATCGCGCTCAGTTCGCTGGTTTCGCGCTCGCTTGTATCCCAGTAAGCTGGCGTGGTCAAGGGCGTCAAGGCCAGTTCGCCGCCCTGCACCAGGTGGTCCGTGTGGCCCAGCCCTTCCAGCGCACTGCTGTCGCCGGCCACGATCCCGACAATGCTGAACGGCGTACGTCTGAGTTGCACAACATCGCCTACGCGCACCCGCAAACGCTGGGCCAGCGGATCGCTGATGACCGCCACGCGCGCCCGTGCCTGCAAGTCGGCCTGATCCAGGAAGCGCCCGGCCAGCAGCTTGCTTTGACGCACATCCAACCAGTTGGTATCGGTCCGGATTACGCGAATTGCGTGTCCGCCGCAGGATGTACGCGCGGCGATCATCCCGGTTGATTGGCTGTTGGGCAGGTTTGCGCGCAGCATGGCCAGTGTCGCGGCGTTCAGGCCGCTTTCTTGTTTACGCGAGACCATGCCGAACACGTTGATGCCCAGTTCGCACGCAATAGCCGCTGATTTCCGCTCCAGCCCGTTGAGAATCGCCAGCAGCAGCGTCAGGGCCATGATGCCGATGGCAATGGCCAAGAAAGAGAGACCGGTGCGGCCGGGCTGCGTTCGCACCCCGTCCCAAATATCGTGTAAGAGTGGGCCTATGTTGAAGAGGTCCATGCTTTCCGGGTCGGACATGTCGGACGTTACACTGCTTTACGGATTGCTCATCAAATCCGCAATCACCAATCGGCAATCATTCCACGACCTGTTCGGTCTGTCCCAGGCCGTCCAGGATCTCCACGTGGCCGCTGTTCAGCCGGCCCGTGGTCAGGTTCCGCTTTTCCATGCCTTGGCCGGTGCGCACGTGGCACCAGGCCTGATCTTCGTCCCAGTGCACCAATGCCCGCGGCAGCGTCAATGCGTTGGGGTTGTGGTAGGAACGGATCCGGCAGCGCACCGACATGCCTGAGCG
>CAZOLK010000378.1:0-4839 GCA_964580325.1 uncultured Verrucomicrobiota bacterium | reverse complement strand
TGTGGGTGCATGTTGATTCATGCGAAGGAATCGACAGGATCCATTCTCGTTCACCGAGTGTTTTTGGTTAGAAGCCGTCGTCCCCCGTGAACGGTTGCTAAAATTACTAAGGCCTGCGTGCCTGACGGGCCGGGGCTTGTGGGGTAGACGGGAATCAGGCAGTGATAGCGGTAACAGATAGAGCGAATTGTCTTCACATCCAGCGGACGTCCGAGATGTGCGAACATCTGAGCCGCTTCTTTCATAGAAGCCATGGCGGTCGCCAACAAGTTTTCCGCCTCATCGATGGCACTTTGGGTATGGACGCCGATGATTATCCCGGCGACTGCATCGGTCGCACGATCTCGGCTTCAAGGCCTTAACCCAACTTGAACATTGACATGAAAAGCCTGTTGCGACATGCTGATGATGAACTTCTGAGGTTGATGATATCCCTGCGTATTTGCAAGAAAGGAACAGCTTATGAAACTAGGCATTCTCGGCGGTAGCGGTCTTTATGACATGGAGCATCTGAACAAAAAAGGTTGGGTGGCCGTGGATACACCCTTTGGCGCGCCTTCGGACGATTACCTGCACGGTACGCTGGGCGATGTTGAGATCTATTTCTTGCCTCGCCACGCGCGTGGCCATAAAATCATGCCAACGGAGATCAATCACCGCGCCAATATCTTCGGATTCAAGAAGTTGGGCGTGAACCGCATCGTTTCCGTCAGTGCGGTGGGCAGTTTGCACGAAGGGATCAGGCCGCGCGATATCGTCATTCCGGACCAGTATTTCGACCGGACCAAAACCTCGGCGGATCATACGTTTTTCGGTCACGGCATTGTCGCCCATGTCACTTTTGGTGAGCCATTGTGTCCTGAAATGCGCGCTATCCTGATCGAACAGGCAGGTCAGGTCATGGGCGACAACCCTGAATATGCGGGACGCCGGTTGCACGCGCACGGCACCTATGTCAACATGGCTGGGCCTGCTTTTTCAACCAGGGCGGAATCCAATTTCTATCGCCTGTGCGGTTTCGACGTGATCGGCATGACCAGCCTGGCCGAGGCCAAGTTGTGTCGCGAAGCCGAAATCTCGTACGCGCCCATGGCCATGGTGACTGACTACGATTGCTGGCACGAGGAAGAAGCTGACGTGAGCGTCGACATGGTCATTGTCCACCTGATGGCCAATGTCAAGTTGGCCCAGGAAGTGATTGCCAAGGTCTGCGCAAACCTGCCTGCCGAACGCAACAGCCCTTGCGTCAACAGCCTGGAAAACGCCATCATCACCACGCCGGACGTCATCCCCGACGATATCAAGGAGCAGTTGCGCCCGATCATCGGTAAGTATATCAAGTAAACATACCATGTTGGGGTGACGTATGACCAATGGACGATTCTGGAGTAGTCGCGATGTAAAAACCGTTTTCTATCGTTGTATGTTGTGGATCCTGCTCATTTTCACATTGCCGCTGTTGCTCGGCTGGTTTGTGCTGGCGCGGCCCGTGTTTCCCGTTGATCGCGCCGGCGTGGATGCGGATATTGACCCGCAACGCCTGGAACAGCAGGTGCGGCTGCTGTGCGAGCGCATGGCGCCGCGCAATTGCGGGAACCCGGAGAACCTGGATCGCACAGCGACTTATATCCACGACCTGTTTCAGACCGCCCATGCCCGGGACGTGGCTTACCAGCCTTTTACACCGGATACGTTCAACAATCCAAACAACAACGAATACCGCAATGTGCGCGCTTTTTTCGGACCAAAAACACCGAAAAGACTGGTTGTCGGCGCCCACTACGATACGGTGAGCGATTCGGTCGGTGCGGACGACAACACCAGCGCGGTGGTCGGCTTGCTCGAACTGGCGCGCATGCTGGGACAGCACGACGATCTGACCCTGGAAGTCGAGTTGGTTGCCTTTTGCCTGGAAGAGCCGCCTTATTTTGACACGCCCTGGATGGGCAGCGCTGTGCATGCGCGCAGCCTGGTTGAACAGGGGACCGAGATCGAGTTGATGATGTGCCTGGAAATGATCGGTTACTACTCTGACCACGCCATGACCCAGCAGTTGCCCTTGCCTTTCCTCTATTGTTATTATCCGCATCGAGGCAATTTCCTGGCTGTTATCGGTCGGTTGTCGGATCGCGAACCGTGCAAGGTCAAAAAGGCCATGCGCGGTTGCGGCCTGCCGGTCTATTCGCTCAACGCGCCGACCATTTTACCTGGCATCGATCTTTCCGATCACCGTAATTATTGGGCCGCTGGTTATCCCGCGGTCATGATCACGGATACCGCCTTTTATCGCAACACGTTTTATCATACGGTAGACGATACACCGGATATTTTGGATTACGAACGCATGGCCCTGGCCGTTAAATGCATTTATGCCGCGGTATTGCGCATTGCCGGAGCGCGATGACGCAACCCGGAGATGGAGTGGAAGACTATGACAAACTTGACTAAAGCGCTGATCGTATCGATGCTGTCCGTCCTGTGTTGCGGATGCGGCCTGACCAAGCCGCGCATGGGTCGTTATACCTATCAACTCACCATGAACGAACGGCTGGCCGATTCCATGGGCGACATGCCTTCTGTGGAAGTACACCTGATCGCCACGGATATTGCCGACGGACTCGTGCTTCAGGAAATTTCCATGACCGATTACTGGAATCCGAACCGGCCGCATTTCGAGGATTACACCAAGCGCGTCCTGTTTTTCGGCCAGGGTTATTTCAACACCCAGTATCTATCGCGCAAGGATCCGATCTGGAAAAGTTGGCGGGCCATTAACGCGAGCCATTTTTTCGTGATCTGCGATCTGCCGGGCGTGTACAAGGACAAAAAAGATATCAAGGACCCGCGGCGTCTGATTCTGCCGTTGGATGCCGCGCGCTGGAAACACCGCTTGATCAAGATCGTCATCGATAAAGACGGTGTGTTCTGCCTGACGGACCGGCAGCCCAAGTAACCGCGGATTGAACCATGCTCGCTTTACCTGGCGGGTTGGTTTTGCGTTATCGTGGCCGTAGCTTTTCTGATCTGGTTTTTTGGAGTGTCTGAGGCGGCAACGACCGCTGACCGGTTGGTCCCGGCTGATTCCACCAGCACTTGGTTGCGTGCTTTGTCGATCTCCGCGTACTCGGCCCCATACTCGACCGGTGTCTTCTCTGACAGTCAGCGACCTGCTCGCCCATGACTTCTTTAAGCCCACTAGCATGCGCAGGCTCTGTGAGATAGGGACAAGGTTGGGACAAAGATTCGACAAAGCTCGCGACAAAGTTCGCGACAAAACGCTGATCTTGGTGGAGCAGCGATTGATCGACTTGCACTGCATCAATCGTTGGTGGCCCCGTGCTCCTCCCCCCTGCCCCCTGAGTCCTTCCCCTCCCCACAACCAAACAGCCCTTGGTAACAAACTTCCAGCTTGTGCTTAAAGGTGGTGTAATTGAAGGTTTCGCGCACCAGCATCAGCCCTTCGGCAGCCAGTTTTTCGCGCAGGGACTTGTCCTGTAGCAGTTTTTTCAATCCCTCGGCCATGGCTTTGGCATTGGGCTTAACCAGCAGGGCGCGGTCTGCGTTTAGCATCAGGCGGTTGGCCTCGGTATCGGTGGCCAGAATGGCACGACCGGATTTCATGTAATCCAGGATTTTCAAAGGCGTGTTGGCGCCGGCCAAACGTGGCGACAGCAGCACATCCGAAGCGGCTAGCACATCGGGAAGGTCGTCCGGCGGCACTTTGCCGATGAACGAGACCTGATCTATCGCGCCCCGGGCGGTCATCGCGGCTTTGCGCTCCGCTATTTCCCGGTCGCTGCCGCCGATAATCACAAAGCGTGTCTGGGGACAGTCGGCCAGGGTTGCGGGAATGGATTCGAACAACAGGTCAATGCCCTGGTAAACGGCAAACGAGCCGACATAGGTGACCAGTTGCTCGCCGTCTGCCTGGCAGAGAGTGGCACGCACTTGTGCAACCCGTTGCAGATCCGGTTCGGCCAGGGACGAGGGTATGTCGAAAATGTGGTGCACGGCCTTATGGGGCGCAATCCGGCGCACTTGGTCGGCCAATCCCTGGCCCGTGCAAATAACGGCATGGGCGGCCTTGATCGAAATCCATTCCATGCCGGAATAGATCCACAGAATCAGGTTGCGCCAGAAACCGGCGCGGTACGAACGCGGGTCGCTGTGGCGCTCGAACACAAACCGGGCCCGGCTGAGAAAACCCAGTATGCTGCCGATAATACCCGCATCTTCGACGCAGTGCAGAACATCGTAGCGGTTCCTGATCATCAGCGCCGTGGCGTGACACATGAAAATGATATCGTAAACCGCTTTCCAGAACGAAGGGCCGATGGCGATCCGGCGAATACGGAAAAGGTTGGGCACGCGAAGTACGCGCAGGTTGGGCAAGGGTTCGATGTCCATGCCCACGGGTAGCACCAGCAGGTCGACCTGGAACCCGACTTCGGTCAGGGCGCGCACATTGAACGATACGCGAATGGGCGAACCGCGCCATTCGAAGAAAGGTTGTGGTGCTATGAAAAGAACCTTTTTCATGATGCGGCGTTGGATTGAGCGTTGGTTTGGGTTTGTCGGCGCAAACGCTCGTTTTTGAGGTAGCGCAGCAATACGGTCGGCGCCCATGGACGATGGCCCAGCGAACGATAGGTCACGTTCGGGGCGCGTAACAGGGTGCGCAAACTGGAGATCGGCTTTTCGCGGTCAAACGCGGCATCCAGGTCCGTGGCCAGGCTGCCGGCATAGTGTTCTTCGCCGGCAAAGGGCAGGGGATCGGAGCCGGACAGGATGCCGATGCCGCGCGCCCGCGCCAGTTTCATCGGGCTTGGCAGCGGCCAG
>CAZOLK010000377.1:0-4859 GCA_964580325.1 uncultured Verrucomicrobiota bacterium | reverse complement strand
TAAGTGGCTCAATTTTGATGAGCAGATGTGGTCTAGTTTTGATGAGCGCTATAGCACCTGCTTTTTTTATCAACCCAAAAAAAGAACGGGGTCTGCGGGGTCCGATAAGGAATCTTCTTGCGGGATCGCGGGATCTTTAATTTGGGACTTTTAGCTTGATCGATGTCGTTTTAATTCGAGACCTAGGACATGGCTTTTTCTTTCATGATCTCACCTTTATTTTTTGTCAGGGGTTTGACTGTTGGCAAATCTCTGATAACACTCGCGCAGATAGGCGAGGTCATTTTTATGCGCGAACACCTGAATCTGGTAGCGCAAGCGCAGGTGTTCGTCTTTTTTTAGGGTCAGGTCTTCGGGATAACAGAAGACCGGATTGAAGTAGGGGAAGCCGGAAATGCAGCACCATTGCACCGGGTGGCGGATATTGTCGGGGTGATCGAACAGGGCCAAGCCTTTGAAAGGCGGCTCGCGTTGACTCAACGCGCACATCCAGGGCGTTGGCGCGCTGTTCAGTTCCTCACCCTTGCCGCCGCTTTTGTTGCGATACGGTTCACCGTTGGCGTTGAGATAAGCCCAGCGTTTCAAGTCCGGTCCGAGCCGAAAGGCGAAGCCGCCATAATAGTTTTTGTTGATCACCGTGTCCTGCGCCGCGATAAAAACGTGCTCGCTGGTGATGGCATAATCGCCTTCGACCGTAGGCGCGCTGACGTGGATGGTTCGCTGTTCCAGCAGCAGAGTTTGCTGCCGCGGCGGCGTATAGGTCAAGGTCAGGATCAGATCCGCGGAAAAGTCGTCGTGCGGATGAAATTCCAGGTGAGTGACGTCCGTTTTACCGGCCCATGATTGGTGCGTTTTGCGGTTTTCACCCCAGAAATCGACGCCATTGAGTTGCTTCCAGCAAAACCAGACGCCACGGTGCCAGGGATGATCGTCGGGGTAGAGATTGGTCAACATTATGCCGTCGATCATGTTGAGCGGATGGAAACAAGGCTTGGCATGCTCCGGACCGGCATTGAATTGCCAGAGGGTCGTATCATTATGGACCAGCGCCAGTGTTGTTTCGCTGCGTTCCCAGCGAAAATCGGTCGCAACATCAGCAGAGGACCAGATTGAACTGCAGATAATAGCTGTAAAAAAAACTCGGTTCATCGTTCACTCTCGTTGTTAGGTTGTACACTATCATGATCATGAACGCCAGTCTCTATCACAGCATCGCCGGCCTATCTTCTAAAATTGACCAGTGAAGGATATTGAACAATAGACGTCGTACCCAAAACCCGTTTGGCGACCTCTTCCTAAAGCAGGGAAAGCATGGTTTCACCGGCCGGGATCCAGATCATGATCTACGTGGTCGCGGGCAACCATTTCCATGTCCTGATCCATGTTCCCCAGGCCATACACTTGGATGAGCAGGATATTTCAAACGTTTGCCCCATATCTACGGCCAACGGAAGATTGAGGAGATTCGCCAGCAGATCGAGTTCTTCAAGGCATGCAGATTGAGCCACGCCGTGGCCCTTTCTCGAGCTGGGCCTGGCCGCGGAGCGCAAGCTGCGCTATCGAGGTTGGGAAGATGTGCGCAACGCTTGTCAGCTTTGCGCAGAGTTATTTTAAAAAAACAGGATTAGTGGAAAAGCTCAACCTTTTTGTCGATAGAATCGATGGAATCGAACGAACCGAGTGCATCGCGTTCGACGCATCCATCGATTGTCTTCTACTTCGGCGCAAGATACACACGCACACCATAATTGGCGGCAGCTCTATATTGCTCTGTGGTGTAAACATTTTGTGGCGGGGTTGGCAGCAACCCGGTCGCCAGGGGCGTCATTGCCTGAAGCAGGTTGGTCGACCATAGCAGGTCATAACGTCGGTCAGGCCGGCTGGACCAGCTGACAATGACGTTGCTGGTGGCGCCGCTCAAGGTGACATCGGTCAGCATAAAAAGAGAGGCGCTGCTGGTGGGAACAGTATGGGCCACATATTCTTCCCAGGTCGCCATGCCGTCGCCATCGCTATCATTGGTTTCAGCCGCGTCAAAATCATTGGTCCAACCGAAACCGGCCAGCCACCAATACGGCGTATCGCGGGCAGTGACCTGCTCGACAAAGGCCACGGTGATGTTGCGCACGCGATCCATCTGCCCGGTGAGTGTAGTGCCCGCAACCAGGCATCCGCCAGTGTCGCCCTGCCATTCGGTATAAAAATAGAGGGACGGCTGCGAAGAGATGGAAAACGCGGCATCGGTTTGATACCAGCCAGAAGTGGCGCCGCTGATCGTTCCCGATCCGGTTGTCGCAACATCGAGCCGGCAGTAGGCTATACCAATGGTTACCGTAGCGGTTATGGAGTCCTGCCACCCGTCGTTCACCACAAAAGTGAAGTCGTCCACTCCAGTGTAATCCAGGTATGGGGTATAGGTGATATTGCTGCCGATGCCCGACACCAGGCCATGGCTAGGCGCCCGGGACAGCAGGTAGGCCAGCGCATCGCCATTGGGATCCGTCCCTTCAAGCGTTATCGGCGCGGGGACATCTTCGGCAATGGTCACGATTTGCGCGATGGCCGCCGGCGGCTGATTGCTTGTGCCATCCAAATCGAGCGGGGCGAACACACCCTGGCTCGCATTGTAATAACTGCCAACTGCGGTTGTTTCGAGCCGCACGGCGCGTACCATGTACACCACATCGCCTGTCCGCGGCGTGGCATCGGTATAGGTGAAGTTAGTGACCAAGCTGCCGTTCAAGCGGACAAACGGATCGTCTAGCGTGGGCGCCCGGTACAGATGGTAGCCCAGAATGTCCTCGGCGCGACTTGCGGTCCAGGCTATGCTGGCGGAATCGATGGTTTGCACGCTGGCCACCACGCAGGATGGCGGTGCGAAAGGATGCAACCGCACGGTTGGGTCGCCCTGCAGCACATGATGAACAGCCCGCGTGCAGTCGTTTGCGTAAAATTCCTTGTAGTCGTTGTAGGGACAGTTCTGCATCACGCGCGCCGAAAATCCGAGAGGATAGCCCATGCCCATGTGATGCAGGTACCATCCCGGAAACTCGGACCACGCGCCACACAGCGAATGACCGGACGCGGCGACGAACGAGCGCATGAAACCGTTGGGATAAGCCCAATCCACGGAATAGCTGCCGCCCTCGAACATGAAAATAGCGCGGATCGTGCCCTTGGTCATATCCGAAGTGTTGCCTACGCCGCCGACGCCGGTATAACCACCCGTATTGCCGCCATAAGCATAGATGAAATCCTCGTTATAAAGGTAAGGGAACCAAGAAGTGTTGGTGTGTACATTGCCGCCCCAGAGCACGCGGGCGTTGTTCCACGGGCCCCAGTTCCAATCGCGGCTCTCCTTGATGATGGCGCGGTTGGGCACGCTTATGCGACCGTGCCGCCAGGCGTGGGCCTTGTTCAGGTATTGCTGCAGGAGCTGGGCTTCGCTCAGGGAAAAAGAGGACATATTCCAGACATCTACACGACCGACCATAAGATCGATATCGTTGGGCCAGGTGGTCTGATCGAACTTGCCGTCGCCGGGCACATTGTCGTTGCGGATGCCAGTCCAGTTGGTCGTGTTGACGGAGGTATCCGTCCAGACGCCGTCCATGTCGCCGTAATAGCCGTCAGCGGGCATGGCGCGGCTGCCGTGACCATCGGGATTGTTGTTACCGGAATAGGGAATGGGTACATGCCCGAAAAGCAGGACAGCCTTCACATGATCCGGATCCGCGTCGTAGTCAGCCTTGATTATGGCATGAATGCCGGTTGCCTGGTGCGCGGTTGCATCGTCGTCAATGTCGCGCGCCACATCATGGCGTAAAACTTGCCAGCCGTCGCCGACCAGGTCCTGCTTGAGGCGCGCCAAACCGTTGGAGCAAGCTCCGGCCATGGTCTGGTCAACCAGCAACACGAGCTTGCCTCGCGCTTCCTCCAAAGGCGTCGCGATGCCGCTGACCACATAGGCATACTTGCCGGAATGGTTAACGCGGTATTCATAATTGGTCCCCGCCACCACATTGGTATCGACAAACGAGGTGTCATCGACCTGGATGCTCGCGATCTGCGCGAACCAATAACGCGTGCCCGGGGTGCGTCGGTAGATATAGCCCGTGCTCGTGGCCGCGGGCCAGGAGAGCGTGATCGACGGCGCTTCCGCATCGACGGCAATGGTCAGGTCAAAGGTCTCTTCTTCACCACCGGCATACAGTGGGAAAGAACGCAAGCCACATGCACCAAAAGCTATTACGGCAATAAACATAACTATTCTAATTCTATGCATGGCCACCTATCTATTTATTTACAAATTTACGAAATATGGATGTAAAAATTAAGTATTGTAATATTTTACTCGGTTGTCAAGCCTGAACCATCAGGAGCACACCTAACGCAGATCTTTTTAGGTGGAAATGTACTTTGCGTAATCTGTTTCCCTGCTCCTTGTCCCCTACCCCTCACAGCAGCGACTGGGCGTCGACATCTACGGCAAACGTAATTTTAGGCGGCCATTTCACTTCTTTGAGCGCTTCGCGCAGAGGCGTGCTCATGGCTTTCATGGAGATACTGGTCAACAGGACCTGGTAACGGTATTGGCCCTTGACCTTGGCTATAAAGGCCGGCACAGGTTCGTGGCATTTGACGCCTTGGGGCAGCCTGGTTTGCACCACGCAATGGAATTCGGCCATTTTTTCCATGACCTTGTTTTCATCCGGGCCCTTAACCGTTACGCAGATGAGATGGGCAAAGGGCGGATAGTCCAGTTCACGGCGAAACTCCAGCTCCTGGTCGCAGAAACCCGTGTAATCCAACCGTCGCGCAGCTTGGATCGCGGCGTGATGGGGTGTGAAGGTCTGGAC
>CAZOLK010000376.1:0-4875 GCA_964580325.1 uncultured Verrucomicrobiota bacterium | reverse complement strand
CCATGGACCATGCGCTGGACGGCTGCACGACCGCACTGGTTTCCTCGGGCGACCCAGGCGTCTACGGCATGGCCGGCCTGGTGCTGGAACTGCTGCACGACATCGGGATCAACCTGGACGTCGAAATCGTTCCGGGCGTCAGCGCCGCCAATATGGCGGCCGCACGGGTGGGCGCGCCTTTGATGGCGGATTACGCGGTGATCAGCCTGAGTGACCTGCTGATCCCCTGGGACAAGATCGCACGACGTCTACGCGCCGTGGCCGAGGCGGATATGGTCGTCGCGCTTTACAATCCAAAGAGTAAAAGCCGCACCAAACCGTGGTCCAGTGCCCTGGAAATTCTGTGCGCGAGCCGTGATCCCGCCACCCCAGCAGCCGTGGTCACGGCCGCGGGCACCGGCGAAGAGCGCATCGTACAGACACGCCTGGACCGGTTGGCGGAACAGGACGTGACCATGCGCAGCGTGGTGCTGATCGGCGATTCGACCACGCGCATGCTGGGCGCCCGTATGGTAACGCCGCGCGGTTATGCTGCGAAAATACAAAAAGCCTGACCCGATGAAACGCGCCACCATCCTACTGCTGGGCGGCGCCGGCGAAACGCGGGCATTGGCCGAAGGCCTGCTCGCGGCCGGCTGGCAGGTACTGGTGTCGACGGCCACCGATTATCCGCTGGAACTCGGCTGTCATCCCAACCTGCGTCGGCGCGCCGGCCCACTGGACGAAGCATGGCTTGAAGCACTACTTCAGCAGGAACAGATCGCGGTCGTACTGGTCGCGACCCATCCTTATGCCGTGCGGATACGCGCCCTGGCGCATCGCGTGGCCGCGGCGCAGGGGCTGCCTTGCATCCATTACGAACGTCCGGCCGGGACCGAGGTGGATGGCGTTGACGCCAACCTCATTTGGGCGGACGATCACGCGGAGGCGGCCCGGCTGGCGGTTGCGCCGCGATTGGCGGTACTGCTGACCATTGGTGCCAACAACCTGGCGCCCTATGTCGAGGCAGCGCGCGAAGCGGGTTGTTCGCTGACTGCGCGCGTACTGCCCCGCGAAGCATCGCTGCGCCGTTGCCGCGAGTTGGGCCTGCCAGACGGCTGCGTCATAGCAAAGCAAGGCCCGTTCAGTATCGAGCAAAACCGCGAACACCTGCACACAGCCGGCGCCGGCGTGCTGGTGACCAAAAACAGCGGCATGGTTGGCGGTTTTGCGGAAAAGATCGAGGCGGCCAGGCTCGAAGGCTGCCTTCTGGTGATCGTGCGCCGACCGGAGCATGCGTATGCGGTTTACAGGGATATCAGCGCTGCTGTCGTGGCCGCGGGAGATGCAGTACTGCCAATACCAGTGCCGCGCCGGCCAGAGGCGCATAATTCAGCATCAGTTTGCCGGCAAAAATGGAGGCCATCTGGGCGACCAGGATGCCGAGGATAAAGCCGTTGTTTTCGTGAAACAAAATCAGCTTGACGCTGGCGAATCTGTCCGCTGCCCAGGGAAAAAAGTAACCTGCGGCCAGTCCTGACGCCACCACGCATAGGGCGATGCCAGGCAGCATGAACAGGTTGTAAGGCAGCAGCACGATCAGCAATCGCGCTATGTAATAAGCGGCCATGGCCGTAACCACCAGTACTTGGAACAGCTTTGACGCGCGAACGTTCAATCCTGCCAGCACACCGATCAGCCAGAAAAAAAGGGCCACGAAAAACGTTACCATGCGGCTCGAAAGATAGGCCTCGAGCAGGAAGAAGTAGCTGAACTGGAGCAGCGCCAGAAAAAGCCCCATGACCAGGCACAACGCTACGTTTCCTGGAAGCAGGTGCAACTTGTGCGCGGATGCAATGCAGTTCAAGAAAGGAGATTGCGTAACTTCGCTCATAAATACTCGTAGATCAGATCGCCGACATTGTTCATGGTGATGATTCGGGCTCCGCCAACGATCGCATCCACCTCCTCTTTCCGATAAACCTTCACCTTGTCGCGGCCGGGATGATCCACGGCCTGGTACAATTGGGTCCGGGTGAAACGGGGCATGGCCTCGTTGCCCCCGTAAAAATAGATATCGCCAGCATAGGCGAGGACAAAATAGTAGTCGAAAACGCTGGTCAGCGTGGCCACCATGCGTTTGCCGTAGCGCGAGCGCGAATCGAAAGGGGTCAGCGAGGAAATGGAAAACACGCCTTCCGGTTTGAGACAGCGCTTGACCTGGGTAAAAAACTCACGGGTATAGGTCAACGCCACCTGCCGCGACTCGGCGGGCGGGATGTCGTGCAGAATAAGATCGAAGCGCTCGTCCGTAGTCGCCACGAAATGCTTGGCGTCGTCAGCGGTGAAATGCCAGTTGTCCAACTGGTCCAGACGATTGTAGTTTTTGAAAAAACGCTTGCAGGTTCTGAACACGGTCGGGTCCAGGTCAACGATGCGCACGCGGTCCACAAAATCGCCGATGCGCCCTACGGTTGACATGGAGCCGCAGCCCAACAGGCAGACGTCCCGCGATTTGAGCAGGCGCGCAGGGTATTCAGCCACATAATAGCTGTAGTGGAAGTGGGACCAACGGGCGAATTGCTGCTGTCCGTTGAGCAACAGCATATACTCGTTGGCAGGCAGACTCAGCACTTCGATTTTATGGTACGGCGTGTAGGTGGTATAGGCCAGCCCCTGAATATTCTTGCCGTCGAACCAGCGCTTATAGAACCAGGTGGCGCCAACCTGATCCAGGAACGGGAACAGGGCCAGGTAGGCCGCGGCCGCTACGGCCAGGACCGTGAGTTTATCTCGCTCGAGCCGGATCAACCAGGCCACACCGAGAAAAGCGAGGATGTAGCCGCCAAGCAGTACGGTCTGGGAAACGGCGGCCAGCAGGCCGGCAGCCAATAAGCCGGTCACCGAACCGGCTGCCTCAACCGAATAACAGCGGCGCAGACCGCGGTTGCCTTGCTCCACCATCATGGGCAGAAACACCGCGTGCAGCGACGTGACGCCCAGCATCACGATGATGAATACGAGGCTCAACGCAATAAAAGCGCCGCCCATTTTAGCAACCAGGTAATGGAAAGGCTGCACCAACACGACCAGGGCCAGTTGCACCAGCAGAAACACGGGCAGCAAAACGCGTACCATGGAACGCGAAACGCTGTCCGAGACGAAATAGCCCAGTGAGATGCCCATGAAATAGGCCAGTGAGAACACCACAACCGCGGTCTCGGCCTGGCGCAAGGCAATGCTGACGTGCCGCACCATGATGAAGTTGAGCAGCATCAGGTTCACGCCTGTAAGGAAGAGCAGGGCTTCGTCGCGATCCCTAAATACCGACAACATCCCCGTGCGCAGAACAGGGATTCGTGTCCACCAATTATGGAATAATAGCGTTTTCATCAGAGACGAATGTAAAGAAAGCCAACGACCTTAGCAAGTCGCAAGTTTATCGAGCCTTGACCCAGACCACATGGTATTCCTCGATGCCGTATTTGCCCAGATCCGTGGGAAAAACGTCGTGGCGCAGAATCTCGTGGCGCTTCATCAGGCCCTGGATCCAGGCCGCGATATAGGGCCGGTCTGTTTCGGGCAGACTGGTGATCACGACCAGGCCGACCGGGCCGACCGGGCCGACCGCGTCCGGCGCAAACGCATCGTCGAGTTCAGGCACGTCAGGTGCGTAGAGTTCGCGGTAACAGGCATAATGCCGGGTGGAGCCGGCAACGTCGGGAAAAGCGCGACGCCAGGCTGCATCGGCGCAGTGCAGCTTACCCTTGAGCCGGTAATCGATCCAGAACCAACGGGCTGTCCGTCGCCACAGCAGTGGGGTATACCCGTGACAAGGTTTGGCGCAATCGTAGAGCATGCCAATCAGCAGGGCGGCGAGCAGGATGCCGAGCAAGCATGACGCGGGATTTCCGAAACGGCGCGCCGGAAACTGGACGAACCAGGCCAACCCCACGCCGATGGGCACGCAAAAAAGCGGAACAAGGTACTGCACAATACGGGCATGGCCGCCAAACGGGTATTTGCGCAACATAGCGGCAACCAGGGCCAGCGCCACGGTGGCAGCCATGATGCGCGGCAGAGCACGGTCCTCATGACGCCAGATGCACACGACGCCAATCCAAAAAAGGATTGCGGGAACCAGGCTACCCAAGTTCTTTCCGCCATAAGGGATGGCAAACACGACACCGGTCAACGTATGAACCAACCAGCCGAGGAACGCTGCTGGCGAGGAGAAGTCGACAAATCCGCTCTGCCAGTGACGACCCATGTCATCCAGGTGCATGGCCATTTGCGGGCGTAGGAAAAACAGGTAAACCAGGCCGAACGCGGTTGCGGTCACCGCGCCATGGAGAGCGGCACGCAGCCAGGTGTCTTGCCGGCGCGGCGCCTGGAACAGCATGGCCAGGGTCAGACCTCCGGCCACAAAAACAGCGGGATGCGAGCAGAAAATCGCCAGGGGCGAAATCAGCAACAGGACAAGCCAGGCGTGACGCGAACCGCGCACCGCCTCAATGCCGAGTGCAACCAGCAAAGCGCCCCAGAAAGCATCGAACGCATATTGCTTGACCTCCGCCGCATGCCGGATGGCGTAGGATGACGCCGCAAAAACAGCCAGCGGGAACCCCCAATGCCAGTGGCGCAGCGAGCGGCGGCAAATCCGATAGACCAGGGGCAGGCAGGCCAATCCCGCGGCAATGGACGCTAAGCGCAGGCTGTACACGTTGAAACCGAGCAGGTTGACCAAGGTTTTGACGATCCAGAGATAACCCACCGGCGCGACCTGCTGAATCGGCAGCGGCTGGGCCAGTTCGGTAAAATTGCGCTGGGCAAACGAAACCGCAAGCGCGGTTTCATCGCCCCACAACGGCCAGCCTCCGAGATAGCGCGCCATAC
>CAZOLK010000375.1:0-4885 GCA_964580325.1 uncultured Verrucomicrobiota bacterium | reverse complement strand
TCAAGCTGTTGCTGTCCGAAGGGCGGTTGCTCATCGCGTCCACGGGCAAGGACCCGTCGTCGGGCCTGATGCAGACCCAGGACTACAAGGTGGACGGGCCGCTGGCCCTGCTCTTCACCACCACGGGCGTGGAGATCGACGAGGAGCTGCTCAACCGCTGCCTGGTGCTGACCGTGAACGAGAGCCGCGCCCAGACCCGCGCCATCCACCGCGAACAGCGCGAAGCCATGACCCTCGAAGGCATGGAAGCCAGGGAACAGCGCGCCCACGTGCTCAAAGTGCACCAAAACGCCCAACGCCTGCTGCGGCCGTTGCCTGTAATCAACCCGCATGCGCGCAAACTCACCTTCCTGGACGACCGAACACGCACGCGGCGCGACCACATCAAATACCTGACCCTGATCCAGGCCATTGCCCTGCTGCACCAGTACCAGCGGCCGGTAAAAAGCAAGATCATCAACGGCTGCAAAATGGAATACATCGAGGCCACGCCCGAGGACATTGCCATGGCCAACAAACTGACCCATGAAGTGCTGGGCCGAACCCTGGACGAGATCCCGCCCCAGACAAGAAACATGCTCAACATGCTCCACGACATGGCACGGGTCGCGTGCACGGAAAAGGACATGACGCTCAACGAGTACCGGTTCAAGCAGCGTGACGCAAGGCGCTACACGGGCTGGAGCGACTTCCAGGTCAAGACCCACTTGCGCAAGTTGGTGGACCTGGAATACGTGGGCGTGTCTCGCGGCCCATGCTGTAAAGGCTTTGAATATGAACTGCTCTACAACGGCGAGGGGCAAAATGGTCAGCCGTTCGTGACGGGCCTGATCGACGTGGACCATCTCGAGCATGTGTACGACGCCGGTCGGGAGCATCAAAATCAGGGTCGGGAGCATGACGAACAGCGTCGGGAGTATCGTGGGAGCACCGTGGGAGCATCGCGGGAGCACCCTGGGAGCATGGACCAGACACCGTTTTCAACCAATAACGACGGGCCTGAAACAGAAAACCAAGCCACGGACCACGAAAACGCACAAGCGGGCCCTATTTTTAAGAGCGAGAAAACAGCCTGATCGTATACATACCGGAGATCGTACGCATGCCCAAAAGAGGAACCAGGAAAGAGCGCCAGTCCCAGGGCGATCCCGACGATCCACGAGGGTTCGGGCGCACAACGGGCGAGTTCCTGGAATGGATGCTGGTCAAGAACTTCTCTGAGCGGACCGTGGGCAACCGGCGTACTTACCTGGATTACTTCGTGGCCTGGTGCCTGGATCGCGGCATCACCCGGCCGGCCGAGGTGACCAGGCCCATGGTCGAACGCTACCAACGCTATCTTTACCGTTACAGGAAAAAGGACGGCAACCCCTTGAGCTTCCGCAGTCAGCACTCGCGACTCTTGCCAGTGCGCGCGTTCTTCAAGTGGCTGGCCAGGTCGCACCGGATCCTGTACAACCCGGCCAGCGAACTGGAACTGCCCAAGCTGGAGCACCGCCTCCCGCGCCACGTGTTGACCGTGCGCGAAGCAGAAGCGGTGATCTCCCAGCCGGATCTGCGCGACCCCATGGGCGTACGCGATCAGGCCATCCTGGAAGTGCTGTACTCAACCGGGATGCGGCGCATGGAACTGATCGGGCTCAAGCTCTACGACATCGATGCGGAGCGCGGGACCATCATCGTCAGGCAGGGAAAAGGCAAGAAAGACCGCATGCTGCCCATTGGAGAACGGGCATTGATGTGGGTTGAGAAATACCTGTTCGACGTGCGCCCGAGCCTGGTGGTGGAACCGGACAACGGCATCATCTTCCTGACCGCCCAGGGCGAGACCATCACACCGAATCGGCTGACCCAGATGGTCCGGGTCTACGTGGACGCGGCGGACATCGGCAAGCGCGGCGCCTGCCACCTGTTCCGTCACACCATGGCCACGCTCATGCTCGAGAACGGCGCCGACATCCGCTTCATCCAGCAAATGCTGGGCCACGTCAAACTCGACACCACCCAGATTTACACCCAGGTCAGCATAAGAAAGCTCAAAGAAATCCACACAGCCACCGGCCCGACTAAAACCTACCGGGAGCAAAGAAAACGACCCCGGTAGCGCTCCAACAGACGCCGGGAGCACCTGAAAACCCTCCGGGAGCCCTCTCGCCCCACCCCCCCCATGCCCATGCCCATGGAAAACCATTGCACCTTTTCCTCTTAACTGCTTAAAATAGCTGCCCATGAAAGCATGGGGCAGAAACAAACACGGCAGGACAGGAGCATGCACAAAAGCACTGCTCCTGCTTATGGCGTGCATCATGGCGTTCGGGCTGGTGCAACCTGAAAGCGCGCCAGGAAAAACGACGTTTCACGCCGAAAAACCGCATCTGGAAAAATTTTACGAACCCCAGTCCTGCATCGGGGCAGAACAGTCTGTAACTCGCGAACTGCCACCGGTTTACAGACAAGTTTACAGTGAAACTGCATCGGATTCCCTCCTTGTCCCAGGGGGGGGAGATCTATCAGGCATTGAATTAAGCAAAAATACAAAGTCAGGTGTGCCACGCATAAAAGAAAATTTCGCTCAATGGTTCAATGATCTAACACCAGATCAACTTGATCGTCTCTTGCAAAACAAGAAAATCGCTAGAGATATTGGAAGAAGGATAAGATATCCAGGTAAAATGCATGAGTGGTCGAAAGTGAGTCAAGTTTCAACATTCAAACGATGGGGGATGTCAATGGAAGATATCTGGTCAACGCGTTCTTTTACAAAGCATACAGGAGGTATTAATCCTAACTGGACGCATGGTGGCATTGGCTCAGGTATTGCACATCATGAAATAGATGATATAATAGAGAGTTCTATTAACTTTCCTATGTTTAAAAGACGAATGCGAAACTGGGCAAACTATCGTCTGACAGGAGGAATTTACGACCTTCCTGCAGGGTTACAGTGATTATGTCGTAATCAAAGGTTTGCAAGCATGTTTTATATTATATATGTAAGTGAGAATAGCATCCAAAAGATGTATATTGGCCCAGTTGGTGATGATGAGGTTCATTATTTGCGGCAATCTATTTTTCCACATCTGAAACCGCTTAGTGAAAATGAATATATGAATGGTCATGCGGCCATTTTGAATACAATGGCAAAGTTCAGCTACATTCTGGATTATAAAGATGTTATTTGGTGTATAGAATGGGGGCCAGGACTAGTCGTGGTTCGATTTGGTTCAAATGGAAAAATGGAATGGACTGCCCTGCGTTCTCCTGTTCCAGAATTTGGTGGAAGAGAGCCAGTTGCTGAAGATTTAGAGAGTTATGATGAAGACGATGAGGATTATCAGTACAACCTTGTATTTGATGCTTGGGATGCCCAATTTGACGCCAAACATCGTGAATGGGGAAATTTTATAGTTGCCGACAATGAAGTTATCAATTCATTCAATAAAGTTATGGATAGTATAAATAAGTTATCTGCTAAAGTTTTAGAGGAACATAAATCAGGCATCTATGCGCATGCAGAAAAATGCATGATGATTTTAGAGAAATGGTGTGGAGATGGCGTAAGAATATAAATTTGTATTATCGCGTAAAATATCTTGACATTACTATATAAAATAACTTAAGATTTGCGCTTTGCTCCATTGCTTTTAGCATGCTGTATGATATATGGCTCAAAAACTTGACGGAATAGGTCGAGGGAGGAGCGACAGCGCGTATCTTGGCGGATCGACTGCCGCCCCTGCTCAGTAGCACGGAACCAATTTCCGTGTTGAGGTATAATCAATATACCTTAACTCGGGTATCGGTTCCACCCAAAACGCCCGCCCCAGACGTGGGCGGGCTGAAACTCAGAGTTTAACCTGGTGGTTGGTCTGTTTTCTTTGCTTTTGGCCGCTTGGGCTTTAGTAGGGGCGGATGTACCATTCCTCCAGGATGCCGGTCAGGCCTTGGCCAGGACATCGCCGGCCTGCCGGCTCAGGTTCTCGGCCGCTTTTTTCACGGCCTGGCGAAGTTGGTCCGGTTGAGGGCAGGCCGCGCCGATCACGGTCGCGCCGATCAGGCCGATGACGCGATTGCCGGCGTAAACCGGCGCGGCGACGCGGTAATGGCCGGGATAGAGCACATCGTCGACAAACACGCCGGTCTCCCAGGTCTGCAGGGCCACGCACCAGGACGCTTGCGTCGGCGGACGAGGCATGCCCGGCGGCATGTAGTCCAGTTCGCGCTCGGTCCATGCTTGCGGATTGTCGTGCGGCGGGTCCATGAACAGGACCGTGCCGAGATAGGGCAAATGCGCGGTGAGTAATTCGCCCGTACGCATCAGCGACGGCGCACCTTCGTGCGCGATTTTGTACAGTGGCAGACAACTCGTGCCGTAGCGTTCGATCACGATGGTCGATGCGCCATACTGGTTGGAAATCTGCTCCATCAATGAACGCGCCGGTGTTTCCAGGTCGAACGGCAAAGCAATACCGTCGCTCCAGCTCGCAACGCGCCGGGTCAAACCATAGCCGCACTCGTCATAGGACGCGACCAGTCCCGCCTCCTGCAGGTAGCGCAGCAAGCGGCTCAGGCTGGCCGCAGTCAAACCCATGTGTCGCTGCAACCTATTGAAGCTCAAGGTCCGTCCCGTACGCCCGGCCTCGGCCAGCACATCCATCAGCGCCACGCCGCGTTTTAACATGTTGCCGCCTTCAGGCATGGTCAGACCTCGGTGCATACAGGCTCCGATCAGCGCTGGTCGCGCCACGGACCTGGCAGATGCGCGCGGCGAAATCCACAGCCCGGCGCAAGGTTTGCTCCCAGGGCCAGGCGCTCAACAGCCCCCGGACACAGATCGCGCTGAACGCATCGCCGGCACCCACGGTATCGGTGACTGCGTCGATGG
>CAZOLK010000374.1:0-4907 GCA_964580325.1 uncultured Verrucomicrobiota bacterium | reverse complement strand
CACGGCCGTGCGCACGTTGCCCAGCGTAGCCAGCACGTCGCGCCGCGAGGATTCGCTCGGGGTAATCACACTGTCCGCGCGCGCCGCGGCCATGCACATGATGGTTCGATACACAGGCATTAGCCGCGTTTTCAGGGCGCGCGGCGTAAAGTGCGGGAACAGTAGCGGGATCAGGTCGTGGATCGTGATCACGCAGCGGATCCGACCAGCGCGACCGCGCGGAAAAGCGGCGAATGGGATCATGAAATTGGGCGCATGGTACAGGTCCACGCCGTAGCGACGCAGCAGAACGGGCAAGCGCAACTGGTTGATCGCGGAGAACGGGCCATAGGGCGCCAGCACCACGTCCCAGATGCCGTCCTTATCCTCCACCAGGCATTCCAGCCCGGCTTCGGCCAAGGTGCGCAGCATGATCGATTTGTGCTGGAACAGCAACAGGTAGCGGTTGACTTGGTCGATCAGCGGCAGATACTTGATCAGTGCGCGGGTGTATTGGCCGATGCCAGTGATCTTGTCAAAGATCCAACGTGCGTCCAGGGCAATGTGCAGTGGAGAGCCGGACGTCATCACACCACGGTCTCGTAAACGTTCCAGGTTTCGCGCGCGGTCTGAGACCAGGTGTAACGGGCCACCTGCTGAGCGCCTTTCCAGGTGAGTTGAGACTGTAATTCCGTATCGTTGAGCACATCTTCCAGCTTTTCGGTCCAGACGTCCACATCGAAATCTTGGACCAATACAGCGGCATCGCCCAGGATTTCGGGCAGGGCACCGGTTGCGGCGGCCACCACCGGTGTGTCGCGGCTCATGGCCTCGAGCGGTGGGAAGCCGAACCCCTCGTATAAGGAGGGCAGCACAAATACATCGGCCATGGCATAGAACGACGCCAGCTCCACATCGTCCACGTAACCGGTCAGGCGGATGCGGTCACGTGCCGGCGAGTTTTCGATGCGACGCAGGATCGGTTCGCATTTCCAGCCGTTCTGGCCGGCAATGACCAGGTTGCCGTCGAAATAGGGCAGGTTTTCAAACACCTCCACCAGGAACTCCAGGTTCTTACGCGGTTCAATGGTGCCGGCGGTCATGATGAACGGGCGGTCCAGTCGATACCTGGCGCGCAAGTTGGTCAGGGTTTGGCCGCCTGGTGTGCGCACGGAAAGGGACAGGCCCGAATGCACGGGAAAAATGCGGTCGGATGGTACGCCCAGCAACTCCTCCACTTCTCGGGCCGTGAAGCGTGAGACCGTGATCAGCGCATCGGCCTTGCACACGGTCTGACCAATATAACGGCGCAGATAGCGCAGGTTTTTTCTTTCCAGCGTTTCGGGATAGCGTAAGAACGCGGTGTCGTGGATGGTGACAACAGATCGGCCGCGGCGCAGCGGCGGGCGGATGAAATTGGGGAAATGAAAGACATCGGCCGGACCGGAGAACCAATCAAAGGGCGGGGCCTGGAAAAGCTTCCAGGCTTGCTGCACCAGGCGACCAGGACACCAGCGCACAGCCTGATGGACCATGTCCGGATGGCCGCCCTCGAATCCGCACCGCTTGAAATCGAAATAGAAGGCGGCCAGCGTATGCTCGCCGCGCGTTTCAGCCAACGCATTGAGCAATTCGCGAGTATAGCGTCCGACACCGGCCTGCTGACCGATGGCGGCTTGAATGTCCAGGCATAGTTTCATGCAAAAACGATTCCCCAAAAAAGCGTATGTGGTCCGGGATAAGTTCCCAAAGTAGCTTGCGCACTCCATAAGATCAATTTATTTCGCGTTATTTTAGGTAGCGGAGTTGGTCGGAGCTGGGTGTTGGGAATTTTGGAGTTTGGTGTTTGGTCTTTGGTATTGGGTGTTGGGTGTTGGTTGAGCTGGGGGTGGAAAGGCGGACTTGCCGGCTGAAAGAATACGGCGTGCCTTTCCGCCTTGACACGCGCTATATGCCTCGCGACACTGGCGCTATGGAACCTGGTGTTTATCTTGTGGGTACGCCGATCGGCAACCTTGGGGACCTGTCCCCGAGGGCGGTCGCAGTGTTGCGTGAAGTGGATGTGATCATGGCGGAAGATACGCGCCAGACCTTGAAGCTGCTGAATCGCTTTGAGATCAAGACGCACCTGATGAGTTGCCATAAATTCAATGAAGCTTCGCGTGTGCGGCAGGTGCTGGACAGGGTCGAGGCAGGCCAAGCTGTGGCGCTGGTCACCGATTCGGGCATGCCCGGCGTCTCGGATCAGGGCGCACGCCTGGTACGCGCCTGTCGTCAGGCCGGCGTAGTCTTGAGCGTAATTCCCGGGCCTTCCGCTGTGACCGCAGCCGTGGCGCTGTGCGGCATGGTGGAAAACGGGTTCTTGTTTGAAGGCTTTCTTTCACATAAATCAGCGGCGCGTAAGCGGCGCCTGGATCAACTGGCGGATATGCCCGTACCCGTGATTTTTTTCGAGTCGCCTTACCGTCTGCTCAAATTACTGCGCGAAATCGAGGAAGTGCTGGGCTCCCGGTCCGTATTCGTGGGCCGCGAGTTGACCAAGAAATTCGAGGAACACCTCTGGGGCACGCCGGCCGAAATCCTGGAGCAGTTCGGCGCCCGCACGGTCAAAGGCGAATGCGTCGTTGTATTGGGGCCGGCGGCCAAAGCTTGAGCGCAAATCTTTCTACGAACCTCGTGTCTCCGTGTTTCAAAAAAAAACATTGGCGCTCCGTTGCAATAACTGGTACTTCTGAAGAGTGTTTATGGCCGGTTTAACACAAGGTGAATCGTGACGGACGCAGTTTTGGATAAAATTTTAGTCGCCTTTCATGGCCAGGATGCCGTGGCCGTGGTGAGCGGACGCGGCAACTTCAAGGTTAGCGGCGCAGTCAAAGAGTTCGGGCTCAAAATGTTGGAAATGGGCGCGAACCGTCTTGTTTTCGATCTGCGCGCCTGCGAGGGCATGGACAGTACGTTCATGGGCGTGCTCGCCGGGCTGGCCATGAAATACCGCAAACATCAACCGCCGGTTGCCGTGGTCATGGTCAACCTGACGCCCAAAACCCTGAATTTACTGCAAACTCTGGGCGTTCACCAGGTCGTTGAAACCTATATGCAGGATGCGACCCCGCCGGACCTGGCACCGCTTCTGCGGGCATCCTGCGATGCCGGCGTTGAACAGCCTGCCGCACCGGCACCCACGAAACTGATTCTGGAAGCGCACGAGGTGTTGACCGAACTCGACCCGCAAAATCGCGAGAAATTCAAGGACGTAATTCAGTACCTGCGCGAAGACGTAGACCGCGATAACGGGACGGCTCAGCATGGGTAATGCCGATCTATACTTGTTGATGACCTGGTGGCTGGCCGCCTTGCTGCTGCTTGCCCTTGGGCTCATCTGCATTCTTTTTCCGCGCAACCGACGCTATCGCGATCAGCGCGACCAGCTCATGCATGAGAAAGAGAACTTCATGGGATTTGTCCACGACATCGGCGAGGTGTTTGCCGACATGGAAAACGTGGGCCTGGAGCCGCTGCTTCAACGCGCGCTGTTTTTTGCCATGCGCACCACCGGCGCCGGCGCCGGTGCCGTCTACATGCTTGATCGCGGCGGCAAGGTGCTGCGTCCGCGCGCCATTGTCGGCCTGATGCCCCCGCTTTCCGGCGCAGGCGTCGAGGGGTTGGCCGAGGCTGTGAGTAAATCCCGACACCTGGAGAAAATCGTGCATGCCGAACGGATCGCACTGGACCAGGGCCTGGTGGGCGAGGTGGCCGCGACCGGCCAATCGCTGCAGATTCCACTAGCCGATATGGACGAACGCATTCCCCGCTACCAGGAGCCGACGCTGAAAATAAAATCCATGCTGCTGGCGCCTATGCGCTTTCAGCATGCAACCATGGGCGTGATCGTGGTGATCAACCGTGTCGACGGCCGGCCGTTCAGCCAGGAAAACTTGGACTTGCTCCAGGGCCTGGCTGACCAAGCTTCCGCTTCCTCCCATTACATCGGACTCAAGGAAGAACTGGAAGAAAAACAGCGGATCGACAACGACCTGGAAGTGGCCCGTCATATCCAGGCGCACCTGTTGCCCAATACGCTGCCCGCAGTCGAGGGGATGGAACTGGCTGCATTCAACGAGCCAGCGCGCGAGATCGGCGGCGATTATTACGACGTGGTTCGCGTGGATGACCACCACATCGGCGTGGTTATGGCCGATGTATCCGGCAAAGGCATTGCCGGCGCGATCCTGATGTCAGGCTGTCGCGGCGTACTGCGATCCATGGCCCAGGGTCAGTCCAGTCCCGCGGAATTGCTCAAAGCGCTCAACCGGGTCATGACGCCGGATATGGCCGAGGATATGTTCATCACCATGCTCTACGCCATGCTCGATACGCGCACCCATGAAGTGGCCCTAGCCCGCGCTGGGCATGTCAAGCCCATGCTCTATCGCGGCAATGGAGGCGCGTTCGAACAGATCGATTCCGCCGGCATTGCCATTGGGTTGGCTGACGAAGATATGTTCGCCGAGTTGATCGAGGAAAAGCGCCTGGTCCTGGGTCCCGAGGATATGCTGATCTTATACACCGACGGCATAACCGAAGCCATGAACAGCCATCACGAAGAGTGGGGCGTGGAAGCATTTACGCACGCCCTGACCAAGGGCGTCCGGGACAGCGCTGAAATGGCCCTGGAGCACGTGCGCGAAGAGCTGCGCGAGTTCATGGGCGAACTTCCCTTATATGACGACATGACCCTGGTGATCCTGCGCAACCGAAAGTGAGATCATTTCGGATGGGGGATTGGGGATTTTGATGGAATCGAAAGAAACGATGGAATCGAAAGAAACGATGGAATCGAAAGAAACGATGGAATCACTGTTCTTTGAATAAAAATCCCCAATCCCCAATCCCCAATCCCCAATCCCCAATCCCCAATCCCCAATCCC
>CAZOLK010000373.1:0-4980 GCA_964580325.1 uncultured Verrucomicrobiota bacterium | reverse complement strand
GCCGCCACAGGGGCCGTTTTATCGGCTAAAGGTCCAGTTGCCGCAGTAAACTGATAGGAACTTAGTTTTTTCATATTGGCGAAGTTACCAAAGCACACCGGATATGTGCCGGATGCCATCGGATCGCCGTTGAAGCCCGCCTGGGTGCATACCGCCCCGCATAAGCCCCGTCAGGCCTGGCCGGAGCCGGTATGGGAGCCTCAGCTCCGCGCAACCAAACCAAACCGCTTCCGTCCACCCACTCTTCTGCATCCAGCTCCAGCCCCTCCAGCAACGGGCAGATATCGGATCGAATGCTACCGGGCTTATCGCATCGCAACTCCCGCCCCGTCCAGTAGCTCCAAATAGGCCGTTTCATCCAAAACATCATCTACTGCGCCGTCCGGCTGGTTCGGCACGCCGGGCGAACCGAATTACATTTCGGGAAACGCTGCCCGTGGTTCGCGATGATTCGCGACATCGTCCTCGCCTACACATAGGCATCTCCAGACACTACAAACCGGACGAAATCCGCCTGAGCGGGGGATTCCTCGCGCCCTGGACTTCAGAGAAACGGCATGGAACCGCCTTATCGAGGCCTCGGCGAGAAAAACCGTGCGGTAAATATGGAAAATCAAACCGCCTCGTGGTTCAATGTAACCCGCTGAAGGCCGCTGAGGTTCTTTTTTGACGTGGAACTTCGGCGGGAAGTGTTAGCTAACGGCATTAACTATGAACAAAAGAAAGAACCCTATTATGTCTACTCGACAGACAAAACAACCCACTGACCATTGCAACCTCAACCTGAGAGAGTTCAACCTAGATGTGATCCGGAGAAGCGCCGGCGGCAGAATCCTCTGGCAACCAAAAATCAGCGGCTGGTATAAGGGAAGAGCGTTTCTGAACGAGCCTCTGCCCGCGCCCTACACCGGCTTGAGCGAATGGGACGTTTATCGGGTGCTTAAAGTCGCCGACCGCCCCTATGAATACACTTGCTCCTTTGTCAGGATCGACGACCCTCGCATACGGAGATTCACGAGAGATATCGATGAGATGGCTTACGAACAAACCATTGAAACCCCGGTGGGAAAAGTCACTTCCGTTAAAGAGCGAATCAAGGCAAACTACGGACATCTCACAAAAAAATGGTGGGCGACCTGCGAAGAGGACTTAAAGGTTCTCATTTGGATCGAGGAAAATAGCACCTGGCACTGGGACGAGGACAAATACTGGGAGATTTTCGCCGAGCACACCGACACCGGACTTCCTGGAGTGTGCATTCCCCGCACGACCATCCAACACCTCTTCATTGACGTGATGGGAGTCGAAGAGACCGTGTATGCGATTCACGACTGCCCGAAAACTGTTGAAGGCTATTTCCGGGCACTTTCGGACAACCATCTGCGCATGATTGAAGCGGTGAACCGGTCCCCCATTGAGCTGGTCGATTTCGGGGATAACCTGCACTGCAGCACCCTGTCGCCCAGTTTGTTCCAGAAATATGTGCTGCCGGATTATCACCGGCGGATCGACGTGCTCCGAAAAGCCGACAAGTTTGTGATTGCCCATTGGGACGGCGACACCAAGGCGCTGCTGCCGTTCGCCCAAGAGACAGGTCTCGACGGCATCGAGGCGATCACCCCGAAGCCACAGGGGGATGTCACCGTGGAGGAGATAAGAGAGGCACTCGGGGACAAGATGTTCTTGGTGGACGGCATCGCCGCCATCCTCTTCGATCCGATGTATCCGATCGAACAACTGGAGGCACAAGCGAAGCGATTGATCGAGTTGTTCGCGCCCAATCTCATTCTCGGGATTTCCGACGAGATTTGCTACAACGGCGACATGGAGCGCATCCATTTCATTACAAAGATCGTGGACGACTACAATGCCAGCTTGGCGGGTGGACAATGACTATGCTACCCGAAGAAATCTACATCGTTCACCACAGCCACACCGACATCGGATTTACCGCGCCGCAACCGACCGTGTGGGATCTGCACGAGCTCTTTATTGACATGGCGCTCGATTACGCCGAGCGTGACCTCGATCACGACGCGGGGGTTCCGCTGGACCTGCGAATGTTTCGCGCCTGTCGTGCGCTGGTTCCAGGACCGTTCCGACAAAGAGATCGAGCGTTTTCTCGCCCTCGAAAAGGCGGGCCGCATCGAGGTGACGGGCCTTTTCCTTATTTGGGCATCACTCTACGACCGCTGCCAACTCGATGAGTCGATTGTTCGCTTTTTCACTCCTTAAACATCTGGTTCCCCTTGTCGACTAGTTTCACAAGGCCTTCTCTCTGGGAGATCAAGTCCTGAGGGACATCCCTGATGACTTCTCGATATAGTGTGGCATCTTTCCGTGAAATGGCATACGCAACCAGCACGGTGACGTAGTCAACGTGTTCTGTCTTATGAGGCATGAGGATGGAAACGAGAGGACCGATTTTCTCTGGTTGATCGGCCTTCAGGTAACAGATTGCCAGCATTTTCGCAGAGGGGGTGGTCCTGATGGTCGACTGCTCTCCGGTAGTACTGTATGGCTTCATCAACATTGCCCTCTGTGAGGGCAATGTTACATCTTCCTCTAAGGGCGCGAGGGTGCTCAGGGCCGCTAAAAGCAACAGCCTTTTTTGAAAAATATTCACAGAATCGTCTGTACATTGGCCACTCGACGATGAATATCTACAACGGTCGCCTGCTCTGGCAGAAGCATTTTCAAAATGACCTGCCTGGCACTGGATCCGGCGACCGGCGAAACCCTTAAGGCGTTCGATGCCCCGAAAGAAGCGGTGGATCCCGGGACGATCTGACATGGGAATACCTGGCCGTCGTAGACGATCTGATCATTGGCACAGTGGGACAGCCTAACGTAGAACCCGGTTGGTGGTCGCACGCGTATCCCGTGAATTTCGCGCTGTTTGCCATAAAAACACTGGCGAATTGTGCTGGATGCATACGCTGGAAAACGGTATCGATTCCAATGCCATCGTGATCGGGGTGCTGTGCCTGATCGACGGACGACCGCATTATCCGGGATTATTCAAGAAACCGGAAGACATGCCGCCGCGTGCCCTGCGCGCACTCGATGTGAAGACGGGCAAAACATTGTGGGAAACCGGCGACCTCGTTCCAACGGAAAACTCGCTCTGGATGGATGACGGCGTTTTGCTTTCGACGATCATTCCGTTCAGCCGTTGCATGCAGGATCCGTGGGCCGTCAAAGCGGGCGGCGTCATTACGGCATATTCCGTGAAAACCGGCGAGAAACGCTGGCAGGTGAAAAAAGTCAAGAACCTTACGCCCATGATTATTGACGGCGTGTTCTATTCGCCGGACGCCTATGATCTGCAGACGAGCAAACGTATACCGACCGCGGTGCGGTTCAACTTCGGCGCGCCGGGAGACCGATCGGACGCCAAGGGACAGGTCTGGTTCACCGAGCCGCACTGTAGCCGGGGCCGTTGCTCCGGAATCGGTCCGTTCTGGTAGTCGCGGCAGTTGCCGCGGATCCGGCCCAATTGGGCCGGCTACAGCAAAAAAAGCGCCAACGCATCGGACCCAACCCGGGGAAAAAGCGACATGTCGTGGCTGTATGCCTTCGGCGTTGAAGGCGCCGTGCAAACCGGCATCGAAATTTCCATGGATTTGAGAAACGCGTCGAAACTGAACGTCACACGGTATTTCTGCGAACTTGATCCGAAGGCTGGAAAGCGCACGTTCGATATCGAACTCAACGGTCGGACGGTCGAGCTGCGGTTCAGTCCCGGGAAAGCGTTTGCCGCCGTAAGCAAAACCTACACCATCCCGACCGATAATCAGGTGTCCCTGAAACTCGTTCCAGCCGCCAGCTCCGCCCCGTCGATCATCAACAGGATGTTGATTACGCGGGCAGAATAAACGCCGAGTACAGCTTCTGTTCCGGGATCCGAAAATGCGCTCATAGCTCGTGCTTTGAGCTTCCTTCGGTCTTGGGTATTTCCCTCCAGAGGCGGGCAATCGTCATTCGGAATTCATAGTTTAAATGGCTGATCGCATTCCTCTATTGGACGTTGGGCGTTGATATTTTTTGCCATCCCTCTCGATCGGCAATGCCGGAAGAGAGATGCGCTCGGTCCACGGCAATCAGACCATGAGGCTTGATGCGCAAGCGGGTCCTTCTGTATAGTCCAGAGTATGACTTACTATAAACAGTTGGTAAAAAATGCCGAAATAGCCATGAAGCGGCATCCGCGCAGTACCATTGTCATGGACGCCGATTCATTCGATATTATCAGTTCGGGAATGAATGCCGATAAAGTATCAAAAGAGGCCGACAGAGCCGTAGCGCGGGGCCGAACTCCGGTAGTCATTCAGAAACCGCGCCGTCCCGATACGTGAGTGCTTTAATCTTCGTGAAACTTTCTTTATATTTACCACTTTCTTTATTTTTTATTTGCTTTTGAGTCTGTTTTTTGGTAGCTTTGCCAATATGAAAAAACTAAGTTCCTATCAGTTCAGTCCATTGAAGAACGCATCCTCACCGAGGAAGGGATCCGGAAACTCAGCTGTATCGACGCCTATCGCATCGCCGACGAACTCGACATTCCTGTGGGAGCCATCGGCGCATATTGCAACCGCGAACAGATCAAAATCGCCGCCTGTCAACTCGGTTGCTTCAAATAGCCCCCCGCTCATGTGCGTTGAATCCTACTCCAAATTCTGGCTTCTTTCCCCCGAAGGCCACAGTGTTTTTGGGGGAGGGAAACGACGCCTCATCGAAGAAATCGGCCGTCTTGGATTCCTGGCCGCCGCCGAATCTCTCCATATCAGCTATCGGAAGGCCTGGGGCGACCTCAACAAAGTGGAACGAGCGATCAAAAACCCCCTGATCCTTAAATTCCGGGGCGGAGCCGAACGCGGCTCCATCATCCTCACGCCCGCCGGAAAGCAAATCCTCGCACTCTACGCCCAATTCGGTACCTCGCTCGGGAACAGGTCGACGCCACATACCAAAAAACCC
>CAZOLK010000372.1:0-4985 GCA_964580325.1 uncultured Verrucomicrobiota bacterium | reverse complement strand
CGCCGGCCGCTTGCAAGACGCGCTCTTCATCGTGAAACAGGCCCTGGAAAACATCCAAAACACCAAGGACCGGAACGCCGCGGACCAGCCCCTGCAAGAACGCATTCGCAACTTAGTTCAGCGGATCGAGCAAGCGCTCGGCAAACCAGCGACAACGACGTCAACAAATGGAGGAACCTGAACAAATGAAATCGGAAAAAAAACAAGTGCCGGCTTGGTGGCTGGCAGCGGCGCTCGGTCTTTGCACGGCCGGCGTCATGAGCGTCCAATTGGACACAGCCTACCTGCGCGATAAACCCCATTTCCTGGGCAAACCCGTCCACATGGTGCGTTACGGCGCCCAGGTGGAAGCGTTGCAGCATCACCAGGGCTGGACCGAGGTGCGCGACGAAGCGGCAGGCAAGCAGGGATGGATCAGCAGTGCCTCACTGACCCGCAAAAAAGTGGTGCTCAAGGCTGCGCAATCCTCGCCCGAGATCATGGCCAGCCAGGACGAACTGGCCCTGGCCGGCAAGGGATTCAGCAAAGAAGTCGAGGAACAGTTCAGGCTGGACAATGCGCACATCGATTACACCTGGATCGATAAAATGGCGACCTGGCGCATATCCCATTTCGAGCTGGTCCGCTTTCTGGAGGAAGGAGGCGTTGCGCCATGAAAAAACGACACATGCTTTTTCACTGTGCAACGGTCCTGATGCCGGTTCTGGCGCTGATGCTCGGCTTGGCTCTGCTGCACGGGTGCGAGACCGCAGGTCAAGCCGGCGCCATGTTCGCGGCCGCGGCCGTGGCCAGCGGCGACCTGACCCCTGAACAGGGCGAAGCCATGGCCAAGACCAGCATGGCCATGGCCAAGGCCTTTACCAAAATCACACCCGAACAGGAACACTATATCGGCCGGGCCATCGCAGCCAGCATCGTCTACCGCTACAAGCCCTACAACAACCCGACCGCCAACCGCTACATCAACGTCATCGGCCAGTGCATGGCCGCTGCATCAGACATGCCGGACACGTTCGGCGGCTATCATTTCCTGATCCTGAACAGCGACGAAATCAACGCATTCGCCGCACCGGGCGGCCTGATCATGATTACCCGCGGCCTGCTGCGCTGCTGCCCCAACGAAGATGCCGTGGCCGCGGTGCTGGCCCACGAGGTAGGTCATGTCCAACTGCGCCATGGACTGAAATCCATCAAAAACAACCGTCTCGCGTTTGCCGTGCGCACCCTGGCCGTAGCCGGCGGCAGCATGAAAGGCGCCAAAGTCGCAGAACTGACTCGTGAGCTGGAAGGATCCATTGGCGACGTGTTCAGCGAGATGATCGACAAAGGCTATTCGCGCAAATCCGAGTTACAGGCTGATCTGGTCGCGATCGACATCCTCCAGCGGGTCGGCTACGAACCTCGTGCGCTGGTGGAAATGCTGCGCCAGATGACCCAGCGCCTGCAGCCGGGCGGCCCTGGCTTTGCAAAAACCCATCCCGCACCCGCGGACCGGATCGCCGCGTTGCAGCCGCAATTGCCGCCGCGCAAGCCGCCGCTCAACAACAGCAAACGGGATAAGCGCTTCAAGCAGGCGCTGAAAGACATCTGACCATGACATCCGACGGCAACAGACGCGGTCGGACCGCTGCCGCACGGCAGAAAGGACTGGCCGCCTGCCTGATAGGCTGCGGGTCGGCCGCGCTGATGCTGCTGTTGTGGTACGTGGGTGCGCTGGATCCATTTGAATACGCCACGTTCACCTGGCGCACGCGCTGCATGGCCTCACCGGCCAAGGCTGACCGACGGATCAAGCTGATTCTGCTGGACCAACGCAGCCTGGACTGGGGCGAGCGCGAGATGGGCTGGCAGTACAACCAGTGGTATCGCAGCATTTATGCTGCGCTGGTCGATTTCTGTCGCCGCGCCGAACCACGCGCCGTGGTGTTTGATCTGCTGTTTGACACCCAATCGTTTGCCGGCGCGTTTGACGACGATGAACTGAGCCTGGCCATCAGCAACTGTCCCGGCTTTGTCGCTGGCGTGATCCTGGGCCGGCAAGCCGGACGCTGCACCAACTGGCCTGTGTCCGTTGCCGAACCGGTCCTGCGCCTGGCCCATGATGCGCAGGCAGCGGTCGACATACACAATTGGACGCACGGATCGTTTCCCATTGACCGGCTGGCCGAACACATGACCATGGTGGGCCACGTAAATGCGCAGCAGGACCCGGACGGCATTATCCGCCGCGTACGGTTGATCGAACGTTTTGATGGACGCTGCGTACCAAGCCTGGGCCTGGCAGCCTGGCTGGCCGGCAAGATACGCACAAACAACGCGACACCCGAAGCAGTATCCAATAGCCAAGTGAACTCACGCGAACTTGGGCTGAACGGCAAGCGCATCCCCATCGACAGCCGCGGTCGGGTCCTGTTGCGCTACCGCACCACTTATCTGGACCAGGCTTACAGCGCCGCGGCCATCATTCAATCCGAGCTGCGTCTGCGCCAGGGCGATAAACCGCTGGTCGATCCGGCCACGTTCAAAGACGCTTACATCTTGTTCGGCTACAGTGCGCCGGCATTGAAAGACCTGCGCCCTACCCCGCTCATGGCTGACGCACCTGGCGTAACCATCCACACCACGGTCCTGGACAACCTGCTCAACGACGATTTCATGCGCCTGCCGCCGGCATGGGCGACCATGCTCTGTGCGTTGTCGCTGGCCGTGACCGCCGGCCTGGCCATTCTGTTCGCCCCAAAACAGCAAATGGTGCTGCTCGGTTTTGCCTTGTTCGCGCTGCTGCCCTGGCTTCTCGGTTTTGCCGGTTACGCGTTGGGCTGGTGGCAGCCGATCATCCTGCACGAAGGCGCGGTGGGCCTGGCCATGCTGGGCGGCGTGCTGTATAACTATGCGACCGAGGGCCGCCAGAAGGCGCGCATCAAAAACATCTTCCGCCACTATCTCAGCCCGGCGGTCATCGAACGGCTGCTCGATGACCCCGAACGCCTGCGTCTGGGCGGCGAAAAAAGGCCGCTCTCCATCTTCTTTTCCGATCTGGAAAAGTTCTCGACCATATCCGAGATGCTCGATCCCGAGGCGTTGACCGCGCTGCTGAACGCTTACCTGAGCGACATGACCGACATCATCCTGGAGGAAGGCGGCACCCTGGATAAATATGAGGGTGACGCGATCATTGCGTTCTGGAACGCGCCGCTGGACCAACCGGATCACGCTTTGCGCGCCTGCCGGACCATGATCCGCTGCCAGCGCAAGCTGACCGAGCGCCAAGACTTTTTCATGGCGCGCACCCAGCAGCCGTTACGCATGCGCATCGGAGTGAACACGGGCGAAGTGGTGGTGGGCAACATGGGTTCGAACAAGCGTTTCGACTACACCATACTCGGCGATGCCGCCAACCTGGCCGCCCGACTCGAAGGCGCCAACAAGATGTTTGGTTCCTATGCCATGATCTCCGAGAACACCTGGTCCCAAGTGCACGACCAGATCTACTGCCGCGAACTGGGCAGGATCAAGGTCGTCGGCCGTCACAAGCCGGTACGCGTATTCGAACCCGTCTGCTTTGCCGGCGAGTCCCATGAAGAAAAGCTGGATTTATTTGTGCAGGCCCTGTATTTTGTTTATGAACAACGCTATCAGCAGGCGCTGGAGCTGTTCACGAGCATTGCGGACGATCCGCCCGCGCAAGTCTATATCGGCTATTGCCGACAGATGCTGGCGCCGGACGCGGAAGCGTGGGACGGTATTGTGAATTTAACGCAGAAATAGCCAAAAAAGGGGATGTGATGAAGATTTTTTTAGGGGGGTTGCGCGGTTCATGGCCCATCGCAGATTTGAATTGCCTCAAATACGGCGGTGAAACAACCTGCCTGCTGGTCGAAGGCCACCAGGGCGAATACATTGTCGTCGACTTCGGCTCTGGCGCACGACGCATCTCGCGCCGATTAAAGAAAAAGAATGTCTTTGAAGTGCTCTGCCTGTCGACCCATTACCACCTGGACCACATCATCGGCCTGCCCGCGTTCAGCCTGCTCTACGACCCGCGCTCCAATCTCGAATTCGCGGCGCCGCCGCGCAAGCACCACTCGATTCACGACGTGCTGCCGCGGCTGCTGGAACAGCCTTTCTGGCCCCTACAGATCACCATGATGAAATCCGACATCCGCTTCACCACCCTGCCCGGCAGTGTGTCCCAGGAACCGCGTCTCTATAAAGGAATGGAAATCCGCTGGATGCCCGTGCACCACACCGAAGGCTGCACCGCCTACCGCCTGGACGAACGCGGCAACGGCGCGTCAGTGATCGTGGCCACGGACATTGAATGGGCTTTGACCGAAAAAAGCGAACAGGAACGCTTTCTCGCCTTTTGCCAGACACCGAACCCCGCCACCTGCCTGATCTTTGACGGTCATTTTACGCCCGAAGAATACGAATGGCATCAAAACTGGGGTCACAGCACCTGGCTCGAAGGCGTGCGCATTGCCCAGAAAACCGGCATCAAACAACTCATCGTCACCCACCATTCCCAGTACCATACGGACAACGACCTGGAAGAGATCAGGAACGACATCGAAAAGGAAATGCACAATGCCACCATCGGGAAGGAAGGTTCGCTCTGGGACTTGGACGGACCGACAGGACCGAAGTTGATTATTTGAAGAGGGAGCAGAGGAGGGTCTCAGCGTCCTGGTTCGGCAGAGGAGGGAGCTGGTGGACGTGACTCTGCGAGGAGAAAGCTCTTGTCAAATTCATCCAGCAATTGGATGAATTCGCAACTCACATGGCTTTGTGCAAGCCATATACACGTCCATGCCCTTTGCCTGGATGCAACAGGCTCATACCTTGATCGGCTCTTGGGCGAGTTGCCGAACCTGGCCTTGATCATCTGCCTGGCCCGTACCGAATGCCAAACTCCGCTTCATGGCCCTGCTTGCAGTGTCCCAAGATAATTTAGAATGGCGTCCCACATAAATTAGAATGATTGA
>CAZOLK010000371.1:0-5013 GCA_964580325.1 uncultured Verrucomicrobiota bacterium | reverse complement strand
TAATGGGCGTCACCGGCAATGATGGGACTGGTTCGCGACGGACGGCGCATGCGGTGAATCCGCAAACCGCGAATGAGCAGGTCACCGGCCCAGGAGCGCACGCCCACGGCATCGTGGTCCTCGCCGGGCAGCGGCATGATCCAGGTGCGTCGCATAACTTCGCGACCGTCGATGCGCAGACTGCAGACCGGGCCCTCGCGCTGAAACACGAGACGATAGTGACGCCCGGGCTTTAATTGGCAGGTGACCGCTTCCGTCTGGTCCAGACTGCCGGCTTGCGTTTCGCGAGACATGATGTGGTAGGTGCCCTGCCAGGCGCCAAACTGGCAGATATAACCGGGCGGCACATGAGCAAACTTTTCCGTCTTTTCCACGCGCGTGTTGAGCAACACTTCCAATCCGTTGACCTGACCGTTCCATTCCACATCCAGCTCCATTTTGACGTTGCCGGCCTCATGCACATCGCGCAACCAAAACATCCGGCCGTCAGTCAAGGACAACCCCTGCTCGTCCATGGGCGGCGGTTCGATCTCGCCGTTCAGATCCTTCATGCAGAAACGCAACTGCGGCGACGCATCGAATGGTTGGGTGAAATCACAGGCAAAAACCAGTTCCCACTTGCTTATATGCTGGACGATGCCACGCATAAACAGGGCGATCAGCACCGCGATCAGCAGTCCGGCCGCGCTCAACATACCGTACATCAGACGTACCTGCGCGTTATGCCGGCGATAGCTTGCGCGTGCGCGAACAGCTTTCTCGATCAACGGAGCATGGTCCGGATTTTCGGCGCTGAGCAAGCTGGCCGCCAGTTCCGGCTCGCCGCGCTGGATGGCGCAGCCGGCGTATTGTTCCAGCGCCGAGGTCAACCCCGTTGCCGCGGCCTGGTTGCCGGACCAGAATTTGAGCGCCTTTTTATAGAACTGGATCGCCTCGCTGAACAAGTCATAGCGATCCTCCCGAACGGCGCGCAGCAGCACCTCTTCGGCACACGACTCCGCGTCAATGCTGACGGCATGGGCACGGTAAGCGAGGATGGCCTGTTGAAAAGCTTTGACCGTCGGGTAGCGATCCGACGGCGCGGTTGACATGGCGCACAGGGCAATGTTGAGCAACTCGCCTGAGCGTTCTACGGGATGGATCACGTTTTTGGCCGCGTCCAACACGCAATCCCAGAAGTACTCGTGGCGCGGATGGGGCGGCCTGCCAGTGATGATTTCGTACAGGATCGCGCCCAACAGGTAGACATCGCTATGGATGCCAACCAAACCCACGCAGCCGCGCGCCATTTCAGGCGCCATGTACAGCGGCGTACCGCATAACCGGGGAACACCGCCGAGCTTCTCGGCCAAGCCGGCGCCCGACACATCGGCGGCCAATCCCCAGTCCAGCACCAGCACCTCGCCGAACTCGCCCAACATGATATTGGATGGTTTCAGGTCGCGATGGATCACGCCGCGGCTGTGAGCAAACGATACGGCATCGCATACTTTCAGGAGCACATCCAGATCGTCGTTCAGCGTACGGCAGCAAATCGCCGCGCTCCAGACCTTGCCCTCGATGCGGCGCATGGCGTAGAACAGGCGTCCTTCCTGGTTCATGGCCAAATCGTAAATGGGCACAATGTTGGGATGCTCCAGCGAACCGGTCACCACGGCCTCGGTCAGGAAGCGGTTGCGTTTTTCCGTGTTGTCGGATTCTTCGGCAGCCAGCATTTTGAGCGCAACCACGCGGTCCATGGAGGTTTGCCGCGCTTTGTACACCACGCCCATGCCTCCCTGGCCCACGGACTCGAGCAACTCATATTCGGGAACCGAATCCGCGGTGTGGTCGGGCCGGCCGAAACATTGACGGCTGAGCGAGATCATGGTCGATATCCGGTTGCGCTCCACAGCCTTGCCATCCTGTTCGTGCACGGTCTGAGCGGGATTCAGATCGTCACGCGGCAGATTCATGCGAATGGTGTCGATGGCCTCTTCCGGCGACTCGGCTAATTCCGGCGGAACGCTGTTGTAGTTATTGGTCATGGGACGTCGCTTCCTCCGCCGGCGGACGGTCCCATTCGACGATAAATGATCGCGGCCCCATGACAATGGGGCTTGTATACCAGCACCCACCTTTGATGCGTATGTGCATGCGCCGGGGATAAGGCACGTCGCGATCGACGACCGAATCGTAGTTCATGAAAGTCACCGGTTCGCCGCCGTGCCAATGATCACGATCATTGACCAGGTCCAAGCCCAACAGAATTTCCTGAAAGCAGGCTTCGGGCAGCGCGGCAAAAACGCGCAGATGCTCTTCGGGATCCTGCAGGGAAAGCAGATGTCCGCCCAACTGCTCGCAAAACACCGCGGCCCGGTTCCAGGTCATATACCTGGGGATATAGAGATAAGCATGCCCACGCACCACCACGGCCAGTGTCTTTAAGCGCTCCAGATTGTCGAGAGTCAGCGCACGTTCGGTACGGACCAATCGCGCCAGCATGCGTCCCTGTTCATCGCGCTCCCAGGCCTTGGTCATGGCGGCGAACTCATGGGCAGAGATGGCGTCCCAGTTGTAGCGGAAGCTGTTGGTCGGCGGCACGACGTCGAACGGCATCAGGCCCATGAGCGGGTTGTCGGAGACGTTCAACCCGGCCAAGGCCACGCCGGTCAGCGGCGCCAGCGTGGTGATCCGGTTGTTTTGCGCCTCGATATAGCGCAACGCGGACTGAGCTACGGGCTCCAGGGTGACGACAAGGTTATGCGAAAGGTTCACGTCCGTCAGCGGCATGCCGCGCAACGGCTCGAGGCCCGCGATGCGGTTGCCCGAACAATCCAGACGCACGAGCGACAACCCGCGCAAAGGCTCTAGCGTCGCAATCCGGTTGGTGGCGCAGGCCAGCACAGATAACGGCGAATCGCTCAAGGGGGACAGGTCTTTTATGGCATTGCCGGAACAATCCAGTTCGCGCAGGGGAACGCCACGCAATGGGCTCAGGTGGCTCAAGCTGTTTTCCCGGCAACCGAGTTTCTCCAGCGGCGCGTCCTCCAAAGGGGACAGGTCGGTAATCGCATTGCGGTCACAGAGCAGCGTTTTCAGCGGCATGCCGCGCAAAGCCTCCAGCGAGGCGATGCGGTTCTGGGCGCAATGCAACCGTTCCAGTTGTGCGCACTCGATTCCAGCCAGGCTGGTCAGATCGTTTCCGGCGCATTGCAGCTCGCGCAGGCGCGATTGGTTGGCCAGCGGACGCAACGAAGTCAGGGAAGCGTAATCGCAGAGCAACGTTTCGAGCGCATCGTCGCGCAGCAACGGCAGTTCCTTGACGGGATTGCCGGCGCAATCCAGCAAGCGCAACGCCATGCCGTTTAAAGGGGACAGGTCTTTTATCCGGTTATGACCCGCATCGAGCGTTTCGAGCGGCATATCGCGCAATGGGGACAGATCGTCGATGAAATTGCACCGGCAGTCCAGCGAATGCAGCGTCATGCCGCGCAGCGGTTCGAGCGTGCGCAAGCCCAGGTTGTACAGCATCAGTTGGCGTACGCGGCGGGTCCGGGCGATGCGCTCGAGCAGACCTTCCAGCGCCTCGGGCGGTTGGGTATGGTCCGCGATTTCGAGAAGTTGCAGGGCCAGACGCGTGTCCGAATCCAGTTCCAGCGTGGCATCGAGAACACGCAACGCTTCTGGATATCGTTCGCGGCGCCAGGCGATCAGGCTGTCGGCTTCGAGCAGTGCGGTACGATAAGCCGATTTCGGAAAGCGGTGCCTGATGGTTCGGCGAATTTCATTGCGGCGCGCGTCCTGCTCCGGCATGCGGCAAGCGGTTAGGTAGGCTTTGACCAGCGCCTGCTCCGCCATGGCGTGCCCGGCGAAATCTTCGGCCACGCTCAAGTATTCTTTCAAGGCCAGGCGATAATCGCCGCCGGCATAGTGCGCGTCGCCGGCCAGGATGGGATGGGCGTACCGCGGCAGGCTTCTGCGGTATACGCGTATGGCATGAATCACCGCGGCATCCTGGCTCCAACAGCGCACGGCGATGCGGTCCAGGTCGTCGCCTTCCAGCGGCAGCACCCAGGAACGGCGCAATACGATGCGACCGTCCACTTTCAAACACACCTCGCCGCCATCGCGCTGAAAAGTCAACCGATACCGTAGCCCTGATTGCATGCGAGATGCTACGGAGTCGATTTTCTTCAACGTATAAATCCGTTCGCCGCGACCGATGACATGAGAGGTGTTTTGCCAACCGCCGAACTGGCAGGCATAGCCGGGCGGCAAGACGCTCTGATGGCGCGTGTCCTGCCGACGCGTGTTGATCATGCACTCCACGCCATCGACCTTACCGGTCCAGGTCAGGAACAGGTCAAGACGCACGCTGTGGCGGATGCGCGGCTCGCGCAACCAGAATGCGGTAGCGCCCGGCGCGAGCAGCCCCTGGTCAGTCAAGAGGCTTGGCCGCCCCTCTTCAACCGGGCTTGATCCAAAGTAGGCGAGTTCGTTCAGATCAACATCCGGGCGGGTGAAATCGATGCTGTAGAGCAATTCCCAATGGCCAAATTGCTGGCGATACTCCATGATGCCCCAGCCCACCAACGCGGCGATCACGGCCAGGGCCACGACCAGCAGCGCACGCATCGACCAGAGGTGCTTGAGCCGTTGTTTCTTGGCGCGCCGCTTGCGCCGGCACTCGGCGAGCAGGTTGGCATGCTCCGGTCGCTCCGGGTCCAGCACGCTGGCGGCCAGGTCCGGTTCGTGGCGGTCCAGCGCGCATTGGGCATAGGCCAAGATCGCACGATCCAATCCGGCCAGCGCCCGGGGATTGGCGGGCCAGGAATGCAGCGCCTGCTTGAAATCCGAGATGGCCTCCGTGAACAGATCGTAGCGTTCCTCCCGCAGGGCCGTAGCGAATTCTTCCTCGGCCAGACCGGTCAACTGCCGGCCTTCATCTTGGGCCCGGTATTCCGCGAGCGCCTCTTGAAACGCACGTACATCGGGGTAGCGCTGCTCCGGCGCCTTGGCCATGGCCTTGAG
>CAZOLK010000370.1:0-5026 GCA_964580325.1 uncultured Verrucomicrobiota bacterium | reverse complement strand
CGACGGTCGTTCTCCTCGCTGGTGCGGGCATAACGGGCAACATCTCGCGAGAGCAGTTTGTCGGCCGGGTCCAGGCCGCGCAGGATAGCGAGCAGTTCGCGGCGCTCCTGAGGTGCAGCCCGGTCCAGGCGCCGGCCAATCAGCACGCGCGCTGCGTCACCGGTGCGCGTGCGCACCGATTCGTCGGGATATTTCAACGTATGGTGCTGGAGCGCATAAGCGGCGAGCGTCGTTTGGGCGGCGGAGAGAGACGCTGCGGTCAGTTCCCGAGCCAGCCGCACCGCCTGTTGATGGCGCTGCATGGCGCCCAGCAGACGGAAGCGCTCCCTGAGGCATACGCCGGCCTGGCTGCTGTCGGGCCAGGCGCGATCGAGCGCGCCCAAGGCTTCTTCCGGCTCGCGCAGCTTGTTTTCCAACAGACGCGACATGGCCAGATAATCGTCGCGCTGCTCCAGTTCGCCCAGAGCCGTGCGGTAATAGCGCCGGGCATCCTCGTCGTGGTGCAGACGCGCATAGATATCGCCGATGGTCTCGTAGGCTTTCTCTTTTTTATAGATCTCGATCGCCTCTTCGTGCAAGCCGGCGCGCAAAAGGCATTCGGCGGCCTTGCGCGGCTGATGCATGTATTCGAGATAGATCGCGGCTGCTTCGCGATGATGATTGCCCTGAGCCAGGGCCTGGGCAGCGGCATGGTAATCACCGAGCAGGACCGAGAAAATGTAAGCGGCCCGGCGATAGCGCTTGAGCCCGAGTTCGTCGGTGGCCAGGTCGCGGTATTTGTTGCGTAGAAATTGTTCGTAGCGCCAGTCCACGAACCAGGGATCGGCGGGTTTGCCGCCACGCAATACGTTCAAGCGGAAATTGGGATCGCGTTCATGCAGTTTGTTGCTCGGCAGGGCCACGCCGCGCGAGGTTTTGCCGGACAAGGGCAAGGCATAACGCAAGCCCTGTTCCGGATCGGTGTTGAGCAGGTGCAGCAGGCGATGCAGCTCGCGGTTGCGCGCCTCCTGGTCGGCGGTCGGCGAGGTCAACTTGTTTGCGGCCCAGCGACGCAGCTCGTTGTACCAGCCCGACGTCTGTCCCTCCGCCGATGAAGACGTCTGGCCGGTCAGTTTGTGAACGCCACGCCCGATAGCGCGCATGATCCAACGGCCGCCGCGTTGCATTGGTCCGGATGACGGTTCGCCCGGCGCCGGGGGCAGGTGGTCCGGGGAACGGCTGCCGATATCGTCGCGCGATTCGTCGATAAAGACGTCGATCGGCAGGGCTTCGCTCACATGAATCGACAGCAGGCGTGTATTCATGGCCAGACCGGGATGGGCGCGATTCCAGTTGCCGGTTTTACGTGACGGCTGTTCGACGAGATCGGCCACGCACAGAGCATCGCCGCGTTCGAACGCTATTACGCCGACCACGGGATGGAAAATGACCGTATGCCAGGGCAGCAGGGAAACCAGTTCCTCTTCGGCAAGAGCCGGCGCAAGACGTGCATTCACAGGCACGTACACTTGCGCGCCGATCCGTCCGTAGGCCTGCGTGGTCGGGTGCACCGCGACCGGGCGCTCCTTTTCCAGCGGCACGAACAAACCGATGGCTTCCTGGCTGTAGCGCGCGTCAGGCACCAGGAAAAGGTGGAGCTGGTCCATGTCGACGCCCCAGGAACAGAGTTCCTCCAACCAGGCCTGCGGATCCGTTCCAGACACCAGCCAACCGGCCGGATCCAGTACCGGCCGTGCCTCGGGTTCTAATTTAACGGGAAAAGAACGGCTCATAGACGCACCATGAAATCCATGAGCAGTTCATAAAAACGCTCCGCCGGCACGGGAGCATTGTCGCCGATGCAGCACTCGGGTCCGCAGTATTCGTCGCGTGTCGACCAAGCCGCCACGCGGTTGTCGGAGAGCAGGACCAGGGATAGTTCCGGCAAGTGCCCATGCTGGTCTTTCAGGTGTAGCAGGCCGCGCGAATCCATGAAAATGCGGTCACCGTTGGGCCGGGAAATCACGCGCAGTTTATAGCCTGCGTCGGGCGGCGAGGACATGCGCAAAAAGGGCCAGATCCGCGCGTTCAGGTCGCCTTCACGGCGCCGTTTCAGTTCCAGTCGGTTCGTGCTCCGATTGAGCGTGACAGACCAGTAGGTTCTCTTGCGCGTCAACACCAGCAATTCACCATCCGGCGCGCGTCCCATGCCGAGCAACTGGGTGCGGAACCCGATGGCGCCGGCCAACAGGCTGCGCGCTTTTTCGCCGTACAGGTCGATGCTGGTATAATGATAGAGGTGCTGGATTTTGTTCGTCTTTAAATCGACGATGTAATAATGCGTCTGCCCATCCTCCAGGCACTCCAGGGCCATGCGATGCCCGTCGGGCGAGATATCGCGCACATCGTGGATCGGCTGCCTGATCGAAGTCAGAGGCTTGTCCAGGTTGGGTATCGGTGTGGCGAAAATGCGGCCGTCGCGCGTCAATCCCCAGGGGCCGTCATAGCCTTCGCGGTCGAACAAGACCAGTACGTCGCGCGCGCGCAAAGCGCCATGGGAAGGGATCGGCACTTCGATCAAGCGGCTCTCGCGACCTGCCACGGACAGGGCATACCAACGGTCACCATCAAAGAAAAAGCGGTTGTTGCGCCAGGCCAGCGGCGGCAGAAAGGTGATGGGTTGAACCTCTTCCATGGTTTCCAGGTCAAAGATCGAGATTTTCTTGAGCGCAATCAAATACAAATAACCGTGATCCATGCCGACATGCTTGATCATGTGCGGATCCCATGAGGAAAAGGGCAAGCGGCGGCAGGTATGTGTGTTCAGATCGACATTGAACAGACGGCAATTCCAGTTGCCGACCGTGTTGGCAATGACGATGCGCAACATGCCCTCGGGTTCGGGCGGCAACAGAAAGACGTTACCGCGCGGCGTTCCGGACACGATTTCGCGTGCGCCCCAGCGCGGGTTTTCCCACACCGTGATGCGACGGTTGCGGGTGATGGTGAGCAGGCCGTACCCTTGGGCGTAAACCGCGGCCTTGTATTCGGGCCATTGGGGCAGCAACAGGGGCAAGGGCTCCATGGACAGGATCAGCGGCAGATCGGGCGACAGGTCCTGCTGTACCACGGAATGACGCTGGTTGGGCGGCCGGCGTGGCCAGAGAATGTCGTTTAGGTCCAGGCGTGCCTCGCGCAACAGACGCCGCCCGCCGCGATGCACGGCGTAGAGCTGGAAAGCGCCTTTGCGATTGACCGCGGCCAGATAGAGCGCCACATTGGGCGGGATACGGCGATGCATATCGCTTTGTGGATCGTGCAGCGTCTCTTCGTGGGTGATCAGCAGCACCTCGTGGGTCTCGCCGGAGAGGCCGGCCAGGCATTTATCCAAGGCCACGCCCGGATGGATCGCGGGATCCAGGTGGGCCAGGTGGCGGTCGAGACCTTCGCGGTTGGTCAGATCGATGTCCATGACGTCGTCGCGGCAAGTTTGCAAAAAGCGGCACTCTTGGCGCCGATCAGAGTTGGCGGCAATGGCCAGCGCCGTGGCCGTGGCGAACAAGCGCGGCACGCCCCAAAGCCGGATGCCGCAGTCGACCAGCACGGTTGCATGCCGCACCGCGTGCTTGGGCGGAGCTTCGCGACGCAGGTAGAGCGCCTCGTTCAAGGCGATGCGCACGCTCAGCACCAGGTCGTCATGGGCCAACTCACTGACCAGCAGGCGATCCAGCGATCCTTTGTTGGACACGTCCGAATATCCGCCTACCGGCATATCCTCATACTCGCTGACCGACCGCGGAATGTGCACCGCAGCCATCAGTCTGCGCGCCAGCCGCGCCAGACCGGCCCGTTCTTCGTCGTCATCGAGGCAGGAGATCATGTGCAAAACGCGCTGCCCCAGGGTCAGGTTCAACTCAGGCGGCCGCAGGTCAGCGGTCAACCCGGTACGCACAAGCCGACTCAATTCGTCGGTCGTAGTATAGTTCACCCCGCGGCGGACAGCATCCAAATCGGCGAGCAACCGGCGGAACAGCTCCTGCTGACTGAACGGCTGCTCGCCTTGCTTGGGCAGCGTTCCGGCATACTCGAGGACAATGGCGCGGGCCTCCTCGGGCGTGGTGCGCAGGACCGGGTTCTCGAAAACAATCTCAGCCAGCGCCGCCTTGGCAGCCACGCCGGTGCGCAATTCCACGGGCAAGGCATTGATCGTATCCATGGACGCCATGACCAGGTTGAGCCAATCGCGGTCTAAATGACCGGTCTTGATTTTATAGCCATCCACCACGCGGTCGAGCCCCTGGAAAACGTCGCGCACCGAGGCGTTCTCGCGCCAATGATCGCTGCATGCGGCCAGCATCAACAACAGCGCGCCCAACGGCGGCAGACCGCCCGGGGTCATGCGTTCAAGGATGCCGCAGACCTCTTCGCGAAAAGTGATGGTGGAACCGTCGGCCCAGACAATGGCGCCGTCGTCTTCCATCCGAAACCAGAAATAGTGGCAGATGGAACCACAATACTGTATGGATTTGTTTTTGGCTTCGATCATGTTTCCTGCATCGAACAACGCACCGCGGAACGAGTGGCAGCCACAAAATTATCGGCAGCAATAAGTTCGAATGATCCCTCCTCGTCAAACAGCGCCACGCCCGCGCCCTCCACACCGCAGACCTTGCGCATGGCGCCCGATGAAACCGCCGGCTGCCAGGCAAAGCCGCACGGCACGGCCACGCCCTGCTGGAGCGTGTATGGCGCGCCCCGCAACGGCGGCAGCGGCTTGCCCATGAGCACGACGCGACCGTCGTCGGCCAGGGCGAACATCAACGGTGCCAGGCGCACTTCCGGAGCGCGCAGCGCATAGGCACGCCAAAGCTCCAGGCCGGTCAGCAAAAGGCCTGGTTCGCGCGCGTAATGCGTGCGGCACAACGTTATCCGCGCCTTAGTTTTGCACAAACCGGCCAAGGCCGGAGCCGGCAGGTCCGGCCGAATCCAGCGCACCAGCGGCTGCCAGTCGCCGTTCAGAACCTCCGCGGCGTGAAAGCTCTGCAGT
>CAZOLK010000369.1:0-5040 GCA_964580325.1 uncultured Verrucomicrobiota bacterium | reverse complement strand
AGCCGGCACGCAAGCGCTGGACCTGTGAACATACGCACGACCTATGGCTTTGTGAATCATTTGTCAAATAAAATATTCGCATATATTTTAAGCAATAGCTTGTTTGTCTAGGCAAATCGGATAGTTGTTGCCCAAATCCGGCGCCGCAATATGTTTTCATGCAAAGGTCATCCAATTCCTTGTGGCTCCATCATACCGGAATTTCCAGATGGTCAGATATTATGGTTGGTATAGTAAGAAGAGCCGGGCGAGCCAAAGATGCAGAAGAACAAGCTTTGCCAGCAGAACAACAGAATGAGCATGCCGAACAGATAATCCCTATAAAAGAAAAACACCGCATTCCATCAAAGACCTGGCGCGAGTTGATCAAGAAGGTCTGGGAAGTGGATCTCCTGTTTTGCGTTGCGATCACGAGATGCGAATAATCGCCTTGATCAACGAAGCTGACGTGATCGAGAAAATCCTGAAGCTGTTGTTCAGGCTGCGATCAAGTATTGGGATCACAACAATGACGGGCAGGGCGGGTCGGGCACATGGGATTGGATCCGTCATGTAAATCCTTTGACGGGCTGCCCTGCGCATGTTTTGCAGCGCTCCAGGAAACCCCCGGAGCTACTATTGGTCAAAAAGGGGTTTCTTCCCGCACTCCGCATGTTCAGGGCATGTGTCTTTTCTATTTTTGATGATTCGCACAGGGACGCCGGCAGCAATGGAAAACGCAGGGATGTCTTTATTGACGACCGAACCGGCACCGATGATACTGCCTTGGCCGATCGTCACGCCATCGAGAATGGACACATGGGATCCGATCCACACATTCCCTTCTATGCGTATCCCGCCCTTCGAGTAACAGCCCTGGTCTTTGATCGGTGCATGGATATCGCTGGTGTGATAAGTGCCGCCCCCGATAATATACGTGAAGGCGGCGATGACCGTTTTATCCCCGATCAGCACATCGCTGCCCTTGATGGAGTGGATCAAACAATTCATTCCAAGGGTTGAGCCTTTGCCGATATCGATGTTGCCATCTTTACAGCTCAAGACGGCATTCCGACTTACAATACAGTCATCCTGGATCGAAATACCTTTGTTGGAAGCGCCTTTGGCATCGAGAACGACGTATTCATCGATGATGGTATCGCGACCGATTCTTATTTTGTGTCCGTGCCGGATGGTGGTGTTCCGGCCGAACAACACATTCCTGCCTGCGGATCCGAGGAGGGATGTATAGAAAAGTTTCCGGAGCAGGAAGCCAAACGCGCCCGGACAGGAACCGCACAGCGCGGTTATCATTTCGTATTTGATGAAAGAGAGCATGCCCGGCTGTCCCAGCACCATGTTCTGATATCTGCGAAACGCCGATGTGTTTCCCGCAGTCAACTGGTCGTGCAGTGTGTGCTGCTGCTTGTTCATGTTATCCGCCTTTCAGAGATGAATGATGAACACCTTGCCATACAAGCCATAATCGAAATAATCTTCGACCTCCAGACCGGGATTCCGCGTTAGGAATTCGCTGAAAGCTTTGCGCTGCCCTTTTTCATCGTCCTTGTCGAAACAGTTCCAGTCATCGAAGATCAGGATGGTTTTGTCGACGATCATGTCCTGTATGAAATTCAATACATCGCATGTGGATGCGTACAGGTCGCAATCGATCAAAGCGATGGCGATCTTGCCCATAGCGTAGCGCCGCTTCGTGGCGTCATTCAATGATTCGCTGAAGTATCCTTCGATCAGAAAAGTTCTTTCCCAGTCGATGCCCGCACGGGTCAGGTCCTGCGTGACACGTTCCCGCGTGCGGCAGTATTGCCCCTGGTAGAATGTATTGTCATGGGTTTCATCGCGCGTCTGTATGGGCGGCAGGCCGGAAAACGAGTCGAAACCGAAAAAACGCAGGTTGTACATATTCTTATCATTCGCTTTCGTCTGGGCATGATACAGCGCATATCCTTTAAAAATCCCGAACTCATAGTAATCGCCATGCGCGAGTGTGCCTGATTCACAAGCTTTATCGATACACCTGTCGAGCGCCGGTAGTATGACCCTGTTGGCCGGTTGAAAACCGTGCAGGCAATTGTAATAGAGTTTGTGTGCAATTTTGTTGAGTTTAAGCCTTTTCAGAATTTTTGTGAGAGTGTACCTGACGCTGAACATCCTTCTGTCCTTTCTTTAATCCGTTTTTTTTCAATGACACGTGCCAGCCGCAATAGCCGCGGTGAAAAGCGATGATTCGCCGCCTCACGGGGAGGCCATGGCAGACGTGCCCATCCATGCACGCCGGAAGAACACGCTGGGCCGCGTGAATACGAGTCTTTAAATAAGCGCGGAATGCGTCGCGAGTATGTGAATCGGAATGCTTTCGGGTGATCGTCGAAGGATCGCGCATTGAAATACGCCGTGATCGACAGCGTTGCTTCGAACGGGTCCGAGTCTACGTGCCATTCGCGTGCGCCGCAGGATTCTGCGCGTATGTCGGTGCGCGATGTCATCTTTTCGAGGGCGGTTTTATCCATCCGTGGTCCAGGTACCAGCGAGCTAAGTCCTTGAAGCCCTGTTCATCGGAGTGCGGTGCGACGAAGCCAAGCAGCTTTTTCATTTTCGAGGTGTTGAAGGATCGGTCCTTGGTGTAAAAAGCGAGACGGCGGCGATAGATCGGGGGTTCGATGCCCAGCGGCCGGCACACGCGCTCGCACAGATCGCCTAGCAGGAATACGGGCATGACCGGAAAGCGCACGAGTCTGGGTTCTACACCATAGAAACGGCCCACCATGGCGATCACGTCCCTGAACTGCACGGCCGAGGGGCTTCCGCAGATGAATACCTCACCCAGGGCGGCCGGGTGTACGGCAGCGAGGATAAGGAAATCGCACAGATCTTGTACATGTATGAAATGGATCCAGTTGGATCCGTCGCCGATGACGGGAGCCCAGCCGCGGGCCGCCCATTTGAATACTTTGAGAAATCGGCGGTCACCCGGGCCGTAGATGCCGGTCGGTCGCACCACGGTGAGCGGCAGCCCTTTTTCCACAGCCACCCCGCGGATATACTCCTCGCCCTCGAGTTTGGTCCTCTGATAGGCGTCATCCGGCGCCAGCGGCGCGGTTTCGTCGGCGGGTGGGTGTTCAATGTGTCCGTGCACGCCGATCGTCGAAACGTAGACGAAACGCTTGAAATTGTTTTCATCCAACGCAGCCTCGGCGAGCAGACGCGTACTGCGAACGTGTATATTGTAGTGCGCTGCATCGGACGCGCGCGCTTGACGAAATGGGGATGCCATGTGAAAAATGTACTGCACTCCCTGGACGGCCCTGCGGATCTGCCGCTCGTCCGTCAACTCCCCCCGGATCCATTCGATTTCGAGATCGCCACAAGCTGACAGGTCGGACGATGTTCTGGCCAGCGCCAGAACTTTCCGTCCAGGTCTGGCCAATGTGCGCAACAGATTCGAACCAGTGAAACCGGTACCGCCAGTTACGAGTATTCGAGCATCGACGGCAAGCTCATAATCTGTCATCATTCAAATCCATAATTATCTATACATAACTACTCAGAATTCAGGAGTTAGAATTCCGAATAAACTGCGAATATGTTTCCAGTAATTTCCTGACTTCTATCCTCTTTACCTTGGTTGCGGAAACCGTTCAAAACGATCACCAGGTCTTCGACTTCGTTGGTTCACTCATTCTGACTCCTGAATTCTGATGCCTGACTACCTGGAAGATCGCTGAACATTCTTTCGTCGCTCAATGCCATTATCCATCATCATTTAAATAAAATGTTGATCATCATTATCATGTAAGTACTTTAATGGAAGACCGCAGGCGATGCAAGGAAATTTCGCTTCTGTTTTTCAGGTCGGAAACACGCCGGACTGGGAATGCGGGAGGGGAGGACGTAGGGAATTTATGACGACGGACGTTCCGGAAAATGATGGGAAACTGAATATGGGTGACCTGGCAATGGTTGCCGGTCGAAGAGGACAGTGCCGAAGGGCGCTCAGACCTCTGCGGGTAAGGAATAGTCAACCGCCCGGTAGTGAAATAACTGAATCCGCAAGGAGGAAAGAAGAGTAGCGAGTGCAGTGAGGTGAAGGGTGTAACCCTGAATCTCACATAGCTCCAAGGGATCTTTCGGTAATAAGTGTTTGGACGCTCTCGGTCGGACAATCCACTAAAAGAAAGTGAGCTACATCGTAGAAGCGCAAGGCATACACATGGGCGCAGTTTTACGAGGCTTTACGCCTGTTGGACTGGCCTGTTGTGACGATCCGTAAAGACCTGAATCCATGTCGTAGAGCGGAGGCATACTGAACAGATCTTTTTTATATCAATCTCATACTCGCGACGATTCAAGAGTAAATAAGCTATTTTGAAATATAAAATTAAATTTATATTTCAAATAAAAGCATTTCATGCTTGGCGGCCTCAGTATGGCGCTCTATACGACGACTACGCCATCGGAGTGATGGCGGCGGAACATTTTCTGGAGCGGAATTTCAAGCATCTGGCCTTTTTCGGCATGGACTACGCGCCGGCGCGGCGGCGGCGGCACGAAGGTTTCGCCGCCCGCCTCTCGGAAGCCGGGATCGAACCCTTTCAAGTCTCGGCGGTCTGCCGCGACTTGTCGGCGTTGCGTGAATTGCCCCGGCCCCTGGGGGTTTTCTGCGTGAACGACAACCAGGCGCGGCGGGTGATCGATGTCGCCACTGATGAGGGCTGGAGGCGGATTCCCGAGGAAATCGCCGTCCTGGGCGTCGACGACAACCTTCTGGAGTGCGTCGAGGGGCACGAGTCGACCCTCTCCAGCATCGACACCGATATGAAGCGGGTCGCCGACACCGCCGTGGAGAGTCTGATCAAGCTCATCGGCGGCGGAAACCTCGAATGCGACGAGCAACTGCTTCCCCCCGCCGGGATCGTGACGCGGGAGAGCACCAACGTGCTCGCCGCCGGGGACCTGCGCGCCATGCGCGCCCTCAAATTCATCTGGATCGGGATAGGACTCCCCATCGCTGAGGAGCCCTCCCACACCACAGAGCATACG
>CAZOLK010000368.1:0-5081 GCA_964580325.1 uncultured Verrucomicrobiota bacterium | reverse complement strand
CAACACCGGAACAGGCGGCGCATCCTCTTTTTCCACGATCCGAGGTCTATCGCCGCCTGCTGTCCGGCCAAGCACAGGCGGTTCATGAACCTGCCTTTGACGGCTCCCGCTTCTTGTACAGCGAACGCCATCTTCAATGCGTCTGGTACGATGAGGAGTGGCGCCCGCAAACCTTGATTTCGGAACAGGGCGAGGAGATTTATGTGGAAGATCCCGGCGTCTGGAATATGGAAGACGGCCCGGATTTCAAGGGCGCCGTGCTGCAAATCGGCCCGGAGCGCCGTCGCTTATGCGGCGACATCGAAGTGCATGTGCATCCGCGACACTGGAGCGAACATGGCCATGGCGACGATCCGCGCTATGACCATGTTGTCGCGCATGTCACCTGGTTTTCGGCGCCGCTCGAAAGCTGGGTCCTGCCGCCCGGCGCCGAGCAGCTCAGCTTGAAAAAAGCGTTGTCCGCAAACCCCTTTTTTTCTTTTGAAAACCTGGACACCTCTGCGTATCCCTATGCCGTTCGCAATCCCGAGACACGCTGTCACGAAATGCTGCACGACTGGACCCGGGATGACAAACAAGCCCTGCTGGACGCGGCCGGCGAAGAACGTTTACGCCGCAAGACCGAATATATGGAGTGGCTCATCCAGGACCGCGGCGCTGACCAGGCGATTTACGAAGAAACCTTTCGCGCGCTCGGTTACAAGCATAACAAGGCGCCTTTCCGTTATTTGAGCGACAAGGTCCCGCTGCAGTCCCTGCTCATGGAGAGCGAGAACGATCCGGTCCAGGCCTATGCCCTGCTCATGGGCATATCGGGATTGCTGCCCAAGAAACACAACCGCCAGTGGGACCGCGAAACACGTTCGTTCGTTCGCAAATTGTGGGACACCTGGTGGAAAAAACGGGCGCACTGGGAAAGCGTACACATGGACGGCGCCCGCTGGAAACTGTCATCGCTGCGGCCGGTCAACCACCCTGTACGACGGCTCATGGCCGCCTGCACCATGTTTGTCGAACGCCCCTCATTGAGTCGGGATTGGCTCCACCTTGCCGGCACGTATCCCGGTTCGATCATCCCGCGGCTGATGGGTGAACTGCAACTGCTCTCCAAAGGCTACTGGGACTACCGCCTGTCCTGGGCCGGAGCCAAGCAATCGTGGCCTATCGCGCTGATCGGCCGGTCACGCGCCACAGCCATGATCATCAATATTGTCACCCCCTTCCTTGCGGCCATGAACTGTGCGGCCCCGTTTCGGCAGCAGCTACTCGACCAACTCCCGCGCGAAGCCGATAACGATGTGATTCGCAAGACGGCTGGCGCGTTGTTCGGCCGCGACCATTCGCCCGTGCTCTACAAAAACGGCTTGCGTCGCCAGGGCCTGATCCAGATCTTCCACGACTTCTGCTTGAACGACCGCTCGCTTTGCAGAACCTGCTCGTTGCCCGAGTTGTTGGGAAAGTATAAGAGTGGGCAGAGGAGTTAGGCGTTGGGAGGGGAGGGAGGTAACTTCCCATTCCCAACTCCTCCCAACTTCCCATCTACGCTTTCAGCCCTATCTGGCACTCCCAGCACAGGTTAGGTCGTGACCGTTGGAAGACCTACGGCCTTCCGCGTCCAGACGTTGGAAACCGTCAGGACGCAACGCGAGACGTGATACAGACCATTCACAGCTTGAACTGACCGGGCCGGGCGTAGTCTGGATCATGGATGGATCATGGATGGTTCGTGCATACTTCAAGGTTGGCCGCCAGTTTATCGGTCTTCCACAAACGCGGACACGTCCACGTCCGGGAAGATCCTGTCCATGTATTCCAGGGCCTCCAGCATGGCATGGTCAGGCGGCTCCGGTTTCCGCAGGGCTTCTTCCAGGCAGAAAAAGCGGGAGAGCAGGGTGGAAACGCGCTGGCGCGCATAGTCGACCATGGTGCCCGATTTCATGATAAAGGGCCAATCCGAAGCCTGGGCCAGCAACAGTGTGCGCGCTGCCTGGCGCAAAGCGCGGTGCCGGGTCGTAGCCGCGGGTGCCGCGGCATGGGTTTTGACCAACGCTTGCATTCGTCGGCAGGCTTCATGTAAATATGGATAGATCCAGTCGTTGTTGGCATTGAGCCAGTATTCATTGTAACCGCGATCACCCCACGACGAAGCCGAGGGCGTGGCCTGCTGTAGCAACGTGTGGCGTTGAAGGTAGTCGGAAGGCGTGATCAGCCTTAAGGTCTCGCCATGTTCGGCTGCGTAACGGGCCACCTCTTCCATCCAGAGCGGTCCCTCAAACCACCAGTGGCCAAACAGTTCCGCGTCAAACGGCGCGGTCAGAGCCGGCGGTCGGTTCATGCGCGGCGCTTGGTCGCGGATCTGCTCCATCCGCCGGATCACGAAATCGCGTGCATGCGTGCATGCCCTTTGCCTGGCCAGCGCCGGGTCATAGGGCTGTTTCTTTTCGCCGTTACGACCGGTAATGCGAAAGTATTTGAGGCCCGAGGAAAAAGGCGGGTTGCACAGACAGTCCTGTAAATACTGTTCGTCGCGTTCATCGCAAATATCGCGGTAGTATTCGCGGTAGGCAAAATCACCGGGATACCCTTCGGTTGCGCTCCAGACCTGGCGCGAGGAATCGGGATCGCGGCCGAACGCAGCCACCCCGTTGGCGCAGGCCAGGGGCGCGAAAATGCCGTGCTTCGGTTGAGCATCGGCATGCAGAAGACCGTGACTGTCCACCAGGAACCAGCAGATGCCATGTTCTTTCAGCATGTCTTCCAGGCCAGGCGTGTATCCGCATTCAGGCAACCAGAAGCCGGCGGGATCCGTGTCAAAAAAACGTTGGAACACACGCAGACCGTTGCGGACCTGGGCCCGGGCCGCGGCAGGTTGCAGCAGAGGCAGATACCCATGGGTCGCGGCGGTCGTGATCAATTCGAGACAGCCGGTGCGCTGCTTTTCCTTGAAGGCGCGCAGCAAGTCACGCTGATAACGGCGCTCAAAAAGGTCCAGCGTGTCGCTCAGGTCGCGCCGGTACATGTGGGCCAGGCCATGGAACTCAGGCTTGTCGCGGGTGTAATCCACCTCTTTGTCGGCCAGGCGCAGGATCCGCTTGAGGTGAGCGACGTAGCGCTCGGTCAATAACTCGTCGTGCAGCATGGTCATCAGTGTGGGCGAAAGCGAGACCGTGATGCGGAATGGAACCTGCTCGGCGCAAAGCCGGTCGCACATGGTCAACAGGGGCAGATAAGCTTCGGTAATGGCCTGATAGAGCCATTTTTCCTCATGAAAATGAAGGTATTCGGGATGGCGCACATAGGGCAGGTGGGCATGCAGCACCAGCATGAGATAGCCGCGACTGTGGACGATGTTGGATGTTACCATGAGGTGCCTTGCTCCACGCGTAAATCGGGCAGCACCACGGCGCCGTCAGGCAGGGCGCGCTTTAAATGAAAGCAACCGTCGTTGTCCGGGCCCATGGCTTCGCCGAATAGGGTCAGCCGTTTGTCCGGGTCGACCCGCCCGCTGATGCAGAGAAATACCCGCAGCACCAGGGAGGGTTCGCCGTGTTCATCGCTCATGGTCACGGCATCGCTCTGGTCCGGTGCCGGTTCGGCGGCCATAAAGAAGAGCAGCGCACCGTGATCCAGTCGACGCCGTAACGTGAAACAGCCCGATTCGTCCACGGCAATCAAACGGCCGGCAAAAAACAAGCGCAGTTCCGGCCTGGCCCAGCCTTCGACAACCAATTCGGCCTGCATCTCGAGAAACCCTAGGCGACGGGCCATGTCCCCGGCAAAAGGCCATGACGATTCGGTGGGTGACGAGATGTGGTGTATCGCTGAAGATGGTTGTTGATCAACGGATTGTGCATCCTTCCGCGGAGGCTCGTCATCCACGGGTTGCGCTGCGGCCTCGGGCCGGCGGGGCAGTGTTTCGCAAGCCGGCGCTGGACCTGGTTCTGTCATGGGCAAGGGCGTGGCATAGACCGCATGGTTGACGGGCGGAGGTACAAACGTATGGCTTTCAGAAAGATTGGTAGCCGGGCCAACCGTTTCACCGGCTTCGGCGCCTTTGGGTGCAAGTTCCGCGGGCTCCGTTGACGCTGGATTGTCCGGTGCGGCAGATACAACCTTGTGCAGGGGCAAGGGCGTGGCATGGTTGACCGCCGGCGGCACAAAGTCGGTCGCGGGCCGGTTGACATCCATGAACACACAGGTCCGGATCTCCGAAACACCCGAATGTGGCAAAAGGACTGTATTGGACGTGGCCAGGGCCGAAAAATCGTTGTCGGGCGTCACATACCCCAGCACAATGCGGTACAGCTTATCGTCTTCCCAGACATCCACATAGCGTTGATTCGCCCAGCCACTAATTCCGATGTCGAACGTATGGCCTGCGCTATCGAGCGATTGCGCCGCATGCGCCAGCTCATAAAAGCGCAGTTTGAGCTCAGTGCTGTTCGCGGCGCACATGCACGTTTGATCGTTGGGATGCACCTGCCAGAAAACAAAAATGCGCTGTGGATGAACCATCAGCGCATGGATCGATGTGGCGGGCGATACAGGCCAGGCCGCGAATTTTTCGCCAATGCTCTGGCTCAGCGAAAGCAGGCGTTGAGGCGACAGCCCGTTTGTCGCGATCTCGCCAGTCCGGCGGGTCATCGCGGATGCATCCACCGCTTTTTTTTCAGGCAAGACCATTTTAATCACAAACTTGCAGCATTTTTTCCATCATCGTGTTAAAAAAAAGATTATTATATATGATCGAGCATGTGAGATCAAACCCCAAATAGAGCGCAAACGCAAGTCCGATCCTATTTTCATTGCACCGCCGGCACCACCTGATATACCATACAGCCTATGAGAATTTATTTTAGGGCGGATAACTTTTATCGAGCCGTCAGCCTGGCCACGGCGGTTACATTCATGTCGGCGCCGCGTTTCATTGAAGCAGCCTGGCCCTGGGAATCCTTGTTGGTTTTCTTCATGCTCATGATCCTGGTGGCCGCGGCTGTCACGGCCTGGGGCGATAAAGGAGGCATGCCAGGTGCTTTTCCGGCGCGAAAGCTCTCGCTATGGGGCTGTGGCGCAGCCCTGGT
>CAZOLK010000367.1:4821-5100 GCA_964580325.1 uncultured Verrucomicrobiota bacterium | reverse complement strand
GCGGAACCATGTTGCGGCACTGCGGGATAAACCCGGGCAACAGGGCCACGCGCTCTTCGATGCAGCGCAGAATCTCGGGCGTCGCGTCGTAGCTGTGCTGCCAGGCCATGGCCACCGCGGCCCAGAACCGCGCTGGCTGCGCAGCGTCGGGGAAGAATTCCTTAAGCGCATGCATGGCCGGTACGCCGCCGCGCGCCAGCAGCCAGACCGCGTCTGCCGGATGATCGCCGCTCAACTTTTCGAGCTGTTTCTCGATGGGCATATCGCGCAGCACGGGCG
>CAZOLK010000367.1:2810-4811 GCA_964580325.1 uncultured Verrucomicrobiota bacterium | reverse complement strand
AGGAGCTGGTCTCGCACGGGCGGGAAGCGCTGCTCCTCATTGAGCGCGCCGCTTTTCATCAATGCCGCGCGCACCATATCGACATCCAGTTCGCGCGGCGGGATATTCTGTTCCGCAGCCAAAGCGGCAGCCACACCGGCAGCTTCACCCAGCCGGTACATGGTCAGGATATTGCGGAAAGCATAATGGGCCTCGTTGGTGGTCGAGGCGGAACGGCAGGCAACCAGCAGTCCGTCCACATCGCGCGGCAACATGCAACTGAACGGGATATCGCAACCGATCCGGCGCGAGCGCTGACCCAGGACCCAATTCCACATGATGGACTCGTCCTGCTGGTTGGCAAAATCCTGGGCGTGGCTGTCGTAGTGCCAATTGGTGTAGCCGATGCAATCTTCCACGGGCGGCGTGTAGAGCTGGTCGCACAGAGACAACTGGTGTTCGCCGACGATCTGGCGCCCCTGACGGATACCGAGCAGGGGATAGAAAAAAGCGAGCCGGCCGAATCGCGCATCGCCGTTCAACGGGCTCATGGGTCCGACCTCGTCGTTGAAATAACGGGCGAACAGGTGGCGAATGCCCTCGCGCCTGGCGCGGGTCATATCGATCACGTCAAACGGGTCGACATAGCCCATATTCAGGTTCAACCCGCCGGCCATCCGGCCCTGGCGGGTAAGCATTTCACCGCTCTGGGCATAGCAATGCAGCACATGATCACTCTCGCGACCGATGCGATACGGGGCGCCGGCCATGACCGCGATGTCCGCGTCGCCGGTGGCGTCGACCAATACGCGACCGTGATAGACCATGGCACCGGTGGGCGTGGAGGCAATGATGCCGATGGCGCACCGATCCTGCATATCGGCGCCGAACCCGACCGCACCGTAGATCACTTCCACGCCATATTCCTGGCACATGGCCTCGAGCACCAGCTTGGCTGCCTCGGGGTGCAGCCGCGGCTGTTCCTGTTTGCCGTTGAACAGGTTGAACAAGCCGTAGGTCCGGGCGACAAACTCTTCAGCCATACCGCCGGAGATGTTGTTGATCCAGTAGTAAACGCCGCCTCCGGTGACCATGCCGCCCAGGAACGTACCTGCTTCGAGCAGCGTGGTCCAGGCGCCCTGCATGCCCGCAGTAATGGCGGCCAGCGAACCGGCCGTGCCGCCGCCGGCCACCACCACATCGTACGCCAGGGTGGGAAATTCGAGTGGATGCGTCATGCCGGTCGTGTCAAAAGACTGCTCCACGTCCTCGCACAGGCGCGCGGCCAGGCCGCCGATGTTCTCGCCCAGCGCCAACCGGCCGGCCAATGTATTGGCGCGGCGGCGCCGATCATCCTCGGGAATGGTCCAGAGACCGGCGGCAAACAGGTTGTGCAATTCCAGGTGCCGGTTGACGGGCTTGGACGGGCGCGCCGGCACATCCAACGGATAAGGCTCGAATCCGGCATGGGTCACGCAGGTCTCCTCCAGGCCGGGCACGGCTTCGCGCACGCGCTCGATGACCCGCTTCATGGCCAGCCGCACATCGATGATCCCGGCATTGGCCAACGCATAATCGACATAGGTTTCGCGGATCTCGGCCGTGCGCATGACCCGGATCTCTTCCACGCCCAGGACCTCGTCTTTCATACTCACCAGCGTGGGTTCGGGCGGCTTGTCCACGCCGTTGAAGAACAGGGCCTGGCGATAACGCAACTTCTCGGCGGAAACAAAATCGTGGTCCAACATACGCCAGACAATCGCCTCTTCCGTGGCGTCAACAAAAATACGGCCGCGCACCATCTGACCCATGCTCTTGCAGCAAAGTGAGATGCCGAGCACGCGGTTGTCCTTGACATGGCAGCGGACCGGTTGCGAATAGAGCACCACGTCGACGCGCCCCTCGATCATCAGCTTATCCAGCAACCACTCCAGCATGGGCGGGTTGAGCCGGTTGCCGCGCAAACCGGCCAGCGCGCTCAACCGGCGACGCAATCGGGTGACCAGCGGTGATTCGTGTTCG
>CAZOLK010000367.1:0-2800 GCA_964580325.1 uncultured Verrucomicrobiota bacterium | reverse complement strand
TGGCTTCCCATCCCAAGGCCTGCCGCCGGGCAACGATCAGGACTTTCTCGCCCAGCTCCGCGGCAGCCAGGGCCGCGCCAACACCGCACATGCCGCCGCCAATGACGACCACATCGTAATACCGTGCAAAAGGATCAAAAGGCTTCACACGCTCTATATTCATATTCATGGGGGTTCCTCATCGGTTCCCTTATGTTATACCTTCTATTAATAGAAAAATTCAAGCACGATGTATTTTTTTCTCGACAAATACACAGGATCAGGCAGTTTATCCCCTCAAACGGAGAAAGATAATGGAAGAAAACGTCAGCGAAATTCGGAAGCAGCGCCTGGAAAACATGGAACAGCTCAAGCAGTTGGGTTTCGAGCCGTTTGGCCGGGCCTACGGTGGGACCGACCACGTATTCAACCTGCACCAAACTTTTGAGCAAGGCCGGTCCGTCAAAGTGGCCGCGCGCCTAATGACCAAGCGCAAGATGGGCAAAAGCATTTTCGCCCATGTCCAGGAAGAAGGGCACAAGATACAGATCTACGTCAAGCGCGACGAAGTGGCTGAAGACAAGTTCGCCGGGTTCAAGATCTTGGATATCGGCGACATCATCGGCCTCGAAGGCGAATTGTTCCTCACCAAAACCGGTGAGAAAACCATCAAAGTCAAGGATTGGACCCTGCTGTCCAAGTCGCTCGAGCCGCTACCGGAAAAATGGCACGGACTGCAAGACGTGGAACTGCGCTATCGCCGCCGCTACCTGGACCTGATCGCCAATCCGGACGTAATGAAGCTCTTCCGCCAGCGCTCCGACATCATCCGCGAATTGCGCCTGTTCCTGAACAAACGCGGCTACCGCGAGGTGGAGACGCCCATGCTGCAAGCCATGGCCGGAGGAGCCGTGGCCCAGCCGTTCAAAACCTATTACAATGCGCTGAGCGCCGATTTCTACATGCGCATCGCACCGGAACTGTATCTCAAGCGATTGCTGGTCGGCGGATTCAACAAGGTCTTCGAATTGAACCGCAATTTCCGCAACGAGGGCCTGGACCGCTCGCACAACCCGGAATTCACCAGCCTGGAAATCTACGAGGCTTTTGGCAACGTACGCACCATGATGGAACTGGTGGTCGGCTTGGCCACCCACGTGGCCGAAACCGTGATGGACACCATGCAGGTTGGCTCCGAGGAGCAACCCATTGACCTAACCCCGCCATGGCGCGAGGAAACCTACCATAACCTGGTGCGCCACGCCGCGGGCGACGACTGGTTCGACCTGTCACTGGACGACGCACGCAACCGCGCCCACGAAAAGGGCTGTGAGTTTGATCCGGCGCTGGACATGATCGACCTGACCCAGGAAGTGTTCGAGACACTGGTCGAGAAAACACTGATCAACCCCACGTTTGTCACCCGTTTACCCGCGCGATTGGTCCCTCTGGCCTGCCGATGCCCGGATGATCCGGAACTGGTCGAAGTGTTCGAACTGATCGTGGGCGGTCGCGAACTGGCCCCGGCCTACACGGAACTGAACGATCCCATTGAACAGCGCAAGCGTTTCCTGGAACAGGCCGGCGACGATGCATCCAAGCTCGACGAAGATTTCCTCTACGCGCTGGAAGTGGGCATGCCCCCGGCCGGCGGCATGGGCATTGGCATCGACCGGCTGATCATGGTGCTGACCGGCGCCGAATCCATTCGCGACGTTATTCTGTTCCCGCATCTGAAATTTGGCGGAAAGGCGGGTTGAGCTGTTGATGTAATCAACTCACCCAATGAGTTGGATCGTCAATCACTATCGTCGCCCACTATCGTCAGCCGATTTCCGGACGACTCTGGCTACATTCGCGGGCGACGATAGCGGATTACGATAGTCGGAGGGTGAAAGCAATGTCCGATTGGTCCGACTCTGACACACCACAGGGTAAACAAAATGCTAAGTACGCGCCGAAAAATAACCTATACGATTTTTTCTTCTTTTTTTCTTTCAGAGGGCAGGATTGAATAGTTCCATTCAGGGTGGAAGTCGTCTGGCTGGATATTCATCGCATCGAATTCATCTTGGGGGCCTTTTATGCCTGTTGGATAGAGAGAGGAGTCAAGCGTAGCTTCGATGCGCAGTCCTTTTTCTGTCTTGGTGTTTGCGATCAAATTGACAATCGTTTCGTGACTGGTCAAAAGACACCCTCGCCAATTCAGGGTGATCTGACTAAACATGCGATGCTCTATCTTGTTCCACTTGCTGGTATCCGGAGGAAAGTGTGAAATGCTAGGCCGGTTATGTTGGCCAAGCACTGAATTTCAGTATTCCAATCCAAGCCCATCTGCGGCAACCATTGCTTCCTTCAGAATCAGCCGTAATCATGATCCGACGACTTTCGGGGTACGCAGACTTGCCCATGTGTTCCCACCACTGGGCGATGGTAGCCACGGCAAAAGGGGCCGTATCATGATCGACTCCAACACTTACCCTGCCAACATTGCGCTCTTGCTCATAGCACCCGACCCTCAGCATCCCGCTGCCCGAAATCGTGGGTTCCAACCTCTTCGACATGCTCTTTCGGTTCGTACTCCCGACCGCCGTTTTTGTAGTTCCCTATTTTCTCTTTTTTCTTCGTGTCCACTGAAATGACCGGATCACCTGCATCAAGAAACTTGCGGCGAATTCCGGGGCGGCCTTTGGCCACATCAGGGCTACACAGGACCTCGATCTTTACCGTAACCGGACTCGCGCCACACACCTTGCTGACCAAAGCCCAGACCTCAGTTTTGATGGTAAAAGACGAGATGTACAATCGCAAAGCCGATTCA
>CAZOLK010000366.1:0-5126 GCA_964580325.1 uncultured Verrucomicrobiota bacterium | reverse complement strand
TCCCCGCTTCGCGGAGCAACGTTTTGATGGGCTCTCGCTGGCCGGATTCTTGGCTCGGGCGCCCGCGTTCCATATGCCTGATGCCGTAAACCCGCGCCTGGACGCTTTACGGACCGCGGACAACGGCTCGTATCCCGATTTCAGCGCCTGGCTGGCTGCGCTGGACAGCAGCGATGTCTTGCACGCCAGTCATTTGCAGACGCTGTATACCTGCATCACCGCATTTGACCAGCTCTGGTCCACGTTGGCTGAGCAACGCCGGATCACGGAGCAGGAGTGCGACCAGGTGCGTGCCCTGGTGGAAAGGCAGGCGGATAACATGGTGCATGTGCCGTTTGCCGGCTGCTACCTGCACGAGCATGCGCTGAATCAGCTCCGTCAGTGCCAGCCGCACTGGGTGCGCTGGATCCTGGCGCCCGGTCACTGGTTGCGGACGCGCTGGTGCCGCCTTTCGCGTTTCCTGGGTCGCTGCCTGATGCCACGACACGGGCGCATGCCCTCGCCGTTCACCCTGCGCGAGGAAATGCGCCTTTTCCTGGGATCTTCGCTTTTGATCGATCAGATTCGTGCAAGCCTTGGGGCACGGCCTATGCTGCTTTTCGGACCTTGCCGCAAAATCCAGGATCAGTTCATGGCCCAGCCGCTGCTGCCCGGCGCCGGCGACCCGGCCGCGGCTGTGGCGCGCGCATGCGAAACCTTGGCCGTCGAGCGGCCGGCGACAAGGATCGGGTCCATCCTTGCCGCGCTGCTGACCCTCGGCGGCGGTGCCCAGCTCATGGCCGCACACTGGACAACCGCACCTTTGGTTCATGTGGCCGGCGGCGCCGGCCAGTTGCTCGCGGCCGCGTTGATCCAGGCCGTACCCGCCTGGTTGTTACGACGCCGACTCGCCGCGGCGTACACGGCCTGGCGCGAGAGCCGCCGGCAGGGGTATGGCAAAGCATTGTTGGAGAACTTGGCCCAGCCCCTTTGCCTCGATCCGTGGCGTAAATGGCTGGATCGGGCCGGCGCCGCGCCGGTCGCGTCCTGTCGGCAAGCCTGTGAGCGCATTGCGATCATGATTCGGGAGAAACGCGATGCAGGCTGAACACCTGGCGCTGGTGCCGCTGCGCGATGAAGCCCGTGCACTTGTCGCGCAATCGCGCAAGCTCACCGCGGTTCCGGCCACGACTGAAATCGCGGATCGGCTGGAGGCGTTGTGTTGGCCTTCGGTTCAAAACACTCCCTACAGCATCGCGTTGCTCGGCGGCGCTGGCGTAGGCAAGACGCGACTGTTCAACCTGTTGCTGGAGGAAGCCGGCGTTCCACCTCTTGCGGATGGCCATGCGTCACCGGTCGCTGCCACGGCGCTTGAACATCATCGTGTGCTGTCGCGCCTGCTGGGCGTGTCCGCCCGGGCCGTGGCCATGGCGCGCGGCGACATCGTCCTGGTCGATACGCCGGCGCTCGATAGTCTTGACCAAACCGACCGGACCGCTGCATGCACTGTGCTGGACCAGTGCGATCTGGCTGTACTGATCGTTTCGCCAGACAAACGCGGCGATCAGGAATGGCGCCAGGCTGTCATGCCCTGGATCCGGAGCAGGCCCTGGCTGTTCGTGTTGAACAAGGCCGATCTCGCGGCGGAACAGGAAAAGGCCTTGCGCCAATCCTGGCTGGCCCATCTGGAAGCCCTGGGTTTTCGCGATCCCAGGCCGTATCTCACCAGTGCCATAGATCCGGCCCGTTTTGACGGTGTGCGGTTGAAACAGACGCTGCTGCGGCCCATGCCACCGGAGACCGCGGCCCTGGCGCGGACAGCGGCTCGTTTGCGGGCCTACAGCCAGGCTGTTTCACCTGAACGGTTACAACCTGTGCGCGAACTCGCCGCACGCCTGGAGCGTGAGGAACAGGCCTGCGTGCAGCGCTTGCGCCAGACCTGGCGCTTTGCTTTGGAAGAAGAGCGCGCGCGTCATTTTGCTGGCCGCTTCCTGCATGCCGCTGCTTGGCGCCATCTCGCACGTAGCGTCAAAGGGCTGGCCGTGGCCGCGGTGTGGCTGCAAATGGTTTGTTCACAATTCAAATTGACCTGGGACCTGTGCGCCCTGGACCTGGACGGGTCGCCATGGCGCAACCTGCCGACCGTGACCGGCCGGTTCCTGCGTGCGTTGTTGCGTACGCGGCTGCCGTTGCAGCGGGTGCTGGGCGCGTTCAAGAGCGAGCACGACATTCGCTTGCTGGCCGTGGCCCACGACGCGATTCGCATCACCGAAGATCTTGGCCTGCGTAAACTCGATAAAGGTGTAAAAGGCAGTGCGAGTGGACGCTGGAATCTGCGCGGCGCCAAGGAGACGGCCTTTCTCGATGCTGCCGGCGCGGTTGCCGGGCGCTATACGCGGGAATTGCTGAGCTGGTGGCACCAGTTCCTGGCCAATCTGGCGCCCGTGCTGTTGCTGTTGCATATCGCGCACCAGTTACTCTCGCGCGGTTTTTTCTTGCTCCTGCAATCTTCGCTGTTCTATTGGTATGTGCTGGTGCTGGGGTTGTTCAGCCTTTTGCCTGGTCATCAGTTGCTGCGTTCGCTGGTGGCCGGCGCTCTGGGGCCGGAAGCCTGGCGCGAAATTGCCAAAGCCCTGGAGCAGCCGTGCGAAACCGCGCCGCTGCGGGAGTGGTCGCGCCGGCTGCGGGCTTACCTGGAAAGGGTCGATCATTTTCGCCGTACGCTGGACGAGGCCCGGGAAACCCTGGTGCGCCTGGCAGCCGAACCCATGGACGGCGTTATGGCCGTGGAAAAAGAATAGACATGATGACACAGAAAAAAACCATTGTCTTGCTCAGCGGAGGCCTGGATTCGACTGTGGCCTTTTATGAGGCGTTGCAGCAAAACGAGGTGATGGCGGCGCTCAGTTTTCATTACGGATCCAAACACAACAACCGCGAAATTCCGTGCGCCGTGTATCATGCGCGTGAGAACGACGTGCCCTATGTGGTGATCCGGCTCGATTGCATTGAGGAGCACTTCACATCGGACCTGCTCTGTTCCGGCGGCGACGTGCCGGAAGGACATTACGAAGAAGAGAACATGCGGCGCACCGTAGTGCCGTTCCGCAACGGCATCATGCTCAGCCTGGCCGCGGGGTTTGCCGAGAGCCGCGGCGCCGATGCGCTGGTCATTGCGGCGCATGCCGGCGACCACGCCGTATACCCGGACTGCCGCGAAAGTTTTATGACGGCTATGGCCGAAGCCGTCAGGTTGGGCACCTATGCCGCGATTGAAATCATCCGCCCGTTCATCAACCGGACCAAGAGCCAGATCGTGAGTCGCGGCCGCGAATTGGGCGTGGATTTCAGTCAGACCTGGTCCTGTTATAAAGGACGCGACATGCATTGCGGCAAGTGCGGCACGTGCGTGGAACGGCGCGAAGCGTTTCTGCTGGCTGGTGTACCGGATCCGACCGTATACGAGAGCCAGGACCCGCTGCCACCGCGACCTGTCATGGAGACCCGGACATGAACGTTGTCGAGATTTTCTTTTCTATCCAGGGCGAGGGCGGCTTGGTCGGAACGCCTTCCGTATTTATCCGGTTGGGCGGCTGCAACCTGCGTTGCGTTTGGTGCGACACGCCCTATGCGTCGCGCAAGCCCCACTGTGAATCCCTGTCAATAGGCGACATCATGCGGCGCATCGCGGTTTTTCCGACCAGCTACTGCGTGATCAGCGGCGGTGAACCCATGCTCGATCCGGAACTGCCGGACCTGAGCCGCGCTTTGCATGAAGCGGGATGGCATCGTACGCTGGAATCCAATGCGACCATTGCGCCTGACAAGGGATTCTGCGAACTGGCGTCCCTGTCACCCAAGCTGGCCCATGCCGGCAACCCGCACGACCTGTATTACCGGCCCGAAGTCGTGCGCACCTGGCTGGCGCTGGGTTGCGATGTGCAGCTCAAGTTCGTGGTTCAGGGCGCGGAGGATATGCAGGAAGTGCTGGCCTACCTGGACGACATCGGTCCCGGTCTGCCGTCGCACATGGTTTTTCTTATGCCGTGCGCAGCCACCCCGGCGGAGTTGCGCCGGCGCCGCGATGCCGTCATTGGACTATGTAAACAGCACACCCTGCGTTACGGTCCCCGTCTGCACATCGAAATGTTTGGTGCGCAAAAAGGCGTTTGACCATGCCCTACCGAATTTGCAAGAGTTTTACCATCGAGTGCGGGCATCTCTTGTCCGGGCATCCGGACCGCTGCCGTTTTCCCCACGGCCACAGCCGTCGGGTCGACCTTGTGCTGGCAGCCGACGACCTGGACGAAAACCAAATGGTCTGCGACTACAAAGTGCTCAAGGAAGCGATCGGGGCATTCATCGATACGTTTGACCACGCTTTCTGCATCAACTCGGCTGATCCACATTACACCACGTTGCGTCAGGCGTTCGGCGAGCGGTTGATCACGTTCGACCAGGTCGACCCCACCACCGAGGTATTGGCCAAACGCATCTACGACGAAACCGTGCGGCGCCTGCGGGAATACGCGAACCGTGATGATACGCGCTATGCGTTGCGTGCCAAAGTGCGCCTGGTCAAGGTGCGGCTGTGGGAAACAGCCACATCGTGGGCTGAATATAACGTAGAATAAAGGAATTCTAAGGGCATGTTGCTGCGGTTTGCACGCATGGTCGGGTATGTCCAGCAACTGGACGCGGTTGGCCCTTCATATCCATATTTTATTGACATTGTTGAACATCTATCAGTTTTCGATGCAAGAATACAAAACGGAGCGCATTTCATGACCGTATACATGATCAAGGAACTCGATAGGCTTAAAACAATAATGGCGATTCTGGGATTAGCGGTGGATTTTCTATTGATTGGGTGTTCTTGGTTGGAAGACGTCGCCCCACCGTGAACGGTTACGATTGGATGTTCAATACCTGCGGTGGACACGGAAACCGACCGGCGGGTGCCGATGGAGGAGAAATCCTTTCTGAAAAAAGAAAAGCGATATTTTCCACAATTTAATAAAAAAATGTTTGAATATCGGCTATGGGCGCAATAAGCTACGGCTCGAAGTCATACACCAAGCGGTCCAACGCGAAGTCAGGATGCCGAATATGAAACGAACGACGAAGATATGGGCGATGGGGATATG
>CAZOLK010000365.1:0-5128 GCA_964580325.1 uncultured Verrucomicrobiota bacterium | reverse complement strand
GGCCCAGCTTCTTTCGCTTCACTGAAGGCACGACAAACACATCCTCAGTGTAGACGCGACCGACGCTGACCAGCGCGGTTTTGGATAACAGCCCGCTGCGCCGGTCGCGGTCCGTGGGCATATCGCGGTTGGCGCTGATCGGTGCAGTGCTGAACTACGCCTACCTCGGCCCGATCTGCGTCCGCAACAACGATCCAAACCTCTGGCTGGCCCTGCTTGGCTGGCCCTGCTGAACGCCGTGCTGCGTGGCAGCAGGGGCATCCTGCCCTCAGCTTTCCGGAAGCATGGGCAACGAAACACCCCGCACCAGCCACCAACTTCATCCTGGGACTGCACGAACTAGATCCATTGCTGCCACCGACTTTGCGCAACGTACGCCGCTTCGACTATCCCAGCCGGCTCTACGTGGTCTGCTGGCCTGACGGCGAACCGGCTTACGGCAACCTGGACGGACGCTGCCCCTACCTGGAAGTCGGTGCCCTCTGATTACCAGACATAAGGCACCAGCCGCCAACAAACAGATTTGACATACTCGCCATACCCATAGTCTTGCCGCAACAAAAACGCTTTCTCCGTCCCGATCCGCAACCAGAGTGCAACGAGAAACAGGGCGTAAAGCACTGCGCTGCTTGTCGTTAAACCCGCAAGCGCACAACTGGTGACCATGAGCGATTCTCCGGCATAAGCTGGATGACGTACTATAGTATAGGGTCCTGCCCATACCAACCCACGCCATGCCGGCAACACGGCAAAACAGCATCCCAACCACAGGAAAGTGATCGACGTTATCAACGCACCAACCAGAAAGCAACCCGCGGCCCCATAGAGCCAACAGGACGCTTCAGGCGCCAATCAAAATAGCAGCCCTGTAAGATGAAATCTGGACTTATATCTGTTACTTTGCGCGGAAAAACGCCCTCGGCGATCATCGCGCTTTGCGAGAGAACCGGTTTGCGCGGCATCGAAACAGAAACATTGGCGCTGCTGGAATTTGTAAAAGACACTGCCCTGAACAGGTCGTGCGCGACGTGGCTACACTGCGATCTTGGCTGTAAAGGTGCGCAAAAAGGCGAAGTTATTTTTGCGCACGCCCGAAGGAGCCTCTACGAAACAACCCAACCTGCTTTTATACCATGCTAACGGAGGTGTTTAATGAGTGAGATCTACATTAGTGCTGATAGCGGTTATATTCCTGCAACTTTTTGCGTCCATTATCAAAGCCTACCTGATGGCAACCCTCAGCGGGCTCAACATCAGCATGGCGAACTTGATCAGCATGCGTTTACGGTGCATTCCACCCATGCGCATCGTAGAGGCGGCGGTCATAATGCACAAGGCTGGGCTTTCTGTGAACTACGACCAACTGGAGGCCCGACACCTGGCAGGCGGACGTGTGGTCAAAGCAGCCGGGTCTTGGTCAAAGCGCATGAGCAAGGCATCGAGGTGGCTTGGAACAAAGTGGCAGTCGCGGACCTGGCCGGGTTTGACCTGAATAAAGCTGATGTGGAAAGTTTCAGGAATGCCTAAAGCTGGAGTTTGTACATGTGAAAGTTCTAGCGTGTGAGGTAAAGTAAAAACAGGAGTTGCCCGCGTTCATCTGAAAAAGATTGCTATTTGCCTGGATACGTGGACAATCAAACAGTTGATTCAAACCTTTTGAGGAAACCGGAAATGAAAATGCTCAAAGTTAGTGCAACGTTATATCTTGCCGCGACAACGCTTCACGCCGCCAATCCGTCCGCGCCGGCCATGTTCAATGTTACACGCACCATCCAGCAGACCAACCCGAGCGCGTTCACTGCCACCATCGGCTCCGTGCCCGGCAAAACGCTCTGCGCCGGTGGATTCGAACCCATGGTGTTCCGCACCAAAGATCGAGACGGATTTTGACTGTGCCGATGAAGTGCCCCTCGCCTATTCGCCCTGGTCGTTCGACGGCGCGCTCCGTGACGCTATATAAAATGACCGGCGACGGGTTCGACCACAACCTGGACGAGGAAAAGTTGAAGTTCGTCGAAATGAAGAACATCCCGTTCAACCAGACCTTCAAGCTGACCCGCGCCGCCACCGGTTTGTTAAAAGACGGTCTGGCGCCAGCCTCGGTGCTGATGTACCTGTTCGAATGCGCGGACATCGGCAAGCTCAACCGTCGGCCCACAGCGGGATTCAGTGTGCCGGGCACGATCATGGCCGGGCAGCCGTTCTCCCTGAGCAGCACTACCGGTGATCCTGATGGCGACAAACTGCGACAGCACTGGCGCATCGGTGAGCAGGATCAAAGCGGTGCGCAGGTCACCTTCACGGTGGCGGAACCGGGTAAACATGTGATCGAACAGAAGGTTGACGACGACGGCTGCGGCGGAACAACCGGCGCGCGGTTGACGGTCGAAGCGCTGCTGCGCTGGAACGATCTTGTGCTGTGCATGCGTTACCTGGCCCCGAGCTGGGACCCGCACAAACCAGCCATGAGCGTATTGCCTGACGGCAACCTGCAATTCAACGCTCCGGGCCGCTATGAATCCCACGGCTCATTCGCGGTCGCCACGCCGCCGCAACCGATGCAGGGCGACAAGTCGCTGCGTATCCACCTAGTCTCGCGTGAGAGCCAGCGCAACAACAAGTTGAGCAAGAGCGGCATCGTCATGATTTCCGCACTGGACCAGGGAGCGCCGCGCGTCATCCTGGCGCTGGATGCAGAGGGACAGGTCAAGATGATCCGTGACCAGCACGCAAAAAAGATTGCGGGTCAATGGCCCTGCACCGCGCCATGCCACCTACGCCTGGATCGCCAGGGCGACACGTTTACCGGTTATATTTCAAAAGACGGCGACGACTGGAAAAAGGTCGGCAACGTCGTGGAGAATATCGCCGACACCTATTATCCGGGTCTGTTCAGCGTCTATGGTGGACACGGCGGGCCGGAAACCATGGTCATTGACCAATGGCGCATGGAGTAGACCATACCTTGGCGCATGGAGTAGACCATACCTGTATAAGCAAGAGGAGCAAAAATGAACCTGATCGTGATTTCATGCGACGAATTGCGCGCCGATGCCGCGGGATTCATGCATAACCCTGATTGCCTGACGCCCAACCTGGACCGGCTGGCCTCGCGCTCGGTGGTGTTTGACCGCCACTACACCGTGCATGGCAAGTGCGTGCCCAGCCGCATCGCCATGATGACCGGGCGCTACTGCCATACTGACGGCATCCGCAGCATCAACCACGACAACCACATCGATGCCGAAACCACGCCCAACCTGTTGACCACGCTGCGCCGGCACGGCTACGAAACCGCCTATTTCGGCCACAACCACGTATTCCGCGAGTTGCACAACGGCGACAACCGTCCCGGCGTCGGCCCCGTGGACCTGCATTCGTTCAGCGACGGCATCTTTGGCGAAATGCTCAGCACCGAGCATCCGGTGCAGCAACCAAACGCCTCGTCGCGACCGGTCCCCGTTGCGCCATCCAACCTGAGCGTCGGCCGGATCACCGCGCCGCGCACCGGCTTTGTCGATGACAACCGCGCACTGCAGGCCGTGCATTACCTTGAAAACGTTCGCGACCGCCAGCGCCCCTTCTACATGCACCTCAACTTTGGCGCTCCGCATCCGGCCTACGACGTCGAGGAACCTTATTTCAGCATGTACGACCCGGAAAAGCTGACGTCTTATGTGCACGGCATTCCCGAAAATGCACCCTTGCCGCTGACCAAGATGCGCGAAATCCGTTCCAGCGGAGGGACGGAGCTGCACTTCCGCAATATCCAGGCCGTGTATTATGCCAAGATCACCAAGGTCGACACGCTCATCGGCCAGGTGCTCGACGCCATTGACCGCCAGCGGTTGTGGGACGATACCGCTGTCATGTTTTGGGTCGATCATGGCGATTTCGCCGGCCAATACGGCTTGCCCGAGAAGTGGGATACGGCCATGCAGGATTGCATCATGCGCGTGCCCCAGACCCTGGCCGCACCCGGCCTGCCCCAGGGCAAGCGTATTCGGAGCCTGACCGATCACACCGATATCGCTCCCACGGTGCTGGCGTTGCTGAACGTGAAACATCAGGAAGACTGGCTGCTGCACGGCATGTCGCTGCTGCCCGTGATCCAAGGCGCGGACCAACGCGAAGCCATATTCGCCGATGGCGGCCACGAAACCGAAATGGCCCAACGGTTCAACTTCAAGCTGCGGACAAAGGAAGGGCACCCGGCCACCCTGGGCAAGCAGCAGACTTACCACGACGAACCTGACACCATGGCCCGGACCAAAATGATCCGCACCGATCCATGGAAGCTGGTCATCCGCCTGGCCGGCGGCAACGAGTTATACAATATGGACGAGGATCCCAACGAGATGCGCAACCTCTACGGACAACCGGAATACAACGACATCGTCCGCGACCTGCAATTGAAAATGCTCGAATGGTGCCTGCGCACCGACACGGACCGACCCCACCAGAAGCAGGTGGGCGCGTAAGCTCACGTGTGTATGGTGTTTGTACCATTTAAAGGTGATCCAGCGTTTACATGAACGGTCGTGCTGCCCCGGCCCATGGCCGTTGCCTATTTACAGGTCCTGGGCGCAAGGCTCATACCTGCCAATCCGATGCTCAACTACTGTTTGCACATGGCAGGCGGTGCCTTTACCGGCATTGGCGTCTTTTTCCTGGCGCTGTCCGTCAAACCGGAACGTTTCCCTTTTATCGTCGTGATAACGGGCATGCGGTATTCTGCGCAGTTGCCGGCAAAAACATAGACAATGATCGTACAATGATCGATTCGTTATTTTTGCGCCATGTTGTCCACGGCATCCATAAGCTGTCGGATATCCTGTAGGTGATGATAATGGATGAGCAGGTGCTTGAGTCCATGAGCGCCGGCCAGGTAGCGGACAAGATGGCCGCGAAAAACCAGGCAGGCGGCTTTTTCGGTGGCATAGCGCTGCTTCCTTTTATAGGTACGCGAGGTATCGATGAAATCGACCAGGTAATCCAAGTGCCGCAGCATGACCTTGCGCCGTTCCGCCGCATCGTATGCTTCCGCGGTCAGGCCCAGCCACAAACTGCGCGCCTGTTCGAAAATCCAGGGCGCGCCCACGGCGGCGCGGCCGATCATAACGCCGTC
>CAZOLK010000364.1:0-5131 GCA_964580325.1 uncultured Verrucomicrobiota bacterium | reverse complement strand
CAAGCGCAGAACCACTTGGGCCGACCAAGCAAGAACGTATGCGGCAATGGCTGAATATGGGCGTACGCACAGCGGACGACCAGCCCAGTTCGGTTGCCGAGGTTCAGACGAAACGGCGTGAACGCCTTTGGGCGAAATCCGCCCAACTCTGGGAAGCCCAGAAATTGGAAATGGAGGACGCCCGCGAGTGGGCCAGGCAACACGGGTTCGCGGAGAGTGGACGCCTGCCGGATGGTGGCGTCATCGGTCTTGTCGGAATTCACAACGGTATCCCTCAGTACAATGTCACATTCAATGCACAGGCAGCAGACACCATCAGCGTGGATGAGCTATGGCCCGGAGGGAGTACCGGCCTCGACCTAAGCGGAACGAATCTTCTTCTCGCCATATGGGACGGCGGAGATGTTCAGACAAACCACTTTGCATTCACGTATGGCGGACCGGATCGTGCAGTGGATCAGGATGGGGTTAGTCCCCTCCCAATTGATCCTCATCCCACGGCTGTTGATCGCGACGACTCGGCGCCCCCGGCAGGGACCCAGTATGTGACCTTCTCGGGCACAAATGCGCTTTGGCATACTGGGGCGCGACCTAATGACTACTTTCAGAGCGGTTACGATACCATGTCTGACATTGGCGTCGCCAAGAACCTCCTCGCTGTCGGCGCGACATACAAAATACTGGGTGGATACACTGGAATTACTTCCGTGGCACTGGCTCCTTTCAGTAGCTGCGGTCCCACCGATGACGGGAGAATCAAGCCGGATATGGTTGCCGCCGGTGTCGACCACTTCACCCTTTTGGCATCCCGGCTACCCCAACACCACAACATATTTCACCTCCACTGGCGACACAAACAATCCGTCATGGGCCACTGGTACCAGCTTTTCTTCTCCCGGCGTGGCCGGAGCCTGTGGTCTGCTGGTTGAATTGCGCGAGCGCTATAAGCCCGGTTTCCCGTTTCTGGCTTCCGCACTCAAAGCCATCATTTCATTCACACCACCGACGAGGCCGAAGCCGTTGGACCGGATTACCGCACGGGTTGGGGTTTGGTAAACGCGGCCAAAGCTGCCCAACTCGTACAGGCGGATTCAGATGCAGGTGGTGAGCAGTACATTGCGGAAGTCACCGTCACCGATGGGGATTATGTTGAGCGGACCGTCACAGCAACTGGGAGTGTCCCGCTTAAGGTCAGCATCGCATGGACCGATCCAGCCGGTCCCGCCCAACCGGAGCAACTCGATCCGACAAATCTTGTCCTGGTGAATGATTTCGATCTGCGAGTTATTGGACCGGGTGGGGTAACGAACTTCCCATACATTCTCGACCCTGCAAGCCCGACGAACGCCGCCACCACCGGTGAAAATTACCGAGACAACATAGAGCAGGTTGTTATTGCCAATCCTGTTGCAAACGCGGATTATATTGTGCGCGTGACGCACAAGGATCACCTCGTGGATGACAGGATCGAATTCAGTTCAGGCACTGTCGATGGTCTTTTCGGGAATACTGGAAGAGAACCGGGCGCAGACCGGGATTAACGAATTTCTCGTTGACAGGGCCTTGGAGATGGTGGGTTGGCCTTCTGTTGTTGGCCAGAACTACCGTGTTCAGACCTGTACTAATCTGCTTGTTCAGGCTTGGACGAACATCAGCGCAGAAATCAGTTCGACCAAGACGAACACAACATGGGAATCTGGCACAACACCAGCCGGAGTACTCAGATTTTACCGGCTGATAGATACAAACTAGGGAGTCATCATGCAAGTGCGTCAAATAACACTTGCGTGGCTGACTCTTGCAGTCTGGTCCACGCAGTTCATCGTCCGGGCGGACATCATCTACTTCCGCCCGGACGAGCCTATCCACATGCAAACACTCACGGGCAAGACTGTTGATTTCGATCTCGACTTCAACGGTGTGATCGATTTCGTCTTGCGAAGCGATGGAGCAACGTTTGACACTGTGCCGCAGGATCAAAACAGTATCCTCGCCATTCCTTACACTCCTCCAGACACCGGCGCACTGGTGATCCAATTGGAAGCTGGAGACTCCATCGGAACAACGCCACCTGCTCCGGCAGAGTGGAGTTCGACAAATTCAATGTTCTCCTCTTGCATGGCTCAGGGATGTATTGGCCTCTGGGTAGAGGCAGAGCGGCAAAGATACTTCGGTGTGCAATTCGATATTGATGGAGCGACACATTACGGCTGGGTCTATCTTGACAATACCTTCGCCGGTTTGGGCGGCGGCGACATCATCGAATGGGCGTACGAATCAACGCCCGATACCGGCATTATTGCCGGAGTAATCCCGGAACCTTCATCCTGCCTGCTCCTGTTGCTTGGCGCGGCATTCTTGACGTTTCGCAAAGTGTCCATGGGGGCCGGATTCTCCCAGTGTTTGTCGTTTTGTTCAGTCAGTGCATACTTCCCAACGCAACTATCGCGCAATCACCAGCCGAGCGCCTCGTCGTTCAGCTTGAGGAAGTAGACCTCCTTGATACCAGGTGTATTGTTGTCCCTGTGACTTTCGGGAAGCAAGAGCTTCAAATGCTCATCGACGCAGGAGCAAGCATGACGCTCTACGACGAGTCACTCCGGCCCTTGTTGGGCGCGCCTGTCACTCAAGTTGTCGTCAATGCGGTGGGCCGTGAGCCCGTAACCGTCGATATGTTCAACACACCCAATGCGTATTTAGGGGCGGTGACCTTGAAGACTCCCCACTTGGTGGGTTGTTCGGACCTCAGCGGCATCAGCAGGCGTTTTGGGAGAACCTGTCACGGCATTATTGGTATGCGGTTCTTACGCAATTTCATTCTCAAGATCGACTTCCGAAAAAGGGGTCAGTCCGCCTAATTCATTATTTTACTTTTCAGCTTCCACAAGCGCCCCTCTTTGGACTGTTCTACAGTTCGAACATGCGCGGAAAAATTTGATGCAACACCCATTTTCAAGTGATTTGCTATCCACTCGACGCGTACGCTTGTGTGTTTTCGAATATACCAGGCGATTACCTTTTTGCGATCATCACTCTTTTTTAGCTCTTGCAACTTCTGCCAGGTCGCAACGCAACAGCCCCTGTTGGAACAGCTTTTCCGCCTCTTTTTCATCATGCATCAGGACTTCTTCCCCCAGAAACGAATCCCGCCGCTTTCCGGAAAGCACGCCATCCAGAGCATCTTGTATGTGCCCAGGATGTCGATCATGAGCCGCTTCATTTCATTTCGGTATTGGCTTCGTCCCGAGGCCGTATCCGAAAAGCTGTGCGCAGACAACACGCGGTTGACGGTTAAGAAACCTGGACGTTTGGACGTTTGGAAAGACGCATATAGCCACAGAAACTGCTCCATTTGTAATCGGCCAACGGGCTCTCTTCCAATTTAATGACACCCGCCCTGACGGGATTGAGGTGTATGTAATCTGAAACCGCTCTGAAATAGTCCCCCACATCCACGGGAAGCGCTTTATATCTACCCTGAAATAAATGCCCCCACACCTTATGCCGGGCGTTAAACCTTTGCGTATAGGTTCCCTGAAACCAACGTATCCCATCAACAAGGTTTGGTTCAGGGGTTTCCAACAGAAAATGGTAATGGTTGCCCATCAGGACGTAGGCATGGATCAACCAGCCTGTTCGTTCAACCACCTCTTCGAGTGTGCCAAGAAAACGCTCGCAATCTCCATCGTCCCGAAAAATAGCTTCTTGGCGGTTCCCCCGGCACATCACATGATAGGTCGCACCCGCAAATTCAACTCGAGGTTTTCTGCCCATGTATTGAAGAAAAACACAACTATGATAAAAATGTCAAATCTTAAATAACGATTTAGGCGGACTGACCTTTTGTCGAATTGTCGAATATCGATACGGAGGGCTTCTACGCCATCGAGGTACTGCCTTGATACTAATTGTCTCAAAATAGTATAGACGGCGTGATCGCGTGGCATCATACTTCCTTCATCCGGAAACGTCATATGCGATGTGAATTATAGTCCATACTATTATGAGACGATTAGTAACTCGTAACCGTTCACGGCATCTTTTTTCTCACGGACCCACCCGGCACCCCGCCGCTGGGACACCGGGCTTCCATGCTGGATCCGCTAAAAAACACGCCATCTCCCGCACTCCCAGCGAATGCCGCGCCTTCCCCGGATTCCGATTGAAAAACTGCCGCACCCAAGGCGCATAAAATGAATGCTGCCACTCCGCCACCCCAGCCTCCGCCAATACCTCGAAATACCCCCCTAGCCATTTCGGACTCGGATTATATGCCGCTACCGGTAATCGCTCAATTCTGTACTTTTGTTGGATAAGTTCGCTTTTCATACATGGCATAATATCCATTAATCTATCGCTCGCCACACCACAAAAATGAAAATGCACGTTGACTGTTTATTTCATATCAAGTGGGCTGCCCACATCCTTGAGCGTCTGGCTGGGTACTGTATGGGTATAGATCATGGTGGTTTTTACATCGCTGTGCCCTAGTCGTTCCTGAATTGTGCGAATATCTACATTCGCCTGTAGCAGATGACTGGCATAGGTATGCCGAAACGTATACGGAGTCACACGTTTTGGAATGCCTGCCTCATTCGCCGCCGCCTTTACCGCTTTCTGCACCTCTGAATCGAGCAAATGATAGCGCCGATCTTCCCCTGTTGATTTGGCAAACGATATTTGCTTGGCAGGGAAAAACCACTGCCAGACAAACTCGCGTCCCGCATTCGGATACTTCTTTTCAAGATTTCGCGGTAGAAAAACCCCGGCGGTGCCTTGCGCAATATCCTCGCGCCGCAGGGCTGCAACCTGCTCGAACTGGGCGCGAATACGGGGCAAGAGTATCTTTGGCAGTGGAACCGTCCGGTCCTTCTGCCCCTTTCCGTCATGCACCGTCAAAATTCCTTCATCAAGGTTGAAACACTGGATGCGCAAGTCCAGTGCCTCGGAAATCCTTAAACCGCAGCCGTACAACAAAAGCACCACCAGATCGTAAGGATGCGAAAGCCTCGCAACAATGCTGTCTACCTCTGCACGCGAGAGCACGACCGGAATATAACGCCTGCGCTTCGCACGTACAACGCCTTCAACCTTGCCGAACTCCCTGCCAAGAACGTGCCGAAAAAAGAAC
>CAZOLK010000363.1:0-5174 GCA_964580325.1 uncultured Verrucomicrobiota bacterium | reverse complement strand
AATAACATGACCTTTTGTGGAGTCAAGTTGCCCAGCCCAGCAAGGCGCAAAAACGTAGGAATATTTCGAGTTTTTGCAATGCCGCTGGATGGGATAGTTGGGTCCTTAGCAAGCTTCTTCCAGGGATTGTCTTCATAAAGTCCGCAACTATCCACCTAAAGCCTGATGCAACTCACCCGTTGAAAACGGGCGCTATATATACAAAAGAACATCCGGTCAGCAAGGGCCGGATGTTCTTTATACTGTTGGCAAACAGCTATTACAGGTAGATAAGGCAGAAGACCAGCACGAACAGGGCCACGGTTTCGACAATACCGAGGGTCATCAGGTAGTTGCTGAAGCCCTGACCTGTTTCACCCAGTGCGTCTGAACCGGCTGCACCGGCTTTGCCTTGGAACCAGGCCGAAGCGCCCATGCCCGCGCCGCCGATCAAACCCATGCTCAGCATGGCCGGCCAGGGGAGCGATGTATCGCCAGCGGCTACGGCCTTCTCGCATGCTTGGGCGATGTTGCTCATCAGGATCATACCGTAAATTGTCTGGGACAACGGTGCGCCGATAAAAATCAACAGGGTGTAAGGTGCGGCTTTGCTCATCGCATAGCACTTTTTCCAGGCGCCGATGGCCGCCATGCCGGCGGTGCCCGCGCCCAACGAAGATCCGATCGCCGCCATACCCAACGCGGCAACGCCGCCCGCCTTGCCGATTGCTGCCATTAATTCTATATCCATGATCTTACTCCTTCTCTCTGGTTAATATCTATTGTTTATGAAGCTTCCGCGTTTTGTGTACTTTTCCCCTTAAATGGCTGGTATTTAACGCCCGTCCACTCCATACCCAGGTGTGAGGTGAACTCCAGCGTGTTCAAACGGATCCCGTGCACCAGCACGCCCATAATGGCCAGAGCGATGTTCAGCGTGTGTCCACAGAACAGGATCACAGCCGCGCCCAGCCCTGCCCAGAAATTCGAGATACCCTCGCCGATCGCCATCTGGTTGAATGCATTGGCCACGGCATAGGATGCCGCGCCTACCGCGAAAAGACGCACGTAGGAGACCACATCGGTAAAGCTGCCGATCAGGGTTAACGGGAGCATGGGGATGTTGATCCAATCCTTCTTTTTGACCAGCCAGGCCAGGATCAGGCTTGCGCCAGCCACGCCTGCCAGGGATGCGGCATACCACAAGATGCGCAGGGGCAGGGTCGTATAGCTGTAGCCCAGAATCATGTTCAACGCCAACAGGAACATAAACCAGACCATGCACAGCCAACCCACCTGCTCCCATTTCTTGAATGAATGTGCATTGCGTATAAAGCCCCAGACATGGGCGATGGTCAGGTGAATCGCGCCGATCAGGAAACAGAGAAACATGATGTTCTTGTCGTTGACCAGCCAGTCGACCTGGAACAGAAACCCGTCGCCCCGGTCCATGCCGAACCAGGTGCCGGTGATCGTTCCCCAGATGATGGTGCATATACTCATGATCATCAAAAGTTTATACAGGAGAACCGGCATGCTCTTGATCACGTGGCGGAAAAGCAGGGTTGTGCACAGGAAGAGCATGCCGTAGCCTGCATCGCCCACCAGCATGGCGAAAAAGATGCTGAGAAAGACCAGGAAGAACATGCTGACGTCCAGTTCATGGTAACCTGGCACAATGCCGATCATGCTGAACACGTTTTTGATCGGCTGCACCCACTTGGGGTTCTTGAGCAGGGTAGGGGGCTGGTCGTCCTCGTCTGGTTCCTCGATTTTGTAGCCCCATCCGAATTTGGGCGCGGTCTGTACGATCTTCTCTTCGGCGTCGTGCGGAAAATAGCCGGACAGGTACTTGACCGGCACATCGAGTTCGTCGCCGCCCATACCCTGGCGGATTTCCAGGTAGCGCACCCAGGCGCGGGCATCGTCCACGATCCCGGCCACCGCAAGACGGTCGCCGGCAAACCCCAGGATCTTCTGTTCGTTTTCCTTGAGTGCGATATGGGTGTCGGCAATGGTCTCTTCCAGCTTTTTGAGTGACATCTCCGGTATACGCACTTCTTCGGCCTTGACGTCGATCTCGCCCTTGCAGATCATGGCGAAATAGATGCCTTTGCGGTCGCGGCTCAATTCGACCACAATGTTCTCGTACAGCACGGAGTCGCGCATGCGTTCAACCGTGGTCTGCAATACTTTGATCTGCAGCCCGCGACGCGCGGCGAGGCGCTTGATGTCTTCCCGGGGCAGCATGACGTGGGAAATCTCGCCGTTTTCCTCGCCCAGGTCAACAGCCACGCTGTCTTCGTGTCGTGGCAGGTTTTTGGTGGCGCCGATCTTGTAGAACTTGACCTTGATCCCGTATTTTTGCAGGGCCTTGATGTTCTCTGGTTCAAACTGGCCAAAAGGTCGTATGCGGTCGCGTTCGTGTTCCAGGTTTTCCAGCGTCTCCTCGAGGTGCTCACGCTCCTGGATCAGTTTCCAGAGTTCGGAAATCACGTTTTCCGTAGATTGGCCGCTGGGCCGGGCATCCGGTTTTTTGGGCAGTGTTTCCAGGGCGCGGGCCACGTAGATCAGGCGTTTGCGCGCTTTGTCCAGGTCGTTGCTTTCAGGCATGCGGATGTGATTGACATGTACCACGCCAAGTTCGCGCAAGGCTTCCAGGGACACGTCCTGGGACGAGGCGGAGCACATCAGTAGCAGTTTTTTCATACGTACGATCATGATATGGCCTCCGCTTTGGCGCTGGACTTGGCTTTGGCGATCTTAGACCGGGCCACGGCCGCGGTCTGTTGGTCGCCGAGGAAGATCCGGATGACCCGGATGTGTTCTTTGGCCTCAGGGATCTTAACTTTTTCGAACAGGTTGACACGCTGGTTGGTGGTGCGTAGTTCCTCGGATAACAGGCGCTGCTGCTCTTCCAGGATCTGGCGTTCGACCCGCAGCCGGATCAACTGGGTCAGCACGTGGATGCCTTCGTCGATCCAGGGCGGTGTTTCGAACAGATTCGGCATGAGATTATCGAACACGATTTCCTCGAACATCGGGATGGTGACACCCGCGATATTGCCGTCGCCGCGCTTGATCTCGACCACGCGGATGTATTGGCCTAGATCAAGGGATTCGGCGTACAGGCCGATCCATGGGTCCAGGTTTTTGCGCGCTTCTTTTTCTTCGCTGGCCTTGGCCTGGATTCTGGCTTCCAACTGCCTGATCTCGAGCTGGAGTTGCTGTTTTTTCAATTGCAGCGTGGGCAGGTAGCGCTGGAAACGGGCCAATGCATCCCGCTGGGCCTTGAGTTCGTTCTTGGTATATTTTATCTTGGCCATCGTTTTTACCCGAGTTGTCGCCAGTTATTCGGTCGCTGCGTCGGTTTCGGTTGTGGCGGCTGTTTCGGCAGCCTGCTTGGGCCAGAACTGCTCGATCAGCCGGCTGGTGATACCGGTTTCCTCGGACTCGAAACAGTCGGCCAGGATCTGCCAACCCAGGTCAAGCGCCTTTTCGAGCGGAATGTTGACGCTCAGGGCCATCATTTCCTTTTCAAAGCGTTCGCCGTACTTGAGCAGTTTCTCGTCCCAGCCGCTCATGCGGAAGCCCATGGATTGTTTTTCCAGAGTTTCGCGGTAAGCCGCATAGAGCTGGATCATGGTGTCCATGATGGTGCGGTGATCTTCACGCGTGCGTTTATTGACCTGCTGTTTCAGGCGGCTCAGCGAACCGAACGGTTCGATGCGCCCGTTTTTCAGGTAGAACTGACCCTCGGTGATGTACCCGGTGTTGTCCGGCACTGGGTGGGTCACGTCGTCGCCGGGCATGGTGGTCACGGCCAGCACCGTGATCGAACCGGCTGTGTCAAAGTCGACCGCCTTTTCGTATCGGGCCGCCAACTGGCTGTACAGGTCGCCGGGATAGCCGCGGTTGGATGGGATCTGTTCCATGGTGATGGCGATTTCCTTCATGGCGTCAGAGAAGTTGGTCATGTCGGTCAGCAGCACGAGCACGCGCTTGTTCTGCAGGGCGAACTGTTCGGCCACGGCCAGCGAGATGTCCGGTACAAGCAGGCATTCGACCGTGGGGTCGGCCGCGGTGTGGATGAACAGCACGGAACGCGACAGGGCGCCGTTTTCCTCGAGGTAGTCACGGAAGAACAGGTAATCGTCGTGTTTGAGGCCCATGCCGCCGAGCACGATGATATCCACCTCGGCCTGGAGCGCGATACGGGCGAGCAATTGGTTGTAGGGTTCGCCAGCCACTGAGAAAACGGGCAGTTTTTGCGATTCGACCAGGGAGTTGAAAATGTCGATCATGGGGATGCCGGTGCGGACCATGTTGCGCGGGATAATGCGTTTGGCCGGGTTGACCGAAGGCCCGCCGATCTCGATCATGTTGTCGGACAGTTCCGGGCCTTTGTCACGCGGCACACCGCTGCCGGTGAAGATGCGGCCCATCAGGTTTTCGGAGAAGGGCACCTGCATGGTGCGGCCGAGGAAGCGGACCTTGGCGTTGGTGGCGATGCCGCGGCTGCCGGTGAACACCTGTAGGTAGACCTTGTCGCCCTCAAGCCGGATCACCTGGGCCAGGGATGTTCCCTGGGTCGAAGTGACCTGTGCCAGTTCGCGATAGCCGATGCCCTCGGCCTTGAGAACGATCACGTTGCCGGCGATCTGTTCGATGTGCTGGTAGACCTTATACATACTCCGTTACCTCCACGATCATTTTGTCGATGCGCTCTTCAAGTTGTTTAAATTCGTCGGTGTCCATGGCTGCCCGGTTCCAGTCCCTGGTGGACTGAGTCAGGCGGTGGAAGAATTTACGTGCATCTTCCTTGTTCTTCAAGGTGAGCCGGGTGTTGAGAATCTTGACGATCTTGGCGAACACGTACTGCTGCCGTTCCGCCGAAGTGGCGCCGTCAACCTCGTCAAAGGCGTCCTGCTGCAGATAGACGGAGTCGAGATACTCGCTCTTGAGGTAGATGAGGAAATCGTCCTGGGAGGTGCCTTCCTCGCCAACCACTTTCATCATCTGGTTCACTTCATTGCCGCGGCGCAGGAACTCGCGCGCCCGAACCACGTGTTCTTCATCCACCACGCTGGGGTATTTGCTCCAACTGTCGAGTGGGTGAATGGCGGGATAGCGACGGGCGTCGGAGCGTTCGCGCGACAGGCCGTGAAAAGCGCCGACCACTTTTAGCGTGCCCT
>CAZOLK010000362.1:0-5226 GCA_964580325.1 uncultured Verrucomicrobiota bacterium | reverse complement strand
CGGCGCGGCTTGGTTGTGGCTGATCGCCAGGCGCGGGGCGCTGTCCTCGACATGGTCAACAGAGGGATCGAAAACGACCACGGTATAATCCAGGTTGGTCACGCTGCTGCCCATGTTCACGTTGGTGATGGAGACGCGATACCAGATATCGGTTTGCGGTGCACCTACCGCTATGTCAGGGTCCCACACCAGCGGATACCTGGATTCGCTGGGGCGATATTCGATAACCAGCGTGATGTTGGAGCCATTCTCGTATTGCATTGCGACGCCGGCATTGCTGAGATCCGCTCCAGACATTTTAAAGGACCAGCGCGGGTAGACAACTTGGTAGGGGGTATATCCGTTGGCCGGAGGCCAGGCTGTACAAGCGTCGCGCATGGCGCGCGGCGTATTTTCCGAAGTGACCACGTAGAGCGCGTTAGCGCACGATTTACCACTATCGCCAGGTACGTCGCCGGTGCCCATGGTCAAGGTATCACGGCGTAAAATCCAGTTGCGATGACCAACGCGCGTGTTGTTGGAGCCATAATCCTGGATATAGCCGGTAATGGCGCTGACGCCGTTGCGTCCCAGGTAAAGGTTGGATTTGCCGGCTGCCGTATCCCCGTCAGCCGTGTAACAGATCCAGTCGGGAGTCGGGGAATGATCGAGCTTGCCATTGACGCTCATCATGTAAGCGGCATCCTGGGCCATGTCGCTGAACGTGGTCGATTCCGTGACCGGCAAAAAACCGGCGTGTCGCCGAAAGTAATTGATCTGGTCGAAAATCGCATCGCGAAAAGCCTGGGCTGTTGCCCCAGGCTCGCACGAGCTGTAGTCTCCGGTCCAATCGATTGAAGGACTGGACGTCAGGTATTCCGTCAAATAAAGGGCCTTGGCTTCCTGGCGCCGGGCAATATCGACGAAATCTTGAGCGTGCGCCGACATTGCCGTCAGGAACGTCAGCATCAACCATGGAGCAAACCGTTTCATCAATCTTATTCCTCGTATATCCACGTTGTACATATATAACAATATAAGCCACTGTTCGCAGGATGGGCAATGTTTTTTTTCTCTTTGTTATGCTTCTAACTTCCGCTTGACCGATTCCGTGCTCGCAGCCTATACTTACAGGTTCTGTGAATTGTTTATATAGGAGAATCGTTATGCAGCAGCTCGATATCGTTCCCGCCTATTTCGAAGGCGCCGTTTCGTTTGAACGAACTGGCTCGACCTTGCGTCCCTGGCGTCTGCCGTTCAGTGAATGTCGGCTCTTTGAAGAGCCTTTTATCGGCCAGGCCGGCAAACCGGCCGGTGTGCGGGTGCGGATGAAAACCCATGCGTCGCAAGTCGGGCTGCTGCTGGATGAGCCCGTGGATGAACTGATTGAGCCCTATAGCCTGGACCTGGTCCGTGAAAACGAGATCCTGCAAACCATGAGCTTGAACGCTGACGATCGGCAAGTGTTATTCGATGCTGTTGAACCCGGCGCCGCGCCGCTGGAAATCTGGCTCAGCCATAAAAACACGGCACGCATCAAGGCGCTGCTGATCGGCGATGATGCCACGGTCGAGCCCTGTCCGGACAAGCGGCAGCGCTGGATCACCTATGGCAGTTCCATTTCGCAGTGCGGCGCCGCTGACAGCCCGGCACTGACCTGGCCGGCTGTTGCCGCGCGCGCGGCGGATGTGAACCTGACCTGTCTGGGCTACGGCGGCAATTGCCACCTGGATCCCATGGTCGCGCGTATGATTCGCGACCTGCCGGCGGACATGATCTCGCTCAAGCTCGGGATCAATGTTCAGGGCGGATCGACCCTTTCCTCGCGCACTTTTCCGGCAGCGGTCATCGGGCTGGTCAAGATTATCCGCGAGAAACATGTCAACACACCCATTGCCGTGATTTCGCCCATTGTCTCCCCGCCACGCGAAAAGAAGGAAAACGCCAACCTGGTTGGGTTGACGCTGCCCCATTTTCGCGCCATGGCGCGGGATTGCGTTACTCGGCTGCAGGCAGCCGGCGATCCGAACATCAAGTATTTCAATGGCCTGGAGTTGTTCGATGAAGCATGGATCGCCGATTACCTGCCGGACAACTTGCATCCCAACAGTGAAGGATACGGTCTGATGGGCCGGCGCTTTGCCGAAACCGTTATGCCCTGGTTGCTGGAGCACCGGTAGCTATGATGACCGATTATGATGACTAGGACGATCATAAAAAAAACGATGAGGTTAGGATGAGCAACGACAATCAAGATACAACAGCCTATACCGTGGTCGTCAACCACGAGGAGCAATACTCGATTTGGTTGGCGGACAAGGAGATTCCCAAAGGGTGGTGTACGGTAGGCAAGACTGGGTCGCGGCAGGAATGCCTGGCCTATATCGAGGAGGTGTGGATCGATATGCGTCCGCTCAGCCTGCGCAAGCAGATGGCACTCAATGAAGGGGATGGCATAGCCGTCCCGTAAGGTTTGGGCATAAGGGTTTACGGGAAAATAACTTGAGATTTTGTGGAGTTAAGTTGCCCAGCCCGGCAAGGCGCAAAAACGCAGGAATATTTTGAGTTTTTGCAACGCCGCTGGATGGGATAGAGTTGCCCTTAAAATGGCATGTTATTTTTCTGTGGGTCCTAAGCGTTTGTATATAGCGCCGGGATTTCGATCTGCTGTTCGTCTACCTGCACACGTACGTGGCCTCCGGTTTCTGGGTGCCGGGCATCATGCATTTGAACGTACCGATTGTGCTGGTCAACCTGCCGCGCAGTTTTGATATGGAAACCGAGTATATTACCGGCACGGCCATCAGAATGGGGTCGCCGTGTCAGATGTCCGAGGCCTGGAACGCGCTGCTGCGCGTGGGCAAATCGGCCCTCGATATGATCCTGGGCGACCCGGAACACGACCCGCGCGTACGCGTTGAAATCGATGCCTGGCGGATATTGACATGAATATACATGAAATGTTTCCAATGCTCGAAGCTGCCGATTTATCCTCATCGGCGTCGGCAACGATGGCGCGGCGCCGCTCCCCGGATTCCGACTCAAGCATCATCTCCACGGACAGGTTCGTGTGACTGTAGGCGGTGGCGAAAAACATGCCGACCTGAAAGCGATGCTGGATATCGTCAAAGCTGGTCGATGGTTGAAACAGGACCAGCAGGGAGCAGGGTAGGGGTTAGGGGATGGCGCAGGGCGCAGGAGGGTAGGGGCAGTGGGGGGGCGCAGGGGTTCAATAAAAAAAACGTTATCCTGGATCTATGCCCCTGGATCGGCGATCTTTCCCTTGCACCCCTGCACTTCGCTTCCTGCTCATTTTTTGGAATTGACCAGCGAGAAAAAGCGGTCCTCGTATTTGCTGAACAGGCCGTGTTTTTTCAGCAGCGCGGCCAGGTGCTTGATTCGGCCAGGGTGTTTTTCGGCCAGCATGAACTCCTCGTCCACTTCACGGCGGATATCTTCGCTGGTCTTGCGGTTGGCCAGGATCTCGCGGTTTTCCTTGAGGTCGTTGTAATTGCCTTCAACCGAGTGCTGAACCACTTCAACCATCAATTTGAGCAGGCAGACCTCCCACGGTTGATCCACGCCCAGTAGGACCGCGCTATTGGGATCGTCAGCATCGTCCACATCCTTGAGCACGCGGTCGGCGACGTTTTTGACATTGTCAGTGACGATGTAATCCTGAACCTCCTGCTTCTTGACCTGAAAGCCGTATTTGAGGATGTGCAATTCCTTTTCGTTTCTGCGCAACCAGTTGGCATAGGCCCGGGCCTCTTCGCCAAAACCCTCGAGCCGACTGTCATCGGCATAGGATTGCGGTGTGATGATCTGCGGACGAAAGGCTTGGATCAAACCTTCGCGGACACGGATTTTTTCGAACGTGTCCATCAATTCGGCGATCAGGAGGTATTTAACGTTGGTCGTACCGAATGTTTCCAGGTGTTTGCGTGGCATGCGCAGCATTTGCGTATTGTGAACGGCGAACCAGAAATCAAAATGTTCCATCTCACTCATTTGCTTTTTCCTCGAATGTTGTTAAAACATAAACGAGGAATATGTACCTCAGCGATTGTTGAATTGACTATGTACTTCGACATACAAAACAAGATAGAGTAAACAGATGACCATTTCAAACAAATTTCAACCACTAACCACGGATCAGTTGGCCGCGCGCCTGGCCGAGGAAGCGGAAGCGACCGGCAACCTGTTCGGTATAAATGAGCAGCACGTATTCAAACCCCAGGCCGACGATTGTTTCGGGATGCGCTACCTGGGCAACGAAATCAGCGCGCCGTTCGGCGTGGCGGCTGGTCCCCACGCGCAACTGGCCCAGAACATTGTCACAGCTTGGCTCTGCGGCGCACGGGTGATTGAATTGAAAACCGTGCAGACCCAGGATGTGCTTGACCTGCCCAAGCCGGGCATCGACGCCCAGGGCGATATGGCCTTCAACATCGAGTGGTCCCAGGAATTGGACCTTGACGAAACGTTCGCGGAATACCTGCGCGCCTGGATCCTGATCCATGCGCTGCACAAAAAACTGGGTTTTCTCGGAAAACATCCGGGCGTGATTTTCGTCATGAGCGTGGGCTATGACCTGGCCGGTTTAAAAAGCGAAAACATGACTCAGTTTCTGAGCAATATGATCAATGCCGGCGATTTGCTCTGGGAACATCGCGAAGCCGCCGCCCGCCACATACCCGAAGCGAAAGAGGTGGACATACCTTCTCGTATCTCCAATTGCGTCGCGGTTTCCACCATGCATGGCTGTCCGCGCGAGGATATCGAAGAAATGCTGTTTCACCTGATCCGCGAATATGGTCTGCATGCCAGCCTCAAACTCAACCCGACCATGCTGGGCAAGGAGCGCCTGTACGCGATTCTGCACGACCAACTGGGTTTGAACCAGTTCCAGGTGGAGGAGGAAACGTTTGAGCAGGATTTGAGCATGCTGGAAGCTTTTACGCTGATCGACAGCATGATGGAAAAGACAGCCAAACGCAAAGCCATGTTCGGCGTCAAAGTCTGCAATACGTTGCAGGTGCTCAACAACCGGACCGCTTTTCAGGGCCGGCGGCAGATGTACCTGTCGGGCCGCCCGTTGCACCTGGTTGCGTTGAATATGACCCGCGAATTGATGGAACGGTTTCACGGCGATGTACCCATCTCGTTCAGCGCCGGGGCCAACGCGGACAACGTGGTCAACCTGCTGGCCGCGGGCGTGGCCGTGCTTCAGGCCACCCTGGCTCG
>CAZOLK010000361.1:0-5249 GCA_964580325.1 uncultured Verrucomicrobiota bacterium | reverse complement strand
GAGCCCGATCAGGAGCGGCACCCGAGGCGGTGACGAGTGCGGCGGGCTGACCACGCTTTGGGCACACGACACCGCGAGATTCCCGGTTTCCCATAGGCCAAAAAATTCCAGTTTTGTTCTTGCGTGGAGTGTATTGCCTATGTTTAGTAGGGATAGAAATAGTTTGATAGCCATGAGCCAAGCGGTCGTACAATCCAGTCACCTCACCATCGCAGAGGCCGCCAGCCTCTTGGGCGTGTCTATTTCTACGCTGCGTAACTGGGACCGGAAGGGAAAGCTTAAGCCGCGCCGTCACCCGATCAACGGCTATCGCATGTATGATCGCGCTGAGATCGTCCGGCTCAAAGAACAAATCGAAGGGACCGCATGAAGCTCACCTCGCAATCTCTTGGCGACATCATTCCTGCCGCACAGCAACCAGTAAAGAAGCGGGGGCGGCCGCGTAAAAATGCTGCGCCAAAGGTGGTGATCGAAGATGAAACTGAGAGCGAATTGGTCTCCGATGAGATTAAAGCCACTGTGGACCCACGCAACCAGTTGAATGATTTGACTGCACGTGAATGGATACCTGAGACAATTTCTGTCTGGAACCAACGCGGACTTGGCGCGGGCCATTCAGACGCCCAGATAGAGCGTCAGCACCCTGCGCCGTTTTCATTTACGGACGTCGGCCGCCTAATCCGCTTTTTCACCAAGAGAGGCCACACCGTCCTTGATCCTTTCGTGGGCGTCGGTTCGACCTTGAAGGCTTGCGCCATCGACGAGCGCCATGGGATCGGTATCGAGCTGAACCCAGAGTTCGCGGAGTTGTCGCGACAGAGGCTCGCCACCGAAGTCCGCGATATGTTCTCGACTGTGGACGAACAACGCATCCTCGAAGGAGATGCTCGCGATCATTTGCCGACCCTTGCGAACGAGAGCGTAGACTTTGTAGTCACCAGCCCACCTTACTGGTCTATCCTGAAGAAAGTGGACCACAAGGTGCGCCAGGAGCGCACTGGTAAGGGATTAGCCAAAGACTATGGGGAGCATGAAGGCGACCTTGCAAAGATCGAAAGCTACGACGAATTCCTGAACGAGCTGGCGGCGATCTTCGGCGAGTGCGCCCGCGTCCTCAAACGTGGTCGCTACATGGCGATCATCGTCAGCGATTTCCGGGATAAGTCAAAATATATCATGTTTCATGCTGATTTAGCACGCGCGCTCGACGCGTACGGAATGGAAATGCGCGGCCTGAAAGTGCTGTATCAGCGTCACAAGAAGGTGTTTCCCTACGGTTATCCCTATTCCTACGTTCCCAACATCCATAATCAATACATCTTGATATTGCAGAAGCCGAAGTAATGTCAGACTCGCGCATCATTCATGGCGATTGCATTGAGGGTATGGCTAGCCTCGATGCCGGTTCCTTCAACCTGATCGTTGCCGATCCACCCTACAATCTGAACAAAGATTTTGGGCCGTGGAAGGAGACGGAACGCAAAGCGGAGTGGCGTGATTGGACGCGCGCATGGCTTGAGCAGGCCGGCCGCCTTCTCTCCGATGAAGGAAACATCTTCGTCTATGGCATTCACCATCATATGTGCTGGGTTCAGTGCATGATGTTGGAAATGGGCCTAATTTATCGCCGCCAAATCATTTGGCACTACGAGAACGGCTTTGCCGGATACGGCAAGCGTTCTCTTAATGCCACCTACGAGCCTTTGCTGTGGTTCTCCAAAACAGATCGCTACATCTATACACCTATCCGCGAACCCTACAAAAGTCAGGAACGCCTGAAACATAAGATCATCAAGAACGGCAAGGTATGGGAACCCCATCCCGATGGCCGTATGGCGGGAGACATCTGGTCATTTCCTACACTCGCCGGTCGTCGTTTTCGCGATGAGAAAGTTGATCATCCGACCCAAAAACCGCTCTCGATTTCCCGTAGGATCGTCAAGCATTTCTCTAATCCTGGTGACACCATTTTGGTGCCTTTCGTGGGGAGCGGTAGCGAGTGCGTCGCCGCCCTTATGGAGGGGCGTGGTTCTATCGGGTTCGAACTGAATCCCGACTACGTCGATCTAGCACGCGCGCGCATCACAAAACTGCAGGAGGCCGACTTTCCGAAACAGCTGGATTTGCTCGCTACTTCGCAGGTCTGAATGCGCCTGAATAAGGTTCAATCAGTTTCGCGTTGTCAAAGCCGAGACAATCGCCCAGATCGATTGTACCGTCACCGACAGTGAAAGCGTCGCCGTCGAAGCCGTCGAGCTTCGCGCAATGCCACAGCAATGCGATAAGCGCGCCGACTGTGATGGTGCGGCAGCGCAGTCCAATCACCTTCTCTATGTCGCGGATCACCTGATAATATTCCGAACGCACATTCGGAAATGATAAGATGACGCTCACGGGATCGATATCCTCGACCGCGTAGCCATAGCGGGAGTGGAGCACGGCGACATCTTCGAGAAGCGCGCGCGGAGACTCTAGTACACCCGCCCCGGTCTCAATTTCGGCTACGAACGGTTTTTTACTGCGAGAAAACCCCACGGCATCGATACGCATGTTGGTATCCCCGCGCCGCCTTGTGCGAGCGTTAAGTCCGACCTCGTTGAGAAGGTTCCTGACTAGGAGCGTTGTCCGGCTATCGTCTAGCGCCCCCACCGCTGCCGGGAGGTTGGCCGCGGCCGGTGCATCAAGCGTTGCAATCCGCCCGCTTCGCTTCGGTTCCGGATGTACGGCCGTCATCGCGCCTTCAACTGCCAGTCCGTCGGGGTTTGCCGTTTCGACACTGGCGGTCCGGCCATCGCTTAGGTTGATTGCGCCGTAAGGGCATCGGCTGACGCATAATCCGCAGCCGATGCAATCATCCGCCACGACAAATGCGGCGGCGTTTTCGCCGTCCCAGCGGATAGCCCTTGTCGGGCAGACATCTCGACTGGGATCGCCGGGAAAGGAATCGAGCGTCCCGAACAGAGTCAGCTCACTTTCATCCTTTTCCATGCAAGGCGCGCTGCCGCATCCTAGGCAGCTTCCCGCTCCGGTGCGCCCGTCAACCAGCATGATCGTGGTGCGTTCCCCTTGCATGTAATGCACGTCTGTTACGGCAGCGCCGTAGTGTCTCGCAAACGTCCCTGCCGTTCGTCTGCCTTTGTGAACGACGAAATCAGACATCGAGGAACCCCCGAAGCTGACTGAGTTGCGCTGCTTCAACCGTCACGCCGTCGCGCAGGGCGCGAAGCGCGAGGTGAGCAAGGGTCGTCAGGTCGATCACGCCGAGACGCAAATCAAAAGCTTTGAACACGTCGTCAATCAGGTTCGACATCTCGCCGCGTTCGTTAGGGAGGCGGTTGCCGACGACGAGACTTGCCAACTCGGGGCGCGTCTCCAACCCGCCCCGTGACAACAGGATCACCTTGTTTTCGAGCGCCTGCCGAACCGCCTTCGTGGATAGCATAACTTCCTCGGTCGGCGACTTGATCTCGACCGGAAGAGCATAGCCATCTACCATGACATAGGCATCCCACCGCTGGTAATTCACGCCAGCACGCGAATAGTCACTCTGAAATCCGAGGATTTGGAACAGGTGCGTGACCAGCGGATAGAAGGCGGTTTGCGTGTCCCCCGCGTGGTTTTCCGCGCAGGCCGCCGCCGCGACTTCAATCTTGCCGTACGTGTCAAGCAACCCGATCAATTCCGATCGCAGCGCGTCGGGACCACCGACACCAGCCCCTTCCGCTGCCACCATGTTCGGATGCACGAAGAGGTGCGAACGGTCGTCGCGGCCATCTGGCGCTGCCGCTACCGCATCCCCGCCAGCAACTTCCTTCACCTGGGCGGTTTGTACCCGCGCGGAAAAGGCAGCAGCAATGTCGTCGAGCGAAAGGGACTGGAAAGGTGAGAATAATAGATTGCGGCCGTCCGCATTCAACCGTCCGAACACCGACGCCGCTATTGTTTCCGCCTCCGCGATGCGCTCGCCAACCGGCTCGATGTCAAAGCCCGCTCGTTCCAGCATCCGAAAGTGCGCTACGACGCCAAGCGCCATGCGCTCTTCCGGCGCGAGCTGCGCCGTGTCATCGACACGCAGATCGACGCACTCACCGACGCGCGCCGCCAATGCCTGGCCTTTGTCGGTCAGGTGGAACGTTTGGTATTTCTGGCCATTCCGGAATGTCGCCGCTCCCCGCGTCGCCCATCCCAAATCCCGCAGCAGGGCAATCGGCCACCGCGTATAGTTCTGCAATGTATTGACCTGAATCTTCCGAACCTTGGACATCGCGTCCACGGCTCTTTTTGAAGCCGCTGCGCTTTTGCGGGCCGCTTCGATTTTCGCCACCACCGCGTCCAGATTCTTCTGGCCCCGATCACTGGCGGCACTCAACGGCCCGATAATCATTTCATCGCGTGACAGGTGGCGGTCGCAGGCCGCCATCACGCGCAGGATAAACGCGAAAGGCCGCAGGTCGAAGTCGCCCTTCACCGTGAGAATTGGCGTGGGGTAAACAATGCCCAGTACACACTCGTCGAGCAGAGCCCCGAAATCGCGTCCGGCTGCGACCACTTGCTCGCCGAGTAGCGTGAACGTGAAGCTCAGCGCACTTTGTGGGGTAGGATGCAGCCATCCCAAGATCCGGAACAGTTCAGCATACATCTTGTGCTGATTGTAGAGCGGATCACGGCTACGATCAGCGCGGGTGGAACGCGCCACCGCTTGCTCGCCCATGTAGCCGGATGACGTTGCCAGATTGGCGGCGACGACTTCTGCGACGATGTCGTCGAGACCAACAATGCGTCCACTCAACCGCTCAAAGGCTGCGCTATAGACGCGAACGAAGTTCTCGATGTTGGAACCTGGATTGGGAAATCTCAGCACGTCACGCCCTTGGTCCCTTTGACGAGTATTCAAAGAGTTCCGATAGGGTTATGCCCAGTCCCTGTGCGATTTTTTCAATAACGCTGAGCGTAGGATTTCTATCTCCGCGCTCAACACCACCAATATAACTTCTGTCTAACCCAGCTCGGTCAGCTAAATCCTCTTGAGTCAAACCCGCCGTTGTTCGTGCCTTGCGAACGGCATCACCAAATCGATTAGAGTTTTGTTGTTCCCCTGACATAGACAAATGTTCACCGAAGAGATGACTATGAGTCCACGGACGATCAGTACCATTGGAGAATCTTGTCGGTAGCGACGGGTTGCACGGACCAAACCCTAGAAACTAAGCGGCGTGCAAAAATCAAGAATTATGCACGCCTTCGCCAAG
>CAZOLK010000360.1:0-5264 GCA_964580325.1 uncultured Verrucomicrobiota bacterium | reverse complement strand
CCCAGGAAATCCACCTGGCAGCTAGCGCCCAAGGGATCGAGGACGTCCCGGACGCCGTCGCGGATGCCGCCGCCGAACATGCCCTGCCAACGGCTCAACAACAACACATTCCTGTCCGCCAACGGCTTCCGCGCCGGTTCAGGCTCGATTGCCGATGCCGCGGATGTCGTCGTCGGCCGGGCCGACGCGTTCAAGCGTTTTCCCGGGCCGAACACTCCGCGGCGTCGACGTTCCAGCACCCCCTTGTCGACCAACTTGCCCAGCAAACGGCTCAAATCCGCCTGAGGCAGATCCACCACCTGTTGGAATTCCGACGACCGCACCGGCCCCTCGCTGGACAGAACCTTCTCCAAAACCAATATCTCGTTGTCCGTCACGACAAACCTCCGTTGATTATCAGATGTCACATAAAACAATATAACTCACATTTCAATAATGTCAATATGCGCAACGTAAAACCCATTAATTATTTTTTAATGGCACAATATGCCATTATGCAAGATAAAGGCAGGGATTTGGACCTCCTGCCGCCCGGGATTGACCATCGCGGCGGGAACGCCTTGGAAGGGCAAAACGAATCCGGCGCCTTGACTGCGCCATCGATGAACAGACGCGGCAGGGGCGAATGGGGGAGGCGTGGATTCCACTTCTTGAATCAAGGTTCCTAAAACCGCCTCCCCTCGAGCGCCCGCGGCGCGGGGCAAGTGAAGATATATCATGTATTTTATATAGCTACTTAAAAAACGATTGACTTCCTTCTAGGCATGCGTTATCTTATCAAAACGAGAACATATAAAATACAACATATACTTTTTGCGAGGTTTCCATGAGCAGGCGTCGTCAATCTCCCGTGTTCGTGAAGGTTCACGAGCGGTTACGGGGCATATTAAGGTCCGGAGCTTACCCTTCGGGGGCGTTGCTTCCGAGCGAGAAGGCGTTGCGCGAGGAGTGCGCTTGCAGCCGGACGTCGATCCGGAAGTGCCTGACGAAGCTCGCGGAGGAAGGTTTGATCGAGCCGGTGAAAGGCAGGGGGTGGATGGTCAAGGGAAGGGAGGATGTTTCCATGTCAACACCGGTTCGCCACATCGCGATACTGAATTCCCTTGAAGATCATATTGGGGCTGTTATCGCGGAAAACATGCGGACTTTCCTGCCCGGTTCCACGAGGATTGAGTTTATTGACAGCCAGGCGCGGAAAATCCCGCGGCACTTCGGGGTTTGCCGGGAGATCATCGCGTCCATCGAGGCGGACGCGTTGGTTTTGATCGGCAATCGCCCCGTGGAAAAAGGGACGCTCCAGGTATGCGTGGAGCGGCCGTTTCCGGTTATTTGCGCGGGGCTCAACGAGTTGGGGGCGCTGGACGCGGTTTCGACCGATTTTCATGGCGCCGTCCGTAATCTGACCCACTTGGCGGTCGCGGACGGTCATCGCTCCATCTTGTTTTTAAAGCGGGATCTGTTGATGACGGTGCTACCGTCGTTTGGCGACCGGCAGGCCGGCTATTTGCGGGGCATGTATGAAAACGAGCTTGAGCCAGACATTCTTGACACCTCGATGAGCAAGTTGTTCGCGGAGAGCGTGTCCGGCCATTCCGAACTTCTCGCCGCCTTAAACGCGGAAAACGGCGCTGGCGTGCGGCCGAGTTGCGTTATTTCCGGAATCGGCGTTTCGCTGCCGATCATGCAGATTTTGATGAAGCGCGCCGGTCGCGCATGCGATTTTTACGCCATCGGCTCCGTTCCGTCGGATATGGACCAGGAAATAAGGTTGGATTCGATCCGGAAAATGGTGTATTGCGGCGACAATTGGCCCGCCATCGGTCAACAGGTCGCGTCGCGGCTCGCATGGCGTTGGCGCCACCCGAATCTGGCTCCGATCTTGACAACGGTTCCCGCCTTGTATTATGAGAATTCCGACCCTGTAGACATTTACCCACCCGAGATGGAGTCCTATTATGATCAATAATCCATTGTATGACAGGCGACTTTTTTTTAAGCGCGCGCTCGCCGCGGGCGTCGGCGCGACGGCAAGGGCACGCCCTACGAGGGCGGCATCCGCGAGCCGATGATCGTCAAGTGGCCCGGCCGCGTCAAGCCGGGAACGGTCTGTCATCAGCCGTTGATCAGCAACGATTATTACCCGACCATGCTTGAGAAACGAAAAGGAATAACTTATGAAAAAACTTAATAACATGTCATTAAGCCATATCAAAGGCTTTAACTATCACCCAAGCTTTGCAGTCAATGGCCTGACTCGTTGGCTCGATTGTTACGATCCCGATATCGTCGAAAACGAATTAACCCGCAGTAAAAACTATTTTCCATGGATGAATGCCATCCGCGCCTGGTTGTCTCATGACGCTTACCTGATTAATCCTACATTGTTTTTGTCAAACTTAAAGAAAGAACTGGCTATCTACCGCAAGTTGGGACTGAAAGCCATGCCTGTCCATGCTACGCGCCAGCGCGGTCGCACTCATCGGTCCCGGCGCCTCTGCCAACCGCTCCAGCACGGTCAGGCCCTGAAATAAAACTTTGCCGCCCGTCAAACTCATGCTGTTCACTGTAGCATCCTGGATGGCAATTTCCAAGAAAACATAAAAAAGTAGGCCACACGTATTGAACATTAAGGGGAACCGCGAATGAACGCGAATGAAGAGTTGCAGAAGATGTTTTAACCACTGATGAACACTGATATTCTCATTTTTCTGGAAGACCGAAATAATAAAAATAATGAACGCGGTATTATCGGTGTTAATCGGTGTCCATCGGTGGTTAAAAATTCTTATCACTTAGTATTTTGGTTGCGGCTTTGCTGAGCTGTGTTCATCCGTGGTTGTAGTATTATTGGGTTGCGGGGGTGTCGCCTGCGTTGGAAGTAGTCCTGCAATCAAACCTGGTACCCGAACCCCGAACGCTGTCTATTACTGGCGCCGGTATTCACTCGGTGTTTTGCCGGTCATCTTCTTGAATTGTCGGTTGAAATTGGACAGGTTGCTGTAGCCGCAGGCAAACGCGATGGAGGTGATGTCCTGGTCGCATGTCAAAAGTCTTTTACATACTTCGCTGGTCCGTACTTCATTGATGGAAGCTCTGAGTGTTCGCTTGGTTTTGGCGTGAAAGAACCGGCTGAAAGCCTCTGGTGTCATGTGGGCGTGAGCTGCTACCTCGGCCAGTGTGATGCGCTCGTGAAAGTGGCGTTGGATATAGGCAAACACGCGGACAATGCGTTCGTTGGTCAACTTGCCCTGTTCGGGTTCATAGCCGAAGGTACAGATGGGTGACCGTTTGTCGGTATTGGCCAGCGCATTCAGGATGGACAGTAACTTCAACAGCTTGTCGAACCCATGGCTCGCGAACAGTTGACCGACCAGGCCGGCGACTGTCTGGCGACATGCTCCAGTCACGTGAAATCTCTTATCTGAAAGGTCAAGCAAACGTCGCAACGGCCTGGCTTCGACAAGGTCAAAAAAACGTTCGCCCAGAAAAGAACGCTCGAAAAAAACCACCCTGATGGCGCTCTGTTGATTGCGCGGTGAGGGACAGATGGAATGCGGCAATCCGCTGCCCAGGAAACAGACGTCGCCCTGTCGGTAGGCCAGCATGCAGTCACCGATCAGCATTTTACCACGGCCCCTGGCCATATGGAAAAGTTGGAACGCGCTGTGCTGGTGCCAGTCATGTCCTGTCCAGGCATTGCCGATTTCAAAACAGCCGAATGAGTAGCCACGCTGCACATAGGTGTGCAGGGTATGAGAGATGTTATCGATCCTGCTCTTCATACCTTCTTCCATACACTGACACGCGTAGAGGCGCAAGTTCAATCTATACGGAAAACCTTAATAGATCACCAGTACTGATCCACGCGGCGTGATAAGGACCTGGATTGTTGCACTGTTGTCCAGCGTGTTGGTATCCATGGCGCTTGAAGCGATGCTGGCGCTGTTGGTCAGTATGCCGCGGGTGGATCGATCCACCGTAACCGGTAAGGAGAAGGACGTGGTGCTGCCCTGGGCGATGGAGCCCAGGTTGGTGATCCATATTCCGCTCGGGGTTACGCCGTCAGGCAGCAGGTCGGTGACCTGAACGCCGTCTGCTTCGCTGGGGCCTGTGTTGCTGACCAACATCGTGTAAACCAGGGTTTCGCCGCTGAATGCAACGGTGCGGTTGACGCCCATGCTCAGCGCCAGGTCGGCCAGCCGCAACCGCACCCCGTAGTCCGGCGAAGCGCCCTTGAACTTCAGCCACCCGATATTCTCGCCCCAGGCGTGGCCGGAGAACTCGCCGTTGGCCGGATCGATCGCCGCGTCGCACTGGGCGTGCCCGAAGTTGATCCAGCCCACGTTCTCGCCCCAGGCGTACCCCGAGAGATCGCCGTTGGCCGCAAGGTTCACGCCCCAGTTGTTGCTGGTGGTGTTGGCATACGGTCCGCCCTCCGCGCTGCCCATCACGATCCAGCCGATGTTCTCGCACCAGGCATGGCCCGAAAGCCATCCACCGGTTCCCTCGTAGTAATGGACCATGACCTCGTGATTCGTCGGCCCGGCATTCGCCCAGCCTACGTTCTCGCCCCAGGCGTATTTGTGCGCCGGGTCCGTTCCCATATCGGCCCCCATCGCGACGGACGCGCTAAGCACCGTCATGGTCAGAAATCTTGCCGTCACACAGGCCATCATTCTTCCTCTTGTTCTCATCTTGACGCTCCTGTCTGTTTGTTGTTCTCTCATGGTGTCACCTGATCGTCGCTCCAGCCCTGTACGCCCACCGGCGCACCAGGACGCGTTCCGCGATCACGCCCACGCGCCGCCCCGTTTCGCCAATCCAAGCCACCGGCACCGAATCCGTGCCCAGCGTGTACTTGTGGTAGCGGCTGAAGTTCCGCACCACCTGCTCCACATGCACCGTCAGGTCATACGCCTCCCGATAGGTAACCGTTCACGGCGTTTTTTTCTTTATTCTTTTTTCTCACGGGTCTGCCCGCCGCCAGCGACCCCGTGTAAAAATTGATACCTATCAATTCAATTATCATTTTTTCTAACGAATATCGTCACTGCTGACGAACCGCAAGAAAAAAAATGGACTTTTTCTATTTTAATTTTGGTCGGTTGTGCCGTATTTTTTTCAACATGACAGAAATCATGTTTCTTCAAGGGCGCAAGGTCAGTGGCGCGGACATCGAAGGGATTTGTGTTCTGCTGGCCGCGAACGCGGCGCTCGGGAGAACGCGGTTGAGCCAAGAACTGTGCCGCCGCTGGAACTGGCGC
>CAZOLK010000359.1:0-5273 GCA_964580325.1 uncultured Verrucomicrobiota bacterium | reverse complement strand
ACAAATAGTCTGTATATATTCCCTGCTCATCCAGATCCCACTCCTTGCCGCAACACCCCCATCCGCTTTCCGTGATGGCGCCGTTTGAGTTCAGTGTCATGGTGACCCGACCCTGGTCATCCAAGGTATATTTGACATATTCAAGAGTGCTGTAGTCACTTCCGTTATACAGTTCCGATGCTGTATAAACAGTTCTACCCAATTTATTCTCAATGGTCACCTGCCTGGTTGTCTTATTTGCTCTAAGGCCAATACCTTGGTAGGTATTGGTTACGATGGTGCGTAAATCGTCTCCAGCACCGGTTGTAAATGTCATGGTCTCTGGAGTATACGTACCATAAGCGTAACCATAGGATGCTATGGCGCCATTTGGTGATAGCGTGAACCGTGTTTTGCCATCATAGGGTTGGGTGTCATCTTCCGGATAATAGACCGTATGGGTCAACTGGCCATCCTGCCAAGGTTGCCCCTGTTGCTCGGCACGGTAAGACTTCACAAATTTTTCATTATTGAGTATGCCGTATATATAATAGGTCTCCGCGACAACAATGCCCTTAATGATCTCGGTAACTTTGCGAGGTTTATTCGAATCTTCGCGCAAAGCACTGTCAGGAGCAAGTGGTGAATAGTCATAGGAGATCATGCAAATGTCTTCCGGATCAGCGCCCAGAGGCTTGGTTTCATCATAAGCGGTATCCTGCCAAGGGGTAACCGTGGATTGGACGAGGGGGCTGTTATCATTGTATTGATATAAAATCCAGCTCCCGTTTGGCTGTATCACAGATCTTACTTTACCGTAATAAGGTTTCAGTGGGTCTTCGTCGTAGTATTGGGTTTCCGTTACTAAGTTTAGATGATCAGGGTCCTCAACCTGCCTTACAGTAGCTTGGCCCCAGGGAAACTCTTGTAAGATTTGATGTGATTTATAGAGTACGTTGTCTGCGGCATCGAGTGTGAGCTTGACTTTGGTCAACAGTGTTCCTTCGGTTAGTTCCTGCACGCGTTTTCTTTCAAAGATCTCATGATTACCTGCGAGCAAATTACTACCACGTGTAATGGTCCAGTGGAGTTCATCGTCATTGAATTCAGCCAGCGTCTCATATGTATGCGAACCCCTGGATTCACTTATATAAAGGCGATTGAATGCATCCAGCGAACGGTCTGGATTATGGATCGTGTAGGTAACCAATAGATTCTCGGGTAGCGGCGATGAGCCTTTATAGTATGTTATCGTATACATAAAGCGGTCAATTTCTTCCAACAAAACAAGGCCCTCGGGAATACTTATGGTCATGGGATTCGTACTTCGATCCATAACCACTCCAGTTGCGAAAGATGGTGTCAAAACACCTATGGTCGACATCATATTCGAGGGACGCTTGAAGTGGGCATATAGTTTGCCGGCGGTTTTTCCTTCGTTGCTTAAGCCTAAGTTGAAATCATAGTAAAATGAGTTATGGGCTGTGCTACTTCCACCAAATTTGTTACACTCCAGGCATGGATTTTTGTTAATCGGCAAGACTTCTTCAATGTAAGCATTGGCATAATCACCTTTCAGGGTCGCTCGAACCCTAACATAGGCTGGAGCTTTTTCAGGGTCTGCAAGGTAGATGTCGCCTGATTTAGAGTCAATCTTTACGGCTTCCTTGTCGATATCGCTTTCAATAGACCAAACAGGCACTACTTCATCACCAAAATTGTAGTCAAAGGTCTTGACGCAATCGGCTTTGACTAGTTGGCAGGGGGCTAGTTCGTGTGGCTCGAAGCGGATATCCAATGATATGAATTGCATCCGGCGAGTGCCGTATTCTGTTGGTGGATATACCGTGAGAAACTCTTCCGCAAAATCCAATTTTTGGCCCTTACTGAACAAGACTTCCTTGAATGATTCATACGTCTTCGTGGAAGGTTGGTTGGGAAGCTCATATGTGTGGAAGCCAGCAAGACGATATACTTCGTTCTTCTTGTCCGTTTTCTTATCTTCCACCTTGTATTGAACGCCAGACAACTCCAACGTGGCTTCATCGTCCGACAGCCAGTTGCGAGCTTCAGACATGGGCGAACCATTTTCATCTGGATAGGCAATCTGTTCGCAACGATCTATTTCTATGTCATAGTTTTTATAGTATTTGGCAATATATAGATTGGGGTAAAGATTAAGCATGGTCCATGTGTGGCCAATCAGCATCTCTGTGGTGTATTCATTAGAAAGGTCAGATTCGAAATTAAAACTATACTTTCCTGTCTTCGATATGTCAAATTCAGTAAAACTACATGTGAGATTCTCATTGATTGTTTTTCTCTGCTTCAGTTCACTACTCTGTTGTGGAGTTCTGCTGCAAGAGATGTTTTGCAGACCATAGCCCTCGGAATCGGGAATCGTATAGCTATTTAAAGAAGAATAACTATTGAAATAGCTCATGTGGGTATCCTTCGGTCCTGGTGTTGCCGTTGTGTCGCATAGCGGCAGATGTCTACAGTAATATTGAGCTTGGTCAATCGTCAGAGAAGAAGTATATTCCGCAAAGTCTGGGCAGGCATAAGCACAGGGATCAAGACAACAAGGCATGCTAAAGCCCGCTATTTTTTTTGTGCCGCCGAACTCCTTCGCAACCGGGGTGCCATACATAGACTTGAATTCATTGCAGTATCTGTATGCCGATAGATCCGTGATCATATACTTGTCGCATACGACATCCTGGCCATAACAATTTAACACTATTTCAGCACCGCACCATGAGCCAGGGAATTCAAAGTAGCCAACACCAGGACAACCATCGCCATAGAAATAGTTATGCATTTCCATATTTGTAAGCGGGAAATTACTAAAGTTAACGGTTACGTCATTTTTGGTATAGTAGCTTGGCGTGGTGCTTTGAGTATATTGCTTGAATCCTATCTTATTATTCACAAAATGTACACTCTTACTCAAGATATCAATATCTGCTGGATAGACAGAGACAATGGGGGTGAATTCCTGTGGATCCGTATGAAGGACAAGGGTCTCTCGTGCATCGGAAAGCGAATCTGCATCCTGGTCACTAAAGCTTGCCAACACAGCATCCCATGAATTATTCATAGATAGTGCTGGGAGCGTTGTTGTTCCAGGGGGTATATTCAGCCCATTCTCAGCAACAGACCATGTGCCAAGAATGCTATTGTACACAAGGACATCAAGTTGCTGCTGTATTCCTGTATTATTATGCACTGTTATGTAATACTGATTGCCGGCTCTTACGACTTCCACTTCCAGGTCTTCCTGCTGTGATTCCCGGGCAATATAGTTGGCCTGTCTCAGCGGATTTGATATATATAGATTGAAAGGTTGGCTGTTATGTGTCAGGAGTTCGATTCCCGTGCCTGCGACAATGATGAAATTGGTGGGAACAGGGTCCCATGCCAACGTGGCGTCCGGTTGTTGAATGATCTTATGCCATTGGTTCATGGTGCGCAAACCATAGACATTGAATTTCTGTGTGTATTCGTCCCAAATACGGATTTGATCACAAGCTGCAAGATCCTCGGCGGGAGTTAGTTTTCCATCACTATTGTCGCTATTCAGGAAATCGTCCAGCATCACTCTGGTAGGGTACGGATAACAAATCCAATCAACCATACCTGCTCCTGAGAGTTCAATGCTGATAAACGGTTCCGCGGGAACATGGCCTTCCAGAACCAACTTGCGAGATGATGTTGCGTTTGGGCTGGCATTTATTTTCAGGGCTGTGCCTTTCTCCAATTCCGGATTGACTGGTTGGCCATCCCAATCTGCGACATCATAAAATTCACCATTTGGTTTTTGGGCACAATCAATGATGCTTTGAGATGCGGCATCCCATAGGTGTATTCTATCTGCATTGCTGAAATCATCGGATTGAATCAAATTCGCGGTACCAAAAATGGCTTTCAGCGTGTTTGCCTGATCATGCATGTTGAAAACCCTGTCAATACCCAGCATCTTCACTTCACTTAGAGCAGGCAGATCAATTTCTCTAATTGCATGAATGTGGGATTGGAAATGTTTACGATACAAATATCCCTCTATTTTATGACGGTCCGTGTCTGTCAGCCTTTGGTCATAGATTAAAACTTCGCCAATGTCACCCGTTAGGTGATGCCCGCCGCGAGCACCCTCACGACCCAGTTCCAGGGTAAGGATACCGCTCAGGTCCAAGGGTTGGCTGGCATGATGCTCTAACCATTTCTCGCCATTCATATATATGCGCTGCGTTCCGTTATCACAATGATACATTGTCAATACATTCAAGATATGTCCTTGCATGGCGGGACCATCAATTTCAATGCCATCGCCAAGATATGCCTTGAAATCCGCTGGCTCAGTTCGGGCAAAACTGATGTTTTTGTAAGCCTGATCCACACCCATACTCATAACGCAATCATCATCATTGGCTGGCTGAATGTATCGATTAAAGCGACTAACGATAAACGTCGTGAATGGTGCATCAGAGATTTTAATAGAACCTGCAAGAAAATCATCGCCATCAAAAGATATAACGGGTTGTTCAAATGCCGATTGTGTTTTGAACGCAGGTTGGCTGCCAGCCATGGCCTGTTGTAGATCTGCGTGATTGCCGCTGGCATCCGGCCAGGTGGCGATGGGATCTCCATTGTTCAGGGCTAAGTCGTCGGCTTTTAACCAGAGCTTCAGGTTGGCGGTTGGGATGGGCGGGCCGTTGATGGATTCGAACCGGGCGAGAACCGTTTTCGGGCTGTCCATGGGCAGGATCAGCGGATCAGCGGAGCCCGCGGGTTGACCGTTGATGTACCATTCGGCCAGTTGATAACCCTCTTCCGGTTGCGGGGACAAGCTTATGGAGTGACCGACATCATACCATCCGGCGGGATCGCCGCTGATCTGGCCGTGGGTGGAGGTTTGTAGCTGGAGCCGGTACTGGCTGGGCGCCCAGGTCCAATTCATGGAGGAGGGCTGGGTGATCTGAATGATGACGGAAGCTTCCGTTCCATTGGGCGGAATACTGCCGACGCTCTGGTCCCAACCTTTGCAGGTATAGCGTGTATCGCTTTCTTCGATTGGCGTGGTTACGGAACAGATCAACTGTTGATTATTACAGTAGTAACCATCAGCCGGTTGCGGGTCTCCACGCGGCGATGTGGAACTGAATGTGTGCTGAACAGGGATAGACAGGGGATCGAACGGGTCGGAACCAGCCATTACTTCCAGGCCGTCATTGTAGGTGTCGCCATCCGTATCGTCATGACCATCATATCTCAAGGAGCCGAAGTACGCCATT
>CAZOLK010000358.1:0-5313 GCA_964580325.1 uncultured Verrucomicrobiota bacterium | reverse complement strand
GGATGTACCTGGCGAACTCTTTCTGGCCGGCGCCGGCGTGGGGCGCGGATATTGCGGCCGGCCAGATCTGACCGCGGAACGGTTCGTACAGCTCGATGCGGCGCCCGGTCCGCGCTGGTATCGCACCGGCGACATGACCGTGTTGCGCGACGATGGCGCCCTGCGTTTTCTGCGGCGCAACGACGACCAGGTCAAGATCCTCGGCTACCGCATCGAACTGGGCGAGATCGAAGCCCATCTGCGCGCGCACCCTGACGTGGCCGAAGTCTGCGTCATCGCCCGCGATACCGCTCACGGCTACAAAGAATTGCTGGCCTATATCGTGCCGTACGGACAAGGCCGACAAAAGGATGCCATATCCAATATCCAACACGGAATAACCAATGACCAAATAGAGGAACCAGGGAGGCGGCACGACACGCCAGACGCGACACACTCCGAACTCACCGTCTCGCTGTTGCGCGCCCATGCCGCCGAGAAATTGCCTGAATACATGATCCCCGGTTATTTCATGACCCTGGACAGCCTGCCCCTGACGGCCAGCGGCAAAGTTGATCGCCGACGCCTGCCCAATCCCGAAGACGCCACGCTGCTCGATCAAGGCGTCGCTTTCCAAGCGCCACGCGATGCTCGCGAGCAGGCACTGGTGCAGGTGTGGACCGAGGTGATCGGCGCACGAAAAATCGGCAGCCGCGACAATTATTTTGCCCTGGGCGGCGATTCGATCAAGGCGCTCCAGATCGTGGCCCGTCTGCGTCCGCGCGGCTATCGCCTGGAAGTGCGCGACCTGTTCCAGTATCCCACCATCCTCGAGTTGGCGCCACGTCTGGCCATTATCGGTCCAAAACCCGCCGCGGCCCAAGCACCGGTCCAAGGCGACGCGCCATTGACCGCTGTGCAACGCTATTTCTTCGACACCTTCCAGGGCCGGCGCCACTGGTTCCATCAATCCATGCTGCTGGCCGTAGATGAACGTCTGAACCGGGACAGTCTGGGCCGTGCCCTGGCGCTGATGCTGGAGCATCACGACGCCTTGCGCCTTACCTTTCATCGTGAAAACGGGCATTGGATCCAGCGTACGACGCCTGCATCCGCGCTATCCGCCAGCACGCTCCTCGAACTCGTGGATCTGCGCGGCGCTGAACAGGCCGCGACGCGGTTGGCCGAGGATACGGCCCGGGTCCAGGCCGGTATGACGCTGAATCTGGCGCCGCTGCTACGTGCCGTGATTTATCGGCTCGACAACGGCGACCGGCTTTTCCTGGCCGCGCATCACCTAGTGGTGGACGCCTTGTCCTGGCGCTTTATCCTCGAGGACTTAGAGCAAGCTTATACGCAATTGCGTCAGGGCCGCGAACCAGCGTTGCCGGAAAAATCGGACGCGTTCATCCAGTGGGCCCGGGCCATGCGCGACTATGCCGGCAGCGACGCCGTTTTGCAGCAGCGCGCTTATTGGCGCGAAATCGAAACCCGTAACACCGCGCCGCTGCCCTTTGACGGGCCCGATCCCGCAGCTACCGGAAAAACCGCTGATCGCCGGTTCCACCTTGATCGGGAGACTACAACCGATCTGCTGACCCGCTGTCACCACGCGTACGGCACTGAGGTCAACGACCTGCTCTTGACCGCGCTGGCGCGTGCCTTGAAGCGCTGGTCCGGCGGCGACGGCGTGCGCATACTGCTCGAAGGCCACGGCCGCGAACCGTTGTTCGAACACCTGGACATCAGCCGTACAACCGGTTGGTTCACCAGCCTGTTCCCGGTTCATCTGGACCTTTCCCGTTCCGAAGACCTGGGCCGCCAGTTAAAGTGGGTCAAGGAAACCCTGCGCGCCGCCCCGGACAAGGGCGTTGGCTATGGCGTGCTGCGCTACCTGGCCGCACGCGACAACGACCAAGCCGATGCATTGAACACAGCGCCAGCAATAGCCTTCAATTACCTGGGCCAGTTCGATGACCCCAGCGCCAACGTTCTGTTCAGCGCTGCCCAGGAAACGGTCGCGCCACCCGTTGACCCCGAAGCCGAACCGCTGAGCACGCTGGAGCTGGTCGGTCTGGTCGATGACCAGGGTTTGTGCATGACCGCCATCTACCAGACCGCCCGGGTTCGCGGCGAAACCGTGCAACGCCTGGTGGATCTCTACGAAGAGGAGCTGCGCAAGGTCATCGCGTTTGCCGCAGGTCGGCAGGATCGCGAATTGACTCCGTCCGACATCGATTACAAAGGGTTCGACGCCGACCAGTTGGACGCTTTTCTGGAAAAACTGTAGGAGGCTGGATCGTGGCCATGGACAAACGCAACGTACAGAACATTTATCCGCTTTCGCCCATGCAGGAGGGCATGCTGTTTCACGCCCTGGCCGATCGAACCTCGGCTGCTTATCACGAGCAGTGGTCCATGCACTGCACCGGCTGGTTGGATCCTGAGTTGTTCGAGCGCAGCCTGAACGTGCTGTTCCAGCGTCACGACATCTTCCGCACCGTCTTCTCCTACGAGCATTCCGAGCAACCGTTACAGATCGTATTGCGCGAACGAAACATCGCCTGCAACGTCATCGACCTGCGTGATCGAACCGTCGAAACGCAGCGCGAGCGTATCGAGCAGGCGCTGCGCGACGACCGGGCGCGGCCGTTCGAACTGACCCGCGATGTACTCATGCGTGTGACGCTGCTGCAACTGAGCGCAGACTCGACGCAACTGGTCTGGAGCCATCACCACATCATACTTGACGGCTGGTCGCTGGGTCTGGTGTTTGGCGAGTTTTTCCGGATCTACCACGCCTTGTCAAAGGGACAGCCCCCTGATCTACCGCCGGCCGTGCCCTATGCAACCTATATCAAGTGGCTGCAGCGCCAGGACCGCGAGGCATCGCGCCGTTTCTGGCGGGAACGGTTACAGGATGTGGAACGTCCCGCCCGTTTCGACGGCGGTCGCGGCGACGCACAGGCTGTTCGCACGGAACGGCGCATGGAGCGCTGCTTCTGGTCTCTGGGCGAACAGACCACCCAGCGTCTGCAACCCTTCTGCGCCGGGCACGGCGTTACCTTGAACAGCGCGGTACAGGCGACCTGGGCCATGTTGCTCGGCCGTTACAACAGGCAGTGCGACGTAACATTCGGCGCCGTGGTCAGCGGGCGTCCCGCCGATGTTCCTGGCGTGGAATCCATCCCCGGCCTGTTCATCAATACCTTGCCGGTGCGCGCGCGTTGGGAGCCTGCAACCACTTTTGCCGACCTGGTTCGCGATGTGCAGGCCGGCACATTGGCCGCCGAACCGCACCAGGTTTTTCCGCTGGCCGAGATTCAGGCCCATACGCGACCGCGCCAGGAACTGATCGATCATGTGGTCGCATTCGAGAATTACCCGTTTGAAGAGCGAATCCGCGCCGAATATATGTCCGATGCGTTCACAGTCGACAACGTGGAAACCCGCGATGTGACCCACTACGATTTTGACCTGGTCTTCCTGCCCGGCGCCAATCTGCGCTGCCGCGCAACTTTTAACGCGGCGCGCATAGACGACGCGCACATACGGCGCATGGGCGTACACTGGGCGCGGATCATGCAGCATGCCATTGCCGAGCCGGATCGGCCGCTGGACGAATTGGACTTTCTTGCACCAGCCGAACGCAGGCAGGTGCTGGTCGAATTCAACGACACCAACGCCGATTACCCGCGGCACAAGACGCTGAACCAGTTGTTCGACGATCAGGTCGCCGCTGCGCCTGACGCACCTGCCCTAGTCGGTGATTTTGCCGACGGCCAGGGCTGGCGCCAGCTTTCTTACCGCCAGTTGAGCGTAACGGTCGATCGCGTGGCCGCGGCCATACGTTGGCGCTACAGCATCGGCGTGGACGATTATGTGGCTGTTTTGCCGGACTTCACGCCCTGGTCCGTGATTGCCGCGCTGGCCACTTTGAAGGCTGGCGCGACCTATGTGCCGATCAATCCGGAATATCCAAAAGAGCGTGCGCTCTATATGTTGCACGACGCCGGTTGCCGCCTGGCTCTGACTGCCGGCGAGTCGGCGCGCCTGCCGTTGCCCTGTCCATGCCTTGACATCTGTGCGGTCGATGGGGAAGCGGGTGCAGTCCAATCTCGCAACACGCCGGAAGAGACCGCTTATATCATCTATACATCCGGTTCCACGGGAAAACCCAAGGGCTGCCTGATCACGCATGCCAATGTCGTGCGTCTGATGCGTAACCAACGCCATCATTTCCGCTTCGGTTCCACCGATGTCTGGATCAAGGCTCATGCGCTGGCTTTCGATTTCTCGGTCTGGGAAATGTTCGGCGCGCTGCTCTACGGCGGCTGCCTGGTGGTGCCATCGCGCGATTCTGTGCGCGATCAGTGCGCATTGCTGGCTTTGTTGCGCCAGGAGCGGGTGTCGGTGCTGAACCAGACGCCGCCGGCTTTCTACAACCTGATCGACGAAGAACGGCAGTCTGAACGGCACGACCTGGACGACCATCTGCGCTATGTCATTTTCGGCGGCGACCGTCTCGAACCCACCTACCTCCGACCGTGGACCAGATGGTATTCGCCCGAGCGGATCGCGTTGATCAACATGTACGGCATCACGGAAACCACGGTCCACGTGACGTACGGTCCATTGACGCACGAAGACATCGAGCACGGTCAGAGCGGCAGTCCGATTGGCCGGCCTTTACCCGAAACCCGCATTTATGTCTGCGACGACAAGATGCGGCTCCAACCGGTCGGCGTGGCCGGTGAAATGGTCGTGGGCGGCAGCGGCGTATGTCGCGGATACCTCAACAAACCGGAATTGACGGCCCAGCGCTTTGTCGACAGCCCGTTTCGCGAAAGCGAGCGGCTCTACCGCAGCGGCGACCTGGGCCGCTGGCGTGAGGACGGAACACTGGAATACCTGGGCCGCAATGACGATCAGTTGGAGATCCGCGGCCATCGCGTCGAACCCGGCGAGATCGAGCATGTTCTGCTCGAGCATCCGGGCGTGGACAAGGCCACGGTGCTGCTGCGCCGGCGGCGCAACGGCGAACCGTGCCTGACCGCTTATCTCGTAGCGCGGGAAACCAAACTCAGCGTTACCGCGCTGCGCGAACACCTGGCGCGGATACTGCCCGACTATATGATGCCAGCCTGTTTCATCCGACTCGACGCTTTCCCGCTCACTGGCAACAATAAGCTGGACCGCCGTGCGCTGCCCGACCCGGACGAAGGCGAAAAGCTGGATCTTGGCTCCCGCTTCCGGGCGCCGGCTGGTGAGACGGAACAACTGCTGGTCGGTATCTGGCAGAAGCTGTTGAACCAGGAGCGGATCGGCGTGCAC
>CAZOLK010000357.1:0-5314 GCA_964580325.1 uncultured Verrucomicrobiota bacterium | reverse complement strand
ATTCAATGGGATGTTTTTGATGAGTAAAAGTGGGTCAATTCTGATGAGCGCCATCACAACCCTCCCCTACCCTGCCCTGCCTACTCCCTACTGCCTGTTACCATTGTCCCACCAGTCGCACCTCGCGCTCCAAATCGATCCCGAACCGTTCTTGTACCATGACTTGGAGTTGTTGCGACAACACCAACACATCACGGGCCGTGCAATCAGGCGCTTTGCGCACCAGAATGTTGGCATGTTTGGGAAAAACCCCAGCGCCGCCGCAGGTCATGCTCTTGGCGCCGACCTGGTCCAGAAACCAACCTGCGGACTGGCGCCGACCGGCCGCGGATGTGGGCTTCACGTTTTTGAAAAAACTGCCTGCGCATGGCGTGGTTTTCCAGTCCGGATGCTTGTCGCGGCGGAGCTGCATGATGCGCTCGTATTCCGCCTGAAGTGGTTCCAACTGCATCCGTTCGATGCGGAAAACCGCGTCCAGCACGATTTCTCCAGTAACCTTGATCGTCGAATCGCGGTAGCCAAAGCAACAGTAGTCCGGCCCCACGGTTTTGACGTTGCCTTGCAGATCGAGCAGCGTTACGGATTCCAGGTTTTCACCAATCTGACGGCCGAAAGCGCCGGCATTGCCGGCCAGCGCACCACCCACGGTGCCGGGAATGCCGGTGCAATAGATAAAGGACTCCACGCCCAGCTCAATGCTATCGCGTACCAGGTCGCGCAACAGCGTACCCCCGGACACGCGCAAGCGATCCTGTTCCAGCGTAATGTCGGCTTGCTCCCGCACATAACGCAACACCACCGCATCCACGCCATGGTCGGCGACCAGCAGGTTGGAGCCTTGGCCGATCACCAGCGCTGACCATTCTTGTTCGTAACAGACGCGCACGGCTGCGCAAAGTTGTTCCGCGCACGAAGAGCAGGCCAACGCGAGACATGGACCGCCCAGTTGGAAGGTGGTCCAGGCCGACAGCGCCGCGCCGGGTATCAGGCTGTCGCACAGTTCCTGCAGTGCATTGCGTTCGTCATGGCGGTTTTCAGTCATGAAGGACTTCACGGACTTGCCTGATCAATGCATTGACTTGGCCCAGGATATCCAGGCTCTCGCGCCGGATGGTTGTCCGCCATGCCTTATCGGCCAATTGCTGTTCATCGGCGACATCCAGGCCGCACAATACGTCGCGCAGGTAATTGCGCACCTTTTTAAGGCGCACCAGCGCATCCCCGGCATAGATCGGCGGTGGCGGCCATTCGCAACGGCCATTGAGCGCACCCGCTAATTTACTGCCCGTGGCGGACATGCCGCTGACGATTTCGATCATTGGATGTTCACGATGGGCGTTCTCCGGCAGCCAGCTCCTGTCCCGCACATCGTGATGGAGCTTGATCGCCAAGTCGTGGCAGCGTTCGACCAGCGGATGTCTCTCGTTTTCCCTTTTCTCCCACCAGGCCTCCGAATCGTCGGCCATGCCCTCCTCCACAATGGCGTTCATTTCCTGAATCCATTCCTCCTGCTCCGTTTCCTGTTTGGGCGTCAGCTCCGGTTCGGGCGGTTCGCCGTTTTCAATACGCAGATTTTCGCGTTCCTCCATGTACAAGCGGTCAAAATGTTCCTCGCTCAGGCCTTCGCGTTCGAGTCGCGCCAAAGTGCGATCGAGCAGTAATTCAACGCGTGCATGAACGGCATCGGCCTCGGCTTCCGCCAGGCTCTGTGGCTTGTCGTCTTCAAAAGGATCCACAGTCTCGCCCGTATCCGCCACAGCAGAGGTGATCAACGCCATAAAACAGGACAGGGCCTTGGCATTGGCATGCTGCTGCTCGACCTCGTCTTCCGGCGTCATGGTCCAAGCCGGTTGCGCTACGCCAATTTCGAGTTTGAACGTGGCCGATTCGATCACCACCCGACCGTTGCACTTGCTGTACCATTCAAGATAGAGCGAATTGCCCCAGTGCCATGGTAAAGGCTTCCGGGCTGCATAATACTGTCCGACTTCGTCCATGCTGCAATCAGGCACTTTGACTTTACGCGAAGCCGTGATATCACCGACCACGCCTTCCTGCACGAGCGCAAAACCGTCGAGATTTTCCGCTTCGGGATCTGGATTGGTGAACCGCAGCATATTCCCGGCCATATCGCGCCACGGGTTGCCCTCGAGGTTCAGGATGACCGGCTCGTTCAGGCCTTTCAACCAGATGCGCCCGGTTACGCGATCACGCATACGGTTGTCGATTTCACCACTGATAGCTTGCTTGTCGATACGCCATGCCATGATATACGTCCTGTCTTGATATTAAAAAGGATTCCTATTAAAACATAAGCGACCTTTTTGCACAAGCATACAATATAAGGGATTGCATTCGTCCATGCGCGTGCGCTATACTGGCGGGAATCATGAAGACACCGGCATCCGAGGCACAACCCATTAGGAAGATAACGCCGCAACGCTGTGACGTAGCCTTTGCCGCATTCCTGGAACACCTCAGACCGTTTGCCGTCAGTTTGATCGTTTTTCCGCTGATCGTGGCCTTTTTCGGCACGCACTGGTCCTGGTCGCGCATGTATGCACCAAATGTCGCGCGCCTCTATCCCAACGGATTCAACCGGGATCCGTCAACCTGGTGGTCGTATGTCGATACCGGGTTCAAGCAGGATGGTACAGCCGCGGGTCAGGGCGTACTGCTGGAAGCCGACGACGCGTTGGTGGCCGCCCTGCCGCGGCCTGTGGACCTGGACCGCTATGCGCTTGAACTGCAAGCCGATTTCAACGACGAATATGTCGTGTCCGTGGCTGGTGAAGACGCGGTTTTTCGCCACGCGTGGACTGCGCCGAAAGTGGCGCTCGGGCAAGGCCTTGAAACACGCGTCAGCCCTGTGATGACAGCAAGCGGCGCAGTGAAACAGATCAAGGTAGAACCGGCACGCGGCACAGCTCCGTTCCATGTATCCGGGATCCGGCTTGCCCGACGCCCGACCGCGATCCTGCCCCATGCCTGGCTCGCTCTGGCGCTGATAATCGCATGGGTCGCGCTGACCCTGTTCATGCGGTGGTCCCGGTCGCGCCGCTGGGCCGAGTTTTGCCTGTGGACTTGGGCTTGGGCTGACGGTGCCTTGGCCTGCGTGCTGATCTACCTGGTTCTTTTCCGTTTTCCCGGACCATTCTTTTTTGTCCTGTTCGCGGCCATCCTGGTTATCGCGCTGGTCATAGGCGCCCGGCTGGCTTTCAAGCGACTGAGCTGGAGCGTGCTAACGTTCAACCTGGCGTTTATCGTTCTGGCCTTGCTTCTTGCGCCCGTGCTGCTGCGCTACACAGCGATCAGGCGCGTAGCTCGGGATCACAACCTTTCGGTCGACCACCGGATGATTCCTGACGGTTACGAGGTCAACGCCGACAGCATCCGGTTCAGGGGCGTTGCCGATGACGTGCATAGCAATGAGTTTGTCATCCTCTTCATGGGCGACTCGTTCACCTATGGCCTCAACCTGACCTATGAACAAGCGTTTCCCTACGCTGTCGAGCGCATCCTGAACAGCAATCGCCCCGAGCGTCGCGTGCGGGCCGTGAATATGGGCTGGATCAGTTGCTCGCCGCTGCTCGCTTATCGTCTCCTGCTCGACATTGGCCCCAAGTATAAACCTGACCTGCTGATTTATACCCTGGACATGACTGATTTTGCCGACGACCTGAAATACGAGACGGCGCTGGTCAAGCAACAGGTTCTGTCCATCGACTCCGGCACGGCGGTGGATGTGGTAACGAGCGGCATCCTGTCACGTATGATGACGGATGAAACACTCGATGCATTCAAAGCGTTTGCCCGTCCGCTCAGCCGGCACGAGGCTGCGCGGTGTGAAAAAGCACAGGAAATCAAGGACTACTTTTTTGTGACCAGCCAGCCGTTGGAACAGTCGCGCGCATACATCAAGCGCGGCGTGATCAGGAACCTGGCTCGGATTCACGCTTTTGCCGCAAATCAAAACGCACGCATGCTGCTGGTGGTTGCACCGCGCGCGTACCAGTATTCTTCACGCGAATCGCCTTACAACTGGGAAGCCGCCGAATACGAGATTCTCGGCCCATATGTCAAAGAGCCTTTCCGTTATTTTGAAGAGCTGCGCGACGAACTGCCCTACCCTGTCCTGAACCTGCTGCCGGTTTTCGAAACCGCACGGACCTTTCCCCTGTATTTTGAAGACGATCCGCACTGGAATGAATACGGCGCTGCCTTGGTCGCCGAAACGATCGCCGGCTATCTTCTCGAGAATGAGCTGACCCCATAGGCCTTGCCGATCAGCTCATGTTTCCATGGTCTGCCATGCGCGGTAATGTTGCGGCGACAACCCGGTTTCCTGCTTGAATACGTGCGAAAAATAGGCGGGATCCGCGTAGCCGACGTTGGCGGCGAATCAGTGGTTTCTTTATTATATGGTTTAGAACCAGCGCAAATCGTCATCCTCTTCGAATAACAGTTGCATCATGCGCCGCTCTACAATGCGGTTCTTGGCGCCTTCGCGTTTTTTGATCAACTGCTCGATCTCTTCGACTTCCTTGCGCAATTGCTTTGCTTCCAGCTTCTGTTCCGCCAGGCGCAGGTCGCAAATGCGGGTCAGCATGGTGCGCAGCTCGCTTTTGAGCCTGGTCTTCCGGCCATCGTCCTTGGTCATGCGAATGGTCTCGGCCAGGGATTCGCTTTTGATTTCCAGGCGATGTGCTTCTACCAGACCATCGGCCACTTCCGGATCTATTTCTTTGAGGTGATAGTAATGGCGAATGCCATGCCTTATTTCATCGAGCATGTGCTCATATTCTTCGGGCTCATGCTGCTTGGCCTTTTCGAGCCGGGGCAGGAATTCGGGCAGGTTCTTTTTGAGAAATTCGATCACGGTCTTTTCATCGATAATGCGTTCCTCATGCTCAAACTCCTCCTCCTCGTGTTCGCCATCTTCCAGATCCTCCATTTCCCGGGCCACAGCGAACTGACCACAGCCGATCATGCCGCTGAGCACGATCACGCCAATTGTTTTCCAATACATGGTTTCTATCCTCTTTTTCTGGTTATGTATACGTTATCGGTTATCTACTCATGGTTCATTCGCGGATGGCGAAAGTTATCCTCTCAGTTCCACCCGCAACTTTTCTATTCGCGCGCGCAAATCTTTCATTTTTTTGTTTTGCCAGGTAAAAGGCGTGTTGTCGCGTATGATGATGAAGTTCTGTCTATCCCGATCTCCGAAAAGGTCTTGTTTTATATCGCGAACATCTTGTTGGACTAGGGCCAGGCGGACATCGAGCTTTGTTTCGGACGGCGGCGCGGCCTG
>CAZOLK010000356.1:0-5323 GCA_964580325.1 uncultured Verrucomicrobiota bacterium | reverse complement strand
TTGTTGGATCGAACGTCGCAGTCGAACCCACGGCCAGTAATGCATTGTTCGGGCCGCCGTACCACTCCGCGGTTCCTCCGGCAAGGTAACTGTTGGTGAGGTGCAGGGTGACGTCGCAATGGTTCGTGCACCCGAAACAGGCGTAGACATTCGTCTCGGCAATGTCCACTTTAATGATGGTTACGCCCCAGGTTTCTGTTGCGCGGTATTGGTTTTTGCCTTGGGGGTCCATTTTGACGGTCATGCCGGCCTGTGTCGATGCTTTGACGCCTTCCAGATAAAATATTTTGATTTTTCGGCTTCCGGCGAAGCCCAAGTCGCTCAACCGGTATTCGTTCGTGCTGACGAAATCCCCGCCCTGAAGTACATTACGGCCGTTTCTCGGCTGGTTCGCGTCCTGGGTCCAGATGCGCAGAGCGCCACGTCGAATGGTGCGCGTCGCGTCCATATCCCTGATCGGATCCGACACCGCATATTCGAATTTAATCTTTCCCTTGTTCATATCCACGTCCGGGCTCACGATCACGTGCCATGGTATCAAATAATTGCCTGCCGACAAGTCGTCATTCGTATTCGAGACGGAATAATCGTAGCCGTCGGCATAATCGGGAATGCCGTCGCCATCCGAATCGCCGTCGTTATTCGGCATATATTTCGCCGGCGCCAGTTTGTAAAAACCCCGCGTGTCGGCATAGAAAATCGTCTCGTCCGTCGAATTCGGAACATTGGTATCCAGCATAGGCCATTCGGTCCGCAATACCTTATACGGCGTCATATCCCCTAATGTCCCCACCAGCACACTGCTGATTTGCTCCTCACGCGGGCTTCCACCCGGCACGGAGACATGGCACCGATTGGTTACGCAAACGAATGTGCCCGTGTTTTTCAAATAATAAATATGCGCGGAATAATGGCCCTCCGTATCCAGCCACTCCCGTTTCCCCCGCACCCAACCCGGGTTTCGCGCAAAACAGTTACTATATATCAGGCGACCATAAAACAAATAACCGTCCACGGCGCTGTTCCACGCCGCCTGCGCGTTGCTGCTTACCGCCAATGCATCGTATTCCACGGCCATCGCTTCGTTGGTTACGACAAAGGGTCCTGCCACCGGCATGAGCTTTTGACCGGCCACCAGCACATCGTACAGCGTCGGATCCGCGGCGTTCGCCTGCAGACAGTTGAATGGACGTTCTTCATACCACCAATTTTCGGAATAAACCCCATGCACCACAACCAATAATATAAAGCCTATGATTAGTCGCATATTCAGGGTTCCTCGAATTTCCACTTGATCAGGCATTTCGGAAAAACTTTGTAGCCGCCATTTGCACTCCAGTATCGTTTGGTAGCCTCGGCATTCAACCTTACATCGCTCCAAGAATTTCCGTTGGTAACCCTGTCCCTGGGGTCGGACCTGTGTGTCTTATTCATTAGCAAGATGATATGTCTAATGTATCGGTGTTTTCAAGGCTTATAGTGGCATTTTCGGGTATAAAATGGGCACTGTAAGCCGATTGTTCTTCCCGGAGAACCATATGATCTTTATCAACTGATTCGGTTTTTCGAAACCGAGCCCGCATTCCGAGCCGTTCCACGATGTCGTGAATAAAGGATTTCTCACCAATAGCGAGATGTTCACTCCACTTAGGTTCGCGCCGGTTCGCAACGTCACTCTTCAAGGCTTCTTCAATCCATGCTTGTTGAAATTCTGCCAGTTCACGATGGCTTTTGCAGTGGAGTAAATCAGCGGTCTACATCAATAATACGGTATCTCTGGGGCGGCGATTGTAAAGAGCGATATCCGCAATGCTCCCATTCCCGAGGATGGCTCACCTGACCGGCCCGGTACATGTTCAAGTCAATGTAGGCCATACAGCGCTGAAGATGCTTTCCGGATTCAATTGCGGTTGCATGGTATCGATCTTCCCAGAAAGCACCTTGCCGACCCTTTCGTTGGTTGTACTCCTGTCCGGTTCGTCCAGCAATCAATTGAAGACATCGGGCAATTCCGTCAGGTCTATCGTGTTCCTCAACCAAAAGATGAACATGGTTGGAAGTGACCATGTAGTTCAAGACGGTTAGTCCATACCGCTTGCGGGCCTCGAACAGCCAGAATACCCATCGACGCCGGTCACGTGCGAATTTCAGAAGAAACTCTTTCTTGTGGCACCGGTGTGTGATGTGCCAGACAAAGCCCGGCAAATGATATCGGTTCGCTCGCGGCACCTCGTGTTGCCTCCTTGTTCCTTAAATACCCTTTTCTAGGTGCAAAAAAGCACTTTTAAGACATGATATCAATCATAAATCTATGCAATACATTCACCCTAAGCGCCTTACATAGGTCCGACCCCGTTAGAAGTCCGTTAGAAGTCAAGGCATACAGACCGTTGAAACTCTTGCGCAAATCCGCCGGCTTGACCGCCAGGAATACTTTCAAGCTCCCCGTAAAACTCAACATCCCGACGTGCCTCCTTCCATCCCCAGCACACGCCGGACAAAATCGACCAACGCCTCCGGTTGGCCGCCATACCGTAACCCGATCCGCAAGCCGTTCGGCAAACTCACTTCCAGCGGCGCGTCCGGCGCGGTCAGTTCCACTTCCGCGAATCCGCCATCCTTTCGCTGCCTATGCTTGAACCAGCCCGAAAACGTCGTCGGATTAATCCCGCGTTCCTCGCAGAACGCCTGTTGCGTCTGGTTCCCGCTTTTGTATTCGCGGATCAAACGCTCGCGCTCTTCCGTGCTGTAGCGTTTTAAAATCCGTCGACTCCGCGCCTCCTCCAGTCGCCCTTCCGTTGCCGGTATTTCTGTATTCATGCCCCTGGTTTATCACGACCCGCCTATTCCGCCAAGGGGTTGCTCCACCGGACGCTTACATGCTTTTTATTGAACCGTTGGGTATACACGCCTTGCAACCAGCGCATACCCGCCACCAGATTCGCCTCCGGCGTCTCCAAAAGCATATGATAATGGTTTCCCATCAACGCATAGGCATGTACTCGCCATCCGCATCTCCCACAGGATGCTTCCAGGGTTTCCTAAAATAGCAGGCTGTCGCTCTCGTCCCGGAAAATGCTTTGCCGCCGATTGCCCCGGCTCATCACATGATACACGGCTCCGGCATATTCGATTCTCGGTTGTCTGGGCATAATGCCATACGTTCGCTTAACGCATTCCCACCGTCAAGCCCAAATCATCAGTTTATCGGACTGACCCCTTTGGCTCCCAATAGGAAATTCAAGTGATTTATTGATTTCTCGATTCTAGAGACTCGACCCCAAACGCCCACAGGGGCGCGTTTGGGGTAACTGCGGCGTGAGCCGCCGGGCATACAGCAGAGACCATGACACCTTTGGTGGCGTGGTCTCTGTCGGGGACCGCAGGGAGGCGGTCAGGGCCTTTGTTAAGTCAAAGATCCCAGCGATGCCCCATTCGGATAAACTACCGACTAGACCCCCTTGTACCTTTCTTCTTATGTTTCTCCAATTTCAATGCACCATATACATTCATAGCACCATCGGAAAGCTTCCTTTCTTTCCGAATCTCTTTGGCTGCATCATCTACAGGAGTATCAACAGTAGCTTTCACCGCCTCAACAAATTCTTGAGAGACATCATATATCCTAATACCATGCTGGCGCTCTAGTCTTCGAACGGCACGCTGCTCCATAGCATTCTTATCTAAAGAAACAATCCCCTTCCAATTACCAACCAGACTATAGGCAATAAGCCCATCAGGAAGCCCTTCCTCAGAAAGATCTACTTCCTGCAAGAAAAGCATATAGAGCACATTTGTTTCGATCTCTGCAGCCTTTCCTTCTGAAGAATCCACATTCGTTATAACCGCCAAAAGACTGTTTGTCGTAAGACTTCCATCGATTACATCATCCGACATAATTCGAAAGAAGTCTTTGCCAAGCACCTCATAAGGAGGCAGTACGGGGACGAGGTGTGCAGTCACAATGACATCGGCTTGCTCCTTTATCAGGTTTAGGTCCAAAGATACCATATTGCCCTTCCCTTCTCCTTTAGCAGGCACAACTCCAACAGCCGCCCCCATAAAGGCCACACCAAGTAGTATTATCACCAGCTTCTTTGTCTCTTTGTTCATAACAATCATCTCCTCAAACACTAACGTTATGGGCATCCATATAGAGGCTTCCAGTCAGCCTCATCCAATTCCAAGAAATCGGGAGCAACTGCATTCATGGCGTCAAAAGCGCCCTGTTCACGGTCACAGACCGTATCATTCGCAACCGTATTGTCTGCATTGAATTTTGCGAGCACTGCAGCAAATATCTGATTTCTTAGATCCGCCTCACTCACATTTGATGTCAAAGCACTCAAGGTCGCAGTATACAAAGCATCTGCATCAAATAGATCCTTCCACGGGGCTTCTGTCGTCCACTGCGTCACATGTTTATTCTCATGTGTCATAGCTTTGGAATGGAACTGGCTTGTCGCAGGCATATTCACAGATGGCGCAGGAGCTGTACGCCGAAAATTTCCCTGCCCTGTAACCTGCCATACAGCACCAACTTTTTGCACTTGAATGCTCTGCCAATCTGTAAATGTAGGTCGTGTGCACTGACCAGTCATATTGACACTGACATTCAAAACGCTAGCAGATTGTGCCCTACACTCAACGCCACCAACAGTAACCTTACAATTGATACTATATGACGCAGTCGTACCATCAACAACTTGACGTCGACTGGGAGTCGGAGCAAACCATCGCGTTTCCTTAACCTTCGTAGAAGAAGCTGTGGCCGCACTATAGTCCAGCTCAGGACTGTTTCCCGCAGTGGCTGGCCATGCGCCGTTCGCAGCCCCTGTTAACCATTCGTATGTTGGACTCAGCCCTGCAGGCGTAACCGTGCATGTAAACGTCCCCGAATCCAGACTCTCCGTCGCATTCATGCTTGCTGGAGTTATGTCGACTTTAATGACGGTCAGATGGCATGTATCCAGACAGTTCGTCAGCAGCGTCGAGCGGGCTGTAATAGTGTAGTTACTTGGCGACCAACTTGTTGGATCGAACGTCGCAGTCGAACCCACGGCCAGTAATGCATTGTTCGGGCCACCGTACCACTCCGCGGTTCCTCCGTCAAGGTAACTGTTGGTGAGGTGCAGGGTAACGTCGCAATGGTTCGTGCATCCGAAACATGCGTAGACGTTCGTCTCGGCGATGTCCACTGTAAGGATGGTCAGATGACATGTATCTTGGCAGTTCGTCAGCAGCGTCGAGCGGGCTGTAATAGTGTAATTACTTGGCGACCAACTTGTTGGATCGAACATCGCAGTCGAACCCACGGCCAGTA
>CAZOLK010000355.1:0-5326 GCA_964580325.1 uncultured Verrucomicrobiota bacterium | reverse complement strand
CTACTCGCTTCATCCATCATCCCTCATCCCTCAGCCTTTCCAGAAGCCCTGGCCCAAGGAGATTGACGAGTGGCAGCAGCACTATAAGGGTGCGGATAATAACGCGGTGTCGAAGGATGAACGGGTTGGGCCGCCGCGGCGCTTCCAGTGGATAAATAGTCCGCATTGGCAACGTTCACATCTGGCCTTGCCCTCGATCAACTCGCTGGTGTCTGCTGGCGGACGACTGTATTCCGTAGAGGACCGGGCCTCCGCAGAAATCCCCTCACTTCCCGGCAAATTCGCCCTGGTATGCCGCGATGCGTTTTCCGGCATCGAACTCTGGGAACAGCCGTTTCCCGACTGGCAGCCGGTCAATATCTACGTGAAGATGACACCCGCCCAGCTTCAGCGACGGCTCGTCGCCACGGCGGACAAAATCTACTGCACGCCAGGTATTACGGCGCCCATCACCGTTTTCGACGCAAAAACCGGCGATAAGCTATCGGTTATTTCCGGTACAGAACGCACGCAGGAATTCTGCCTGGAGGACGGCATGATCTTTGCGGTCATCGGCGATCCGACCGATACCGATGCGCCGGGAAATTATACGAAGGGCGGTCTGCAATCCGGCCAATTCCCCGAACATGCCTATGGCCCGATTTTCCGCAAGATCGAGCGCCCGATTTGCGATGTCGCGGCATTCGATGCGCAATCCGGCAAGGAACGGTGGCGCAAAACCGGCAAGGATACCGAGGGATACGCAGGCACGACGCTGGCCGTCATCAACGATGTCGCCGTGTATTCCACGACCAACGCCTTGGTCTGCCTGGACAAAAGGTCGGGAGCTGAGCAATGGCGGGTTCCGGTTGTTACGATCATGGAACAACCGACCCCACTCAAATACCAGCTTTGGAAAGGCATACCGGGGCTTTCCCAGTCGTTGGTGCTGAGTTCGGATACCGTATATCTGGCGGATGCTAAAATATTATCCGCTTATGACCTAAAAACCGGTGAAAAACGGTGGGAAGGCAAAACATTCCTCAACCACGTCAAATCGGCCGATGTGTTCGTAGTTGGCGACAAAGTCTGGACGATGAATAAAAGGGCTTATGAGGCGAAAACGGGGCAGAGTGTCACCACATTGACGCAAAAAATGACGGGGCCCATGAGCCACGACCGCTGTTACCGCAACCGGATCACGGAAAAATGGTATATCAACAGCGTGACGGGAGGTTCCGATTTCCTCGGGCTGGACGGTTCCGGCGAATTTCCCAATCCCTGGATTCGCGCAACCTGCGGCGTCGGCTTCCTGCCCGCCAACGGCTTGTTCTATGCCGGTCCGCCCGCCTGCTCGTGCTGTCTCGAAGTCATGCTCAACAACTTTAACGCCATGACCGCAGAGCCGGAATTAGGCCGATCGGATCAGGTTCTCGAAGTTGCGGTCGAACCGGTTCTGCTGAAAGGCGAAGCCTATCGGGTGCCTGTTCAGGTTTCCGGCTCCCCCGCCTCCCCTGCGGAAGCCCGGATTCGGGAACAAGCCTGGCCGTCGTATCGTTGCGACATGGCTCGGTCGGGGCATACGCCGACGGCGGTGAATCCAAAACTGACCGAGACCTGGAGAAGCTCTTTCAGGAACGTGCTCACCCAGCCGACCATCGCCGGCGGCAAAGTATTCGTCGCCGAAATCGATGCTCACACCGTGCATGCATTGGACGCACACACCGGAAAAGCCCGTTGGTCATTCACCGCCGGAGGACGCATCGACTCGCCGCCGACATTGATCGCTCTGCAGGACGGCATCGCGTCTCCGCAGTCCGCAGACGGCAGGCATGGCGTGTCCCCGCCCATGCTCGCCGTGTTCGGCTCCCATGATGGCTGGGTATATGCGCTGAATGCCGATTCCGGGGCATTGGCCTGGCGGTTTAAGGCTCTGCCAGAGCGGACGATCTGTGCTTTTGAACAACTCGAATCAGCTTGGCCGGTGCACGGGTCAGTGCTTGTTAAGGACGGGATCGCTTATTTCTCCGCTGGACGCAATTCCTTTACCGACGGCGGTATATTTCTGTTCGGTCTGAACGCCGCTACCGGCGAACTGGTGCATCAGGGGAGACTGCACGGCCCCTACGGTGACAACGGATTTCCCGTGATTCGCACAAAGCAAGAGATGGGTGGGTTCGGGTTGGTCGGCAACATGAGTGACATTTTGCTGACGGACGGGGACATATTGTATATGCGGCATCAGCCGCTCAAGCCGGATTTGACAGTGCTTACCGTGCAGGATGCCACGAAACCGCATTTGATTGCCCACCCGGGCTTCACGGAAACGATTGGGCATCACCGTAGTTTTTGGACCATCGACACGTCCCTGCACTTTGACATTCCTACGGGCAACAAACCTTCGCACGGCGACATCCTGGTCATGGACGAATCGCGCTTCTTCGAAATCCGCGGCTACCAGCCCGGACGCCAGATCGATTTCAATCCGCGCAACGGTTTTTCGCTGGTTGCGGGAACGATCACGACCAACGGCGTATCGGCACCAAAAGTGCTTCCAAAGGGCAAGAGAATTCAAAAGGAAGCGGGCCAGTGGATGACCGATATCGCATTTACGGGAAAAGCCTTGGTGTGGGCAGGCGATACGCTGTTCGCGGCGGGCGTGCCGTTGAAATTTCCAGAAGACGACCTGCACAAAGCCATTGAGGGCCGCATGGGCGGCGTCCTGTGCGCCTTCAGTATTGACAACGGCGAGAAACTCGCCGAATACAAACTCGGTGCCCCTCCAGCCTGGGATGGCATGGCAACAGCGGCGGGCCATATCTATATTTCCTTGGCTGACGGCACACTCATGTGTCTCGGGCAAAAAACCGCAATCGAATAACGAACATGAAACTCAGAAAATTCACATAAGGCGAACCCATGAATAGTAAAACTAACCCACACGGAAAAACTATGAACACAACCCACCCACAACACCTCGCCCCACAAGGCAAGTCATTGCGCTGGCTCGCGGCGCGACTGGCGATTTGCGTCGGTCTGCTTACCGCCGCAAGCCTGCACGCGGTCGAGCCGTTGTCCTCTGCCCAAGAGCAGGCCCAGCGCATCCTCCAGGAGACCGGCGTGACCGGCGGGCTGGTCGTCCATGTCGGCTGCGGTGACGGCAAGCTGACCGCTGCCATGATCTTCCGCGATCGGACCAACCAGCCGATTTTACGCATAACAAGAATCCCGACGAACGCCCCCTTCTCGTCCCGCTTGAGGAATCCGCCGACGGGCTATCACTGCTTGCTGAGTGGGCGAATCCGAGCAGACAATTTTAACGATACCTAATATCTATACATAGCGGTAAAACGAATAAGAAAAAGGACATAGTCAATCAAACACAAAAGTTCCTATCAATATGAAAAAACCAAGTTCCTATCAATTATCGAGCTTGGACGTTTGTGCCAGGTCTTGTCCTCGGTCCTGCAATGCGAGGTCCTGGCCGAAGTGATCCCTTCCTGCAGAACGCCGGATGAACAGGCTGCTGTCCTGGGCACGATAGCCCATCATGTGGCTGAACATAGTGACGTGTACCTGGACGTAACCCATGGCTACAGGCATTTGCCCCTGTTACAACTGCTGAGCGCTTTTCATCTGGCCGAGGTTAAGCAGAGCCGTATCCAGGGTATCTTCTATGGCGCAGCGGATATGGCGTGCGAACATCCCGAACACAAAGCCCCGGTGATCGAGCTTTCATTTGTGCGCGATATGATCGATTGGATTAAGAGCGCCGCGGTATTGATGCGTACGGGTCTCTATGGTGAACTGGCTGACCGCTTCCCCAAAGGCATTGGCGCTAAACTCAGCCAGGCCCATCACCTGGAGCAGGTCAACCGTGTGGACCAGGCAACCAGGCTCGCCCGGGACGCGTACGATATGATCAGGGGATTGCCTTTGCCGCTGGCGGCCAGGCTTTTCAAGGACAACCTTTTGCAGGAGTTGCAATGGTCGCTGGCCGAAAACTATGCCCTGCGCCAGCTCCAGTGCGCTGACCAGGCGATTGCTCGTGGACAATATCTGCACGCCGCCATCATGATGCTGGAAGCTTCTATTACCGCCCGTGTACCCAGGAACAAGGATCCGCTGAATTACGAGGTGCGCGAAGAGACCAGGCAAAAAATAGCCAATGAAGGTCATGAGCATTTTGAAAAACTGAACGTCTTGCGCAACGTGCTTGCCCATGGCTCACGACCACATGGAAGCCACGCTCCCTGGATTGAAGAGGCTTGCCGTGACCAAGCCAGCATGGCGGCGCTGTTGCGCTCTTTTTCAGCAGCGCTGCACCATGATTTGGCGTCATGCGACCGTTCGTAGTTCCGCATTTATGCGGCTGTTTGTAGTTCCGCATTTATGCGGCTGTTCGAAGTCCAGTACACAGCTCATCCATCAGCCACCATGGGATTTTTGATTGCGATTACGAGCACGATCACGAGTACGATTCCGAGATTTGCGAAATCATGAAAGATGGTTAAATCAAGACACCCTGGTGAATACGAAATTACATGCCTTATGCAGGTTGGCCGCATAAATGCGGAACTACAAACAGCCGCATAAATGCGGAACTACAAAAAGCCGCATAAATGCGGAACTACGAACAAATACACGCCCACATTTCCTTTTCCGCGTCGAGCAGCAGTTTGCGCCTGGTTTGCTGCGCCAGGAAGCCGGCGCGGAAGCCGTTGCGGATCAGGCGCAGGATGTCCCAGCGTGATAAGCCGCCTTTGGTCAGCCGGGCTGCCTTGTAATATTCGCGGGAAAAATCGGTGCGCGAAATGCCCGGGTTGTCCGTGTTGACCGTTACTTTCAGACCATTATCCAGGTAGTGCTTCAACGGATACTCGTTGTATGCGCCTTCAACCCCCTCTTCTTGCGCAAAGTCGCGGAAGCCTGCGATCTGGTCGTTGCTGGAGGGGCACATCTCTATGGCAATGCCGCGTTCGCTCAAGTGGCGCATCAGGCGCGGATGCTCTCGCAAGGTCAATCCGTGGCCGATCCGTTCGGCGTGCAATTGATAAACCGCGTTCCAGATGCTCTCCGCCGGACAGGTCTCGCCCGCGTGAATGGTCAGGTGCAGACACTCTTTCATCAGCGGTAGAAACCGGCGCCGGATCTTTTCCGGGTCGCCCTGGCTTTCATCGCCGGCCAGGTCGAAACCGCCGAACCAGGTTTGCATGTCGTCTTCCTCGTCCATGAAACGCTGAGCCAATGTGATGTGCGCTTGCATTTCTTCATTACTGCGATGACGGCTGGCGATGAACAGCAGGCGTATGTACATGCGGTCCGCCGCGGCGTCGCGCATGAACGC
>CAZOLK010000354.1:0-5327 GCA_964580325.1 uncultured Verrucomicrobiota bacterium | reverse complement strand
ACTGGTTTCGCGGTACAGAACTTCTCCCCCAAATCCGTTATAATCAGGTTTTTTCAATTGGTCATGTTGTCTTACAATATCTGGCGCTGGATGCAGATGTTGTCAGCTTATGCCGGCGGAAAGGTTGAAGGCCAGGATCAACGCCAGGAGATTTCACAGGATGGAGATCAAAAACCATGCGCATGCGCTCAGGAAACCTTACCAGGCGAAGATCCGAAGCCATACTCATGCGATCAGGATATTTTACAGGCTTGAACCTTTCGTGCAAAATTCAGGTTTTAAAAAACCTATTTATGATTTGAGCTTTCAAACTGAGTTTCTGAAATCAATCCTACCTTCACTTATATCTTCAATAATCAAATTAGAATTAAGGTCAAATATGGCATATAAGCTTGCTATTGCATTTCTATTATTCTTGATTTTGTGACCTGCAATAATTTCAATATACTCAGAGTTTTCATCCATATTAGAAATCCATTCTGGTGCTTCTATATCCATTAACTTGATTTTCGAAAGAATATTTTTTTTTCGAATCCTTGTGCAGCTAATTACTTCAATATGAATTAAACCTAAACGACAGTTCAGCCTTTTGCAAACTTTCTTCCATACTAATCTAAAATCAGGATTTCGTAAGCGAAATGCATTTTTGATAATATTTATCATTTTTTTCAAAAGCCGTAGAAAAGATCGCGATACTGTATATGCCGCCCTAACTCGATAAAGATTTCTTGCATGTTAGTAACACGACCGGGATTTGATTTTAACCATCTAATAGCAGCGTGACTCGCTTCCATTTCACCGCCACCACCAAGAATACTATGGCCAATTTCATGAAAAAAGGTTGCTTTAGGTCCTAATACTGGATCACGCCAAGTGCCAGCACCAATAACTATTTGACCATCAGGATTAATAGGGTGTTTTGTCCAACTGCCATAATTTCCAAGAGTTGAATCATAGCTGATATTTGGCGATTTACTATCACCAAATTTTAATGTTCTAACTAATGTATCTAAATCTTCGTCATACTTAAGGCCATTGATTTCAGCGACCCAATTATTTACCAATCTAGTACGTCGATTGAATACTTCTTGTCTCATCTTTTTTAACAAGCTGGCTTTTCCCCTGGCTCTAATGCGACAAACTCGTTTAAAATCATTCCACAAATTAGCGACTTCGCCATTAGCTTGAGATCCGTACATGCGAGCGCCGCGATAATAATATTTTTTGAGTCCTCTTGATAATCCAATACTACGAGATGCAGCATGAAATCCAGCAAAACCAGCACTAATAGTATTTAAAGTGCCACCTAGATAGTTTCCTTCACCAAATGCTGCACCAGCGCGATGAGCAGCAAAGCCACCTTGTATGATATTGATACCGGTATCTATTTTTCGAAAAGTACGTATTCCCGATTCCAGTTTTCTACTATTACTTACGATTTCTGTTACATGATTAACCCATTTTAACTTATTAAAAGCAGCTCCAAGTTTACCTGCACGACTGGCCTTAATTGCTGCACCTGCACCTCCTGGGAATGGCAATGCTAAAGCTAATGAATCCGCAACAACTCCAAGTACATCTAAACCAACATCACCCCATGTTCCATATGTTAAATTAAACCCTAATGAAGTAAGCCCAATGCCTAAACTGGCTAAATCCCAACCGCTTTCTATATAGTCACCGTTTGGATCAATGTTATTAAGCGGATCATTGGCGCAATAAGCATAAGGGTTCAAGCTATCCCATTCACCCATGGGATCGCATGACATCCAAAGTCCATGCAAATGGTCGTAATCTCGATAGTGCGTGTGTCCCAAACCAGTAAATGGCTCGATGTACATGCTTGCGAATCCAATGCGGACCAATTTGCTGCGATAACTGTATATGGGGATTAGTATGGAAGGATCTATTGTGATGAAATACTGATCACTCTTGTTATAATGAACACTCTTGTCAGCAGCCATTTTGTCCGGTAAGTCAGGCGGGATCAAATATGCGTCACACAAGCCATATGAGTGATAGAAACATTTCTCGATGATATTGTTATCGAGCAGTACGCCAACCAAGCTGCCGCGACGATCCGTTGCGCAGATGAAGTTCCATTTGTAAAGAACCCCACGCAATCTGCGTTCTTCGTAGACAAGGTATGGTGCAAAAGATGCAGGTTCATAATAATACCGGCGCTTTAATTTGTCGTTTTTCCAAGAAAATTCCTCCAGAACGCGAACGCCATCATGAATAGCGATTTCATCTTCGAATTGTATGCTGGTGTCATGACCTTCGTACATTCGAGCCACTTTGCGTCCCAGGGCGTCATAAAGATAAGCCGCCTTCCTGGGGAGGACATGTTTTATGGCGGTCGGATCGTATTGCTTGTCGACTACGGACGATATGCGATTGAAGGCATCCCAGGCATAGGCATAACGGTGATCGTTCGTGACGTTTCCGCGACCATCATATTGGCGAAGAAGGGCAGGCTGAGAACTTTTGTTTTGTCTGACAGGCGTGCGCTTAACACGTGTAAGGTTGCTTTTGTCGGCTATGGAAGTTTTCCCAGTCATTTTTGCCGGGATGGCGTACTCTGTGGGATAGGAGTCGCCAACGCCAATGATCTTCACAAAACATATGCTGTTGTTGGTGGTGCCCGGTGGACTTGTGATCGTCAACTCGCCGTCGGCTACAATCACTTCTGCATAACCCAACACCCATGGGCTGTTGGTGGGCACCGCGTCGACTGTTCGTACGCCTTCAACATCGATTTTATAATAAGCGTCCGACAAGGGTTCTGGTTCACCCGCTGTGATCTCGATAAAATACCAGCCGTTGATGACCTCCATGTTCCACGTATTGGTCACAACCTCGTCGCCATCCTGTTGAACAAAATAGGTGAATGTATTGTGAACAGCGTCATTGGTCGATGCTTTGTATCGCATCGATGTGTTTTCGTGGACCCATCCATACGTAAAGCCGTTGTCCCTGAGCGCATAGGTTTCGCCAAGGTCGTCCAGGGTATCGGGTGGAATAGGGTGTGAGGCTGGTTGGAAGTTCACCACAAAGGTATGGAATGCGGGATGGAGCGGTGATCCGTTGCGAAGTCTGACATTGTCCGGATCCGTGAATGATGCAAATTGCCCAGCCAGGGCAGCGCCATCGGCGCTGGGTGAATAGGTGATCGGCGAACCGTCTATACGGTTTGAGTAAACCACATCAAAATCGGTTAGTTCAAAAGATTCCTTATCAAAAGCATGATCCGTAGGCTCTGATGCAACCAAGCGATTTAAAGCGTCGTATTTGAGAACTATCGATGCCAGGTCTGCATCGGTATCAGATTTGTCTTTCTTGGCTTGGGTGAGACTTTGGCTTTTATCGAAAATATAAGGATTTTCAAGCGGGACCATCCATGTGTTTTCATTGGTAACCATGCCCGATTGATTGTACTGGTAAGCGGCATAGCGAAATGAATTAACCGATAGACCTGAAATCAAGCCCAAGGCTTCGCTTCTATAGTCAAACGAAAAGACATCGCTACGCACATGTTTTGCAGCCAGTAGCGGAGTGTTGTCTTTGAGGTCGTAGCTGAGCATTTCATCGATGTTCGTACCGTTCTTTAAGTAGGACCTGTCAAGCACATCGCTGTTGTCTGCGTCATAATCATGATGAAGCGTTTCGCCGGAGGGCAGATGCAGGGCCGTACGATTGCCCTTAAGATCGTATGTATAGGTAACGGTGTAAGGGCCTTTTGATTCGATGCCGTGGAAAATGGTGGTTTTTTCGCTCTTTAAAAGACCGAAGCCTGCAACTGAGCCGCCGTTATCGCCATAGTATTCATGCTCGATTAGCACATAATGGTGATTATCGTAGGGTGGGAAATACTCTTTGAGCAAGGTAGGGAAGCCAAAGATGTTGTAATCTTCCAAGCTTCGCAAGACATTGCCTTGATCGTCACGGATCAGATGCAGACGCCTTCGTGCTTCAACATCAGCGTCATTGTCGCTGTAGTATTCATAATGCAATGTTGAACCGTCGATGCGTTCATGGGCATCCATCCTGTTCAAGTGGTCATAGGAGATATGTTCGCTACCGTTTGGCTGGTTCAATTGTTCAACGGAGACCGCCGATTTAAAGAGTGTTTTGGAATCGACGTTGCCAGCACGATCAAGGGTGAATTTTATGGCCTTCCCATTTCGAAAGAGAGTGGTGGTACGCGCCAAACGGTCGATTTTGTGATTAGTCGTTCGGTTTTCGGGTTCGCCAGCGCCTTCGGTAACACTTGAAACGGTTTCGTTCTCGATATCGGCATGAGTTTCATTTTCCTCGGGATCCTGAACAATAGCCGGGGGGCCCGATCCTGAGGGCGCGAAGCGCATGACACCATTGAGGGCTTTGGTCTCGACGGCCAGGATGTTGCCCGCGCTGTCATATTTAATTGAAGGGCCTTGTTCCCGGTTTTCGTCACTGGCTTCTTGCGACCGGCCAACGCCGGTATTGGTAAGTTGCCCCAATTTATTGTGGCCGAAACTATATATGCGCCCTGGTGTATTAACAGAGACAGGCAAATTCATGCCATCGAGTTTGCTAAGCGAAGTCAAACCGGTCTGAACGTCTTCAACAGCCATCACATTGAAGAAGAAATCATACTGATATTTATAAGAGCGTTTTGATTGAGGGGTTTCCGCATCAAGAACAAAGCCATATTTAAAGGTCTTGCTGGTTTCGTCCACGATTTTTCCGCTCTGGCTGACAGTACGTTGCAGGTGAAGGCGTCCATTATTGTCCCAAGCTTGAATCATTTCCTCGCCGGTTACATTCGAGAGCGTTTTGACGGGGCGATCAAAGCCATCGAGGGTGTAGGTCACTTCGGTTTGCAGTGATTGGCCTGGGTATTGGAGGCTGATGGTTCGAATGGCATTATTGTCGTTGAATGCTTTCTGCAGCATGTATTCGGGTTCGGACTGTACACTGGAAACGGGCGCAGCCATGTTGTGATAGGTGCGGTATTGACGACCTTGAGCGTCATAGTCAAAGACGGTGTAAACGCCGTTGATGTCGAGAATGTGCTTGAGCCGATCTTTACCCGGGTCGTAAGTAAAGACCGTAAGGCCAGGATCGTCTTGTAGCGGGGATCGCTCCTCGATGATACGTCCCAAGCCATCATGCTCTGTCGATTCGACGGTTTCGTCGTAGGTGTAGGCGTGGTTATCAAGGGTTCCGTCCGCAACAGGATTTTTGTACGTAACATTGTTGACGAACCCGCGATGGTCATACTGAGTGATTATTTTTGGACGGCTGCTTTTATCGCCTTCTTTAAGCGGAGCATCGTGGTATTC
>CAZOLK010000353.1:2610-5328 GCA_964580325.1 uncultured Verrucomicrobiota bacterium | reverse complement strand
TTTAATGGCTCAATTTAAATGAGCATAGGTGGGTCAATTTTGGTGAGCGCCATAGTTGGATGACATTGCCCTGGCCAACCGGCTTGCCCCCGAACTGCTGGGCCGGTCCCTGGACGAACTGCCGCCCCAATCGCGGCGCATGCTCGGGTTCATGTGCAGCAGTTGGTTCGTAAAAAGTGCGCGGACGAGGAGATCGACCAGCCTTTTGCCTTGATCATGCGCAAGGAACTGCGCGAGCTGACCGGCTGGAGCGAGTTCCAGTTGCGCACCCACTTGAACCGGCTCGAAATCATGGAATACGTGCGCCGCCGTTACGGTTGCCAAGGCAAGCGCTGTGCGTATGAACTGCTCGTGGACGCCCACGAAAAGCATACTGTTTCACGATCATAACATAGCCATGTCAATCGGGTTGAAATTGCGCTGACAGGTAAAGCAGCGAGCTAGCTACGGTCATGAACATAAAAAATACAAATTCACCAGATTTGGTCTTTGGCGTCCTGATAATGCAACAGCGCTTGCTTAAAATGATGCATAATGATAAAGCTACCTGGCCATGCTGCGGGCGAATAGCGGCAGGTCCGGGTCGCGCGCGCCCATGCACAGGATCACATCGTCCGGGCGGGTCTGCTGGCGCAGGATGCCGGAGAGGTTTTCGTAATCCTTAACCAATTGGGCGGGCATGCCTTTTTTGCAAAGGTCTTCCACAAACACGTCGGCCGTGATGCTGCACTGGGTGGTGCCGCCGGCATAGAACACCGGCAGGATGTAGAGCTGGTCCTCTGGCCGCATGACTTGGTTGAACATAGCGCCCAGCTCGCGGTGCATCAGGGTCAGCGGCCGGAAACCATGGGGGCGCCAGACGCCCAGCACACGTGGGTGGTAGGCAGCCATGGTCTGCCATGCAGCCCGGATTTTGGCTGGATTGTGTGCATAATCGTCCACCACTGTTACGCCATTGCGACGGCCCACGATTTCCAGCCGGCGCTGGATGCCTTTGAAAGCGGCCAGGGCGCCGGCGGTATCTGTGGGGTTAGCGCCCAGGTGCAAACACAGGCTGACGGCCAGCGCGGCGTTTTCCATATTATGGCGACCGGGGCAGGGGGCCTGGCAATGGCGGCCGGCGACGGTAAAGCCACGGCCATCAGGGTCCGGCGCGTAATCCATGTCAAAAAGCCGGGGTAAGGCAGGGGCGCCGGTCAGCAATTTGCGGACGCCCGGCCCGCACAGGATCCCCTGTTTGACCTGGCGGGCGAACGTGCGGAAAAGCTGGATGCTCTCGTTCAGTTCAAAGTGGTCCTTGGAGATGTTGGTGATTATGGCCCAGTCCGGGTGGAAACGCAGCAGCGACTTATCGCTTTCATCGGTTTCCACCACCGCCAGTTGGGAATGGCCACGACGGATGCTGCCGATCCTGTCGGGCGCGGTCCAGTTCAGAATGACGCCGCCGTTGACCACAGTGGGGTCCTGACCGAGCTGTTCCAGCAGCCAGCCGAGCATGCCGGTGACCGTCGTTTTACCGCAGGTGCCGGCCACGGCCAGGCAGGTCATGCCGTCGAGCATCTCAGCGATCATCCGGGCCCTGTGCCGGACCGGTATGCCCAGCCGTTTGGCGGCCTGGACATCGGGATTGTCCGCCTCGATGGCCGTACTGACTGCCAGTGCATCGACTCCGGGCGCCAGGCCCGATCCATCCTGGGGCGTTAGTTGCACGCCGCAACGGGCCAGCTTGTCGAGGATGGGCATGGATTTGCGCTGGTCCAGGAAACGGTCCGATCCACTCACCGTACAACCGCGCGCACGCAGCAATTCAGCCAGTGCGCTCATGCCGATGCCAGCTACGCCGGCTACATGGATGCGGCGCGGCGTCATGCTGTTGCTTCTCCTATATAAACACGCGCATGCATATTGCTGCCTTCCTCGACGTATACTTCACGGCCATGCAATTCGCCGATGAATTCGCTGTCTTCCAGCAGGATCAGCGATCCGGTGACGTGCAGTTTCTTGACCAGCAGGCTGCCGTAGACCGTGACGTTACGATAGGTCGCGTCGAGGCTCAGGCATACTTCCGCGAATGCGCAGATCAACAGGTTGCTGGCTTGCAGCGACGCCTCGTTCAGCCGGGCGCCTTTGCGCACTTCCAGGGTTTCGAGGGCTTGAACCGTTCCGCCTTCGACAGCTCCTTCCAGGATGATGTGACGCGCAATCAATTCGCCGTCGATAACCCGGCCCTCGGGCAGAATATGGATCGTGCCGCGGTGCAGCGCCATGTTTTCGGTCCAGGTTTTTGCGATGGGAAAATCATTGAGCTGTATCTTGGTGCGGCACTTGGGGCATAACGTATGCGGCGTGTGGCCGCTGAGTTGAAACCGGTAGCCGCATTGGAAACAGACCAGGTTGTTACGTGAAGGTATGGCTGTCCGCCGGGCCACGGGTTGCGTCTGCGCCGCCTGCTCGGTCGCTCTGGGATCGGGCTGTTCGACAGGTGGCGGCTTGCGGTTCGGTCGGCGTGTGGTCTTGGATTTATTGAGCGCACGCAGAAACGAAAAATTATCGAAAGAGCTGTCCTGGGCCAACGGTTCTCCCTTTTTTCATCAGGTGGAGGAAGGTGCGTTGGAGTGGGAAGAAGGGCTGAGCCGCGTATTGCGCATACTCAGGCCGACGCCCCCGGTTTGGCGTTGCTTCGCCCTCCAATCGCTTTTATATAAGGCAACCGCCTTT
>CAZOLK010000353.1:0-2600 GCA_964580325.1 uncultured Verrucomicrobiota bacterium | reverse complement strand
CGGCAGAGGCCTGTTTGTCCTGGGGCGCGCGCTGCTGGTTTTGCTGTTGCGTCTGGGCAGCCGTTTTGTTTTGCTGCTGATCCGTTGCGGTCTCGGGCAGGTTGTCCGTACCGGATGGATTGACCACCGATTTGCCGACAAACGTGACCCCGTCTTCCACGGACAGGCGCTTGGATTTGATATCGCCCAGCACCCGGGCCGACGATTTCATCTCGATCCGGTCGCGCGCGGCAATATTGCCCTTGATCGCGCCTTCGATGGTGATCGAATTGACCACCAGATTACCTTTGATCGCGGCGCTTTTGCCGATCTCGGCATCGCCCGTGCATTGCAACTCGCCTTCCATTTTGCCGTCAATGCGGATAGGGCCGGAAGACTTAACCGTACCTGTGATTTCCATATCTTTGGAGATAAATGATTGCGTACCTTGCTTATTATTGTCCATAATTTATTTTCCTCGTGCTCATTGGTCGTGAATTATACCAAAGTTTGTTTTTATTTCAAGCAGCAACTGTGTAATACGAAAAAAATCATGGGTAGCGCGGTGGCTGCATCAGGCCGTGGTTTTCCGGCAGTCCGCACATGAGGTTCATGTTCTGTAACGCGTTGCCGGCCTGGCCTTTCATCAGGTTGTCGATATGGGAGATGACGCGCAACCGGTTGGTGCGTTCGTCGCAATCGACGATCAGGTTGCAGAAATTGCTGCACCGGACGTGGATCGTGCCGATGGCTGCGTTACGGTCGAAAATGCGCACGAACATGTTGCCGCGGTGAAACCGGTGATAGGCTTCCATGATGTTGTCCATTTTGGCGGGATCCTTGATCTGCGCGTACAGGGTGGACATGATGCCGCGGCACAGGGGCACGACCTGTGACGTGAAGGTGACGCGCACATCCGTTCCGGCCAGCAGACCGAGTTCGCGTTCGATCTCGCAGACGTGCTGGTGGCCGTCCAGTTTGTAGGTGTTCATGTGGTCGTAGCGCGCCGGGTAGTGAAACAGCGCATGCGGCTTTTTGCCTGCTCCGGAAACTGCGGTTTTACAATCGCAGATGATGCTGGTCAAGTCGATCAGCTCCGCCTTGACCGCGGGCGCCAGGCCCAGGATACAGGAGATGGCAAAGCAGCCCGGGTTGCCCACGATCTTCCGTTCCTGGTTGATCTTATCGCGGTACAGTTCGGGTATGCCGTAGACGGTCTCGTTGAGCAGTACGGGTGAGGCGTGGACAGTGTTGAGCTTGATCCGGCCGGCGTATTCCGCATAAGCTTCGGGCGTGTCGAAGCGGAAGTCGCCGCTGTAGTCGATCACGCGTGCGCCGCGTTCCAGTTCAGCGCCGGCTTTTTTCATGCCCACGCCGTCAGGGGTGGAGAAGAAGACGATGTCCACGTCCTGCTGTGCGTCGGGATGGTCGGGCGCCACCACTTCGCGGTCGCAGAATCCCTTGAGATGGGGATATAGGTCCGAGATCCGTTTGCCTGTGTCCGCCACGTCCACCAGACAGGCGATTTCCGCTTCGGGGTGGGTGCTTAGCAGTTCGCAGATGCCCACGCCGCCGTATCCGTTGGCGCCGATTACTTTTACCTTGATCATGTGTTGTTCCTTTCCTCGATTAAATATGCCGGGCTGTGAAATCCAAGCACGATATCCTCTTTTGGCACGCCCAATTCGACCAGTTCTCCAGCCAGATGATGCTCTGTTCCATTGTGCTGAATCCATATTTTCCTATGGATAATGCAAGAAAGATAGCACTACTTTCGCGATTTAACCAGGGTTTTTCCTTCTTTAACGACAATGGCCACCTGACAGATGTTGCGCCACCCCTGCTTCGCTGAGTTGTGCTGCATAGGCTTTTTCTTCCTGAAATCATCCACAGCGAGCTGGAAGCAGGCGGCTTGACACTCAAATCAGCCAGGCTTGATTCGGTCTGGTGTCGTCTCCCTTTCTGCAAGCAAACCAGGTCACGAAAGAGATAAGATCTGTCTTCCGTTGTTTTTTCAAAGAAGTAACGGAGCATGGTCATATTCAAGGTCTTGCTGAAGCGTCGGGGTCGCGGCAACAGGACGACCTTCTGTCCGTCGATCACTTCTTTGATCAGCAGGGACTTATCCACATAATACTCGCTTTTGTCGCGCAATTCTTTAAAATCGTCGACGCCAGTTCGGAATTTCACGCTACGACTCCGTTTTTTTCTCTGCGTGCTGTTCGGCGCCGGCAGTGTTCTCGCGCATCACGGTCAGGCAGCGTTTGCGGTACCAGCAGAAACCGAACAGGTCGAAAACGGTTTTGGGCAGCCGCTTCAAGTTAGTGTACTTGGAGTCGCCGTGGCGGCGGTTGCGGTGGTCCACCGGGATTTCCTTGATTTTGCGGCCATACAGGCTGAAATAGGCTGGCATGAAACGGTGCATGCCGTCCAGCGCCGGCAGGTCGGCCACGCATTTGGCGCGAAAGGCTTTCAGGCTGCAGCCCGTGTCGCGGATCCCGTCGCGGGTGAACCAGTTGCGCACCCGGTTGGCGATGCGCGAGCCGACCCGGCGCGCCCAGGAATCCTTGCGTTTGGCGCGATAACCGCAGACCACGTCGCAATCCTCGATGGCCTCGATC
>CAZOLK010000352.1:0-5339 GCA_964580325.1 uncultured Verrucomicrobiota bacterium | reverse complement strand
GGCGTTCAAAGGCAGCTCCACCATGGGCATGGGCATGTGTTCGCGCGGCAGTTCGCGGCCCTGAGCCCAGGCCTGGTGGCAAGCATCATGCAAAGCCGCTGGATCATCAGGTGAACAGTGGTAAGGACAACCGGCCACGACCTCAATCAGCGGCAACAAGCGGGTCAACGCACGTACAGCCGTTGATTTGGCCGTGCCGGTCTCACCCCGAATCAACACACCGCCCAACCCCGAATCCACGGCATTGAGCAGCAGTGCGGTCTTCATCGCCTCCTGCCCAACCAACGCGGAAAATGGAAAATGGTCATTGGTCATTCGTCAATCGTCACTGATTCTTGGTCACTGCTAACGACTAACCGATCACTGCTCATCTCGGACACCGAACACTCCTCTATCCTGCTTTGTTTTCCATTTCCTCGACTCGCTTTTTGAGTTTGCGCAGATCGTTGCGTATCTCCGGCAGCTTGGCTTGGATTGCGAAGATTTTGCGCGTTTCGGACATGGGCCGGGCCGGCGATCCCAGGTAGATTTCGCCGGACTTGACGTTGTTGTGAACGCCGGACTGGGCCGCGATAATGCAGCGGTCTTCCACTTCAATGTGGCCGACCACGCCTACCTGGCCGGCCAGTTTGCAGTAACTGCCGATTTTGGACGAGCCGGAAATGCCCACCTGGCTGACAATGAAGCAATGCTTGCCAATCTGTACGTTATGGGCCACCTGGATCAGGTTGTCGAGTTTGGTGCCCTGGCCGATGCGGGTCGCGCCCATCACGGCGCGATCAATAGAGCAATTGGAGCCGATCTCTACATCGTCCTCGACAATGACGCAGCCGACCTGCGGGATTTTATGGTGGTGCTCCTGCTCGTCCGAGGCAAAGCCATAGCCGTCGGAACCGATTACGGTCCCGCTGTGGACAATCACCCGGGCGCCGATACGGCATGCGTGATAGATCGTGACATTGGCATAAAGCAACGTATCTTCGCCGATGGTGGTTTGATCGCCGATAAAGCAGCCTGGCAGGATATCGACACGATCGCCGATGACTGCTTCATCGCCGATATAGGCGCCGGGATAAATGTTGACGTCCTGACCGATCCTGGCATTCTCGCTGACATAAGCCTGGGGATGCACGCCTATGGTCTTGCGTTTGCGCGGATGGAAATGCTGCATGATCCTGGCAAAACCAAGGTAGGCATTGGCAACCTTGATCGCCGTGCACGCGGTTAGACTGATGTCTTTATTGCAGATCGCGGCCGCGGCCCGGCTGGTTTCCATTGCTTTAAGGTACTTGGGATTGGCCACAAACGTCAAATCCTCGGGACCTGCCTCTTCGATCGGTTTAATGCTCTTGATGTCAATGTTCTTATCCCCTTCAACAGTCCCCCCGATCAGCGCGGCGATTTCTTTTACAGTCATGATGCGATCCCTTCAAATTCTGGTCCATGAAAATCGTTTTGTCCTAACAGAATTATGCAGGTGCCGAATTCGAATGCAAGGGCATTTTGATTCAGGGACAGGGAGCAGGGCAAGATGCAGGAAGATGTTGGTCCGTGAAGATCCTGCAATCTCTCAGGGGGTGCACCATAAAAAAGTGGATTTCAGAACACGATTAGGGGTAAACGTGCGACCCAACCTCAAAATCGCCCGGAAACCACTCAAAACTAAAAAAAAGTTGCGATTGGCGGATCATCATGTATGTTTTTCTGATTATTCATCAACTTAAAAAAGAAATCGGATGAGCTTATGGATCCCAAACTCTACCACCAGCTTTGGATGCATCGCGAAATGCTTTTGGATGAAGTGCGCTGCAATGCTTACCAGGAAGCGATCCTGCGGAGTGTAAAACCCGGCGACTTCGTGCTTGACGTTGGCGCGGGCAGCGGTGTATTGAGCATGATGGCCTGTCGGGCTGGCGCGCAAAAGGTTTATGCCGTGGAGCGTACCATCACGGCCGATCTGGCTCGACAATTGATTGAAATCAACGGCATGGAGGACAGGATCCAGGTCATTCAGAACGATGTCGAAGCCATCAGCCTGCCCGACAAGGTCGATGTCATCCTCTCGGAATGGATGGGGGGATTCGGTATTGACGAGAACCTGCTGGCGCCGGTGCTGGCCGCACGCGATGCCTGGTTGAAACCGGGCGGCAAACTCCTGCCCGAACGCGTCGAAATCTGCCTGGGATTGGGTTGGGATAAGCACCTGGACCGCTCGCTCAGTTTCTGGATCAAGAAACCTTACGGCATCGATTTCAGCCTGATCGCCGACGCTTCGAGCAACGAGTTGTACAATGCTCGACACCATGTTGACCATACCGAGATGTATACCGAACCGGCCCTGCTCTGGGAAATCGATGTATGTACCTATCACTATGCCCAAGCCATGCGCCCGTTTCAACAGAGCATCACGCTGAATATACAGCGCAAAGGCCGGATCAATGCGCTGGCCGCCTGGTTCAACGCCTATTTCGACCAGGATGTTGAACTGAGCAATGCGCCGGATGCACCCAAAACCCATTGGGGTCGAACCGTTTTTCCCCTAGGTCAGGCCATTGACGTGGAAGAGGGAACCCAGGTCAGCATTGACCTGACGATAACGCCCGAGGATGACAACCTTTGCCAGAACGCCTGGCGCATCGAAATGGACGGGTTGCCCGTGCGCTCGTTCACGGGCAGACAGGGATGCGTGGCTTCGCCAGGATTTCATTGACAATATGGAATTGACAAAACGGTACAAAGACAGTAGATTACCTACATCAATGGGATGTGAATCCCAAGATGGAAAATTAAACATTATCCGGAGGTATGTATATGGCGACGCAAGATTTTGATGCGACAGTAGTGGAAAAGTTCATGCAGAACGTTAAGCTACGTGCTTACGACGATGCTTACATCGACTTGAAAGAGGAAAAAGAGATTCTTCAGGGTGCGGTCAACGACGGTCTGGATGTGGATTCCGCCCGTATGTTCCTGATGGAGGCCTGTCTGCGCTATCAGTATGCTCTCGAATCCGACATCCGCGGCATCCTGGATATCATTCTCGAGCGTTTCTGCCTGAACGACGGCAAAATCGACATCGACGAATATAACGACGCGATTGAAATCGGCATGCAACTCGTTCTGCGTCATGCGCCCAAAACCACAGTGCGTAAACGTGACATCGAGATGATCTGTTTCGATATCATCCAGCAGAAGAGCTACAAGATCCAGGGCCGTCTGGCCAAACACTTCAAGCGCGACCTCGGCTTGCAGCTTTAATATTTGATTACCTTACTTGTTTGGGTCGGTGCCAGGGCATTGGCCCTTTTTCTCCGAATGCGGAAAAAACTATACACGGCGACACATGTTGCCGTGTATAACTACGAATGGGACATACATTCCACACCAGGGTGTGAAATGTATAACGGGACGCAGTGTGCGTGCGGTTAATTCCGCTACAGAATCTTGCGCATAAAAGCCGATTGCGGCTTTTCCATTACCTGGATGGCGTGTCGAGTGGGATTGGTATCCGTTACGTGGTCGTAGCATTCGTCACAAATAAGGTCTTCGCTGTCGGTCCACTGAAACACGTGACGTCGATGTTTGGCCCATTCGCTGTCGCCGGGTTCATTGGACCAGTTCGTATCATTGGTCCAGCGGCTGTCGCGGCTGGGGCTTTCGTCGTCTTTGGACATGCTTTCATCTTTGGTGATCGGACCGTCGTCGATTTCGCCTTTTTCGATGTTGTCCTTTCTGACAAGCTTGTTTTTTTCCATGGAACCGCCGCATACGCTGCAAAATGGCGGCTTCAACACTTCCACGGCAAACATGGTGCCGCCGACCGTAATCCGGTCGCCGTCGAGCAACGTTTTATTGGCATGCTTGATCTTTTCGCGCAAAGCCTTGCCCAGGCTCATATCCTGTGGCCGGCGCCCAATTTTTACATCGTTGACAAACGTGCCGTTCAGGCTGCCAATGTCACGTATCAGCAGTACGGGCGGTCGGTAGGTGAGCAGAAAATGCATGCGGGAAATCAAGTCGTCATTCTTGATCGCGACATGGCACTTTTTCGATCGACCGAAAACACAGCGGCCCGATTCAACAATCAGAAACTTGAACCCCAGCATGTCGCCTTTGACGACTTTTAATTGTATTCTTTCCGTCATGTCAAATTGAGTAAGGCAAACGCGGGAAAAAGGCAAGCGTAAAAAAATACATTTTGGCAGGGGCTTTCAATCTGCGGCCCAGCGCTCGCTGACTTGATCCGGATCGGCGATGTCGATACAGATCCTTTCCCGTTCGGTTTGGCCTATGCTGTTGTAGACGGTTTTATAAGCCAGCTCCTTGCGGTTGCATTCCTCGCTGAGATGGGTAAGGAACACCTGGGATAGGCCACTGTTGCCAAGTTCGGCAACGGTTTCTCCCGCTTTATCGTTGGAAAGGTGGCCCTGGCGCCCCATGATCCGTTGCTTGAGTGACCAGGGCCGCCGCGAATTGCGCAGCAGGTTCAGGTCGTGGTTGGCTTCGAGCACGATAGCCTGGCAACCGCGCAGGCGCTCACGGATCAGCGTAGTCACCATGCCCAGGTCCGTGGCAATACCAAGTTTGACATTGCCGGACGAGATGATGAAACCCACCGGGTCGTAGGCGTCATGGGGTACGGAAAACGGGTGGATTCGCAACGACCCGATGGCGAACGGCGAACCGGTGGTAAAGACCTGCCAAGTGCTGCCGTCCTTTTTCAAGGCACGCTGGACGCCTTCGATGGTGCCGCTGTTGGCGTAGAGTGGGATGCCGTGGCGCTTGTTTAACACATGAGCGCCGCTGATGTGGTCGTTGTGTTCGTGGCTCAGGCAGATGGCCGAAATCCGTGAAATGTCGACATCAAGCATATTAAGGCGGCGAACCGTCTCTTTGCCGCTGAACCCGGCGTCGATCAAAATGGCGGTCTCGCTGTTGGCCACATAGATGCTGTTGCCGGTGCTGCCGCTGCCCAAAATACTGCATTCAATACCCATACCGCCAACCTAGCACAAGACAAGCGCCGGAGCAAGGGGCATGTTCACAATCCCTGAATATAGCATCTCCGATTTGCGAAGAAGCCTGAAGTGGCTGTCGATTTATTCGGCTCGGATCATTGAGTTGACTATCCCATCCAGCGGCGTTGCAAAAACTGTAACCGTTCACGGGGGCGATGGCTTCCAATCAATCTTTGTCGCAAGCTTTGTCGCGACAAAGATTGGAACAAAGATTGGGACAAAGCTCCGTCCGATTCTGGTGTCGGTTACCATAAACTCTAAATAAATAACTTGTGATTGTTTCCGTGCCATCGCGCTGTTCCGTGATGCGCAATTGGCGGC
>CAZOLK010000351.1:0-5349 GCA_964580325.1 uncultured Verrucomicrobiota bacterium | reverse complement strand
AGACCAAGCCAAGCATTCAACCAGGCAAACCATCCAACCCAACCAACCAAAGCCAAGCAGCAACCCCGACCAAGCATTCACCAGGCGAAGCATTCAAGCGGCTAAAAGAAAAACGGGAGGGGGACCGCGAAGCGGGGGGGTGGGCCAATAGCTTCTTATTTATTAACAACGAAAAAAGAGAGCGTTTTGCTATTGACGCTGGGGCGTAACGCAGTATTGTTTGCATAGAAATATTCTTAGGCCGATTACTGACTCCGGTCAGGCGGCAAGTCCTATGGCCACCCTCGCGGTGGCCATAGTTGTTTTGGGAGTGCTTCATGTTTTATTGTTATCTGGATGAATCAGGATGCACTGGTGTCTTACCAAACGCCTCGTCAGAAATACAACCTGTTCTCGTCATCACAGGACTTGCTATCGAGGATAAACATCTACATCCATTCACACAACAGTTCCTCGACCTTAAGAAACAACACTTCCCAAACCTTCAACCATCCACACTTCATCTGGACTGGATTTTAACCGAGATCAAAGGCGCAAACCTCAGACGAGATGTACGCTCCGGAAACCGCAACGCTTCCCGTCATGCCATCGGTTTCATGGAACGCATTCTTGAACTCATCGAGCAGCATGATGCAAAAACTATGGGCAGAATATGGATTAAAGGCATTGGCATGCCTTTTAACGGTATTGCGACCTACACTTTTTCCGTACAATCCATATGCAACTATTTCCAGCAGTTCCTGACTGAAAAACAGGATCAGGGCATCATGATTGCCGACAGCCGCAACAAGGTCAAAAACGTTCAGGTCGCACACTCCATCTTCACGCGCAAATTCAGAATCGGCGGAGACGAATACGACCGGATTCTGGAAATGCCCGTATTCGGACACAGCGACAACCATGCTGGCATACAGGTTGCCGATTTACTTTGCTCAGCCATGCTTTTTCCAATGGCTACCTATACCTATTGCCTGGGTCACGTTAGCAGCACACATGTCAATCAGCGCTTTGGCAGAATACGCGAACGGCTTGGAAAACGACTTGAGAAGATCCAATTTCGATATCAAGAATCATCAGGAAAGTGGAAAGGAGGTATCACCGTCAGCGACGCCATTGCCCATCGGCATGGAAAAGCACTCTTTCACGATTAATGAACAAACTCCTTCCAACACCGGACATGAGAGAGGGCGGGTTAAAGCAAGCTTGGGGAGTGCTCAATCTGACACGGCTTCATTGCCTTTGCTTTTCAAAAAAGTGTCGAGAAATTGGACTATAAAATCCTGTTCTTTTTTTGGAAGGGTTTTCACTTTTTCAAATTGCTTTTGCAACTTGCTAGGCGCACCACGACTTCTTTTTTCCTCGTGTTCTAGTCCAAGCAAATCGAGAACCGAAACGCCTAACACTTCACTCAATTTGACAAGCATGGTTGAGGGCACATGGTCGGCTTCGCGCTCGTAATACGAAAGCGTCCTTTGGGGTATACCCAGCATTTTCGCTAATCGTAGCTGGGATAAATCAGACCGCTTCCTGAAACGAGCTATCCGCTCGCCAACTTCCGACGCTTTTTTTGTTGTTGGTCTTCCTGCCATACCCATCATAGTACTCTCGCTTTATGATATCCGTTAAAAATAAATCATAAATTAGCTTTTGATTTAGCATGTTTTTTGCTATTCAAGAGGTGCAATTGAATAATGCAAATTTTTGCTTATTGAAGTTGACAATTGCGGAGGGCCTGGAACGACAGCGCGTATCTTGGCCGATCTGCTGTCGCCCCGCCCAAGGAAACACGGGAACCAAAACCCGTGTTGTGGTAAAAGAAACATACCTCATCACGGGCAGCGGTTCCAATCAAAAAGCCCGCCCCACTTCCGGAGCGTGCACCAAACAAAACGAAGAAAGGAACGCAAGATGCCACACATGACAGAGCAAGAGAAGCGCAACCCAACCACGCCCACCAAACAACGCCAACCAATCGTCATTAGGCTCATCGAACCCAAGCCACCCACCAGACCCCGACTCCCCTTTTACCGCCAGGGCGATAAAATCATCATCAGGCTCAATCCGCCTTCACCAGCCTGAACTCCGCCCCATCACAAGCCACCAAACCACACGCCACCAAACCACACGCCACCTAAGCAAAGGAGATCCGATGACTCGGAACCATGCCTGCACCCAGCCGTCACGCGGCCAACTCCGCGTATACCTTCCGCCCAACCTGCACCGGGCGCTCAAGCAGTACAGCTTGACCCATCGCCTCAGCATGGCCCATGTCGTGCGCCTGCTCATCAGCCACCATCTCGACCAAGCCCCGACCAGCCACGACCAAACCCCGAGTCAGGAGGACCGCCCATGAACGCGCCCAATCCCGAGCCCGTCTTCTACGACCTGGACGAACTCAAGTCATCCGTCGACATGCTTCACCTGGTCCGCTTCTATGGCTACGGCCCCGTACGCCATGGCAAGGACTCATGGGCCATCCTCTGCCCTTTCCATGTCGGCGACGACAAACCCAGCCTGGTCATCACCCCGGCCAAGCACGCCTGGCACTGCTTCGGCTGCGGCAAGGGCGGGTCCTGCATCGACTTTGTCATGCACCAGGAAAACGTGGGCAAGGCCGAAGCCATCGCTAAACTCGCCGATCGCGCCGAGCTGTCGCCCGGCACGCCCGGCGCCGTCACGGCCCCAACCACCGCAACCACGGCACACGATAATAAGCCTGTCCCTAAAAAGAGCGTCCCCGAACCCGAACGCACACCGGCCCAGCAAAAGCTGCTCGAAAAGTTCGTCGCGTTTTCAGCCAGGAACTTCCAGCGCTGCCCCGAAGGCCGGCTGTACCTTGAATCGCGCGGGTTGCGCGACCCGGCCCTGTTCGACGCGTTCCGGGTCGGCCTGGTCAACGGCGCGCTGCTCGATGCACTGCCGCCCGACGACGAGTCGTTGACCGACCTGGCCACACTCGGCCTGGTCGATGGCCGCGGCCAGGAGCACTTCCGCGATTGCGTCGTGTTTCCGGTCTTCACCCAGCACGGCGCCGTGGGCGAGATCTACGGTCGCAAGATCGCCGACGGACCCGTCAAGCACCTGTACCTGCGCGGTCCGCACCGCGTCTGGAACCAGGCCGGTCTGCGCACGGCCAACGGCGACGCGCTTTTAACCGAGTGCATCATCGACGCGGCCACGCTCTGGCAGCACGGGTTCCACAACGTCACCGCCACCTACGGCTGTCGCGGCCTGACCGAGGACCATCTCGCACTGTTCCAGCGCCACCTGATCCAACGCGTAACCCTGGTCTTCGACGCCGACCGCTCCGGTCGCGAAGGCGCGGCCAGCCTGGCCCCGCGCCTGGTCAAAGCCGGCATTGAAGTCCGCGAAGTCGAGTTGCCCGAAGGCCACGACGTCAACAGCTTCTTCGCTGACGGTCATACACCCGCCGACTTCAAGGCCCTGGTCGATCACGCGCGACCCTATACTGAAAACACGTTCGCGCGCGCGCCCTCTTTTACTGTTAACTGTTCCGTTAATAGAAAAGAAGAGCAAGGCCCAGCCGATAATGGACCTGTCCCTAAAAACACACCACCAAGAGAACTGCAAACGCGCGAGATCGAGAACGGGTTCAGCGTCGCGTTCGGTGCGCGCACCTACGAGATCTTCGCGCTCGAACCCGTGCGCAACGGGCGCAAGGGCAGCTTGCGCGCCACCATCAAGGCGGTCACGTCCAACGCCCATTTCTTCGAGATCAACTCCTTCGACCTGTACAGCGCGCGCGCCCGCAAAAGCTTCGTGACCGACGTGGCCGCGCTCTATCGCGAGCCGCGCGAGACCATCACCGTGGACGTCAACCGGATCATGCAACTGTGCGAAGAGCGGCGCCGCCGCGACCAATCCGAGCGCGAACAACCGGCTGCCGTGACCATCACGGACCAGGATCGCCACGACGGCGAAGCCATGGGCCGCGACCCGGACCTGTTCGACCGCGTCTGCGAGGACGTGGCCAAGTGCGGGTTTATCGGCGAGCGACCCAATGTGCTGGCCGGCTACCTGACCATGACCAACCGGCTCATTCCCAAACCGCTGGCCATGCTCATCGTGTCCGGCAGCGGCGCGGGTAAGACCGCGCTCCAGCGCACCATGGCAAGGCTCTGCCCCGAAGAACAGCGCATCGAGTTGACCCAGCTCAGCGAGAAAGCGCTCTTCCACATGGCCGAAAACGAACTGCGCCATAAGCTGCTGTCCATCGAGGAAGTGGCGGGCGCGCGCGAAGCAGCCTACGCGATCCGGTCGCTGATCAGCAACGGGTTCCTGGTCAGCGAGACCGCGGAGCCTGACCCACTGACCGGCCGACTGATCGCGGTGCGCAAGCGCACCAACGGCCCGAGCGCCGTGATCGAGGCCACCACCGATCCCAACCTCGACCCGGAAACCCAGTCGCGCTTCCTGATCACCAGCGTGGACGAGAGCCGCGACCATACCCGCGCCATCATCGCGGCCCAGCGTGCGGCCGGGACCATGGACGGGTTGCGCAGGAAAATGTGGACTGAGATCGTGGCGCGCAAACACCACGCATTCCAACGCCAGTTGCGGCCGCTGCAAGTGGTCAACCCTTACGGCGAACTGCTCAGCTTCACCGACGAATATTTAATGACCAGGCGCGACCATCCCAAGTACCTGTCCCTTATCGAAGCGGTCGCGTTCACCCGCCAGATGAGCAAGACCGTGCACCGGCTCACCATCGAGGGCCGCAAAATCGAGTACATCGAAGTGGCCCTGGAAGACATTGCCCTGGCCAACGACCTGGCCCTGGCCCTACTCGGTCGCTCCCTGGGCGAGTTGAGCGGGCCGGCCTACAATCTTCTTCTTTTAATCGAAAAAATGGTCATGGAAAAAGCCACGGCCTACAAGCTCGAGCCCAGGGCCATCGACTTCACAAGACGCGACATCAGGGAGTACACCAAATGGAGCAACTACCAGGTCAACCAATATATCGGCCAGTTGGTGGAGTTGGAATACATCGCGGCCTTTCACGGCAAATTCGGGCAGCAGTTCCGCTACCGGTTGCTGTGGGACGGCCAGGGCCAGGACGGCGCCCGGTTCATGCTCGGGCTCAAACCCGTGGAACAACTCGCTGCGGATTGCGGATTGCAAATCTCATATCCAAAACAATCCAAATTCCGAAATCCGAAATCCGAAATCCGAACCAACCTATTCCATGGAAACGACTAACACAAAACCTTTCGAAATCCGGGCCGAGACACCCCCCGTCATGTTTAAGCGAAATCTTTCCGAAAGCCAAAATCACAACCCACATTCCGAAATCCCCAATCCCCCATCCCCATCAATCCGCACTCCGCA
>CAZOLK010000350.1:0-5353 GCA_964580325.1 uncultured Verrucomicrobiota bacterium | reverse complement strand
GTGCTGCCGCCGGACGTGAACAAAAGCGGCTTCCGTTTCACGCCTGACGGCGATTCGATCCGCTTCGGCATGGCCGGCGTCAAAAACGTAGGCGGCGGCGCTGTGGCGGCCATCATCAGCGAGCGCGAGGAGAACGGGAATTACGAAGGATTGGTTGACCTATGTCTGCGGCTCGATTCACGCGTAGTCAACAAAAAAGTGCTGGAAAGCCTGATCCGCTGCGGCGCGTTCGATTTTACCCAACTCCCGCGCCGGCGCCTATTCGACGGCCTGGACATGGCCATGAGCCGAGCCGCCTCGATCCAGAAGGAAAAGCAGTCCGGACAGACATCGCTGTTTGACTTGATGGGCGACGAATCGGAACAGGACGCCTCGGACGCGATCCTGCCGGATTGCGAAGAATGGCCCAAGGACGAAGTGCTGCGCAACGAGAAACAGCTCCTCGGCTTTTACATCTCGGGCCACCCACTCAAGGAATTCACCTGGATCCTGGACACCTATAACCTGGCGGACCCGACCAACCTGGTGAACATCGAACCCGGATCCATGACCCGTATCGGCGGCATGATCTCCGGTTTTCAGAAGAAATACACCAAAGACAAAAACGCCATGGCCGTGTTTCAGCTCGATCAACTCGACGGCGTCATGGAAGTAGTCGTATTTCCCGACGCGTTCCAGGAATACGGCGTTTATTTAAAGGAGGGCGAACCGATCATGTGTTGCGGCGAAATCGATCCACAGGAATCACCACCGCGCATCAAAGCCCAGGAATGCTACCCCTTACGCAATGTCCCAACCATGTTCACCAAGCGCGTCAGCCTGCGGATCGATGGCGACAAGCTGGAGGATCCATTGCTGGAACGTCTCAAAAACGTGTTGCTCAAACGCCACGGCGAGACGCAACTGACGTTCTGCATGAGCTTTGCCGACGGACGGAGCGTGCTGGTCAACACAGGCAACCGCTATTCCGTTCAACCTGACGAGGCGTTGGTCAAGGACCTTGACCCCATCGTGGGCGGGGCGAACATTTTTCTGGCTGTTGATCATACGCCGTGCAAGAAAAAACGCAAAAACCGCTGGCAGCACAAAAACGGAGGCAACGGCGGCTAAGGCGTATGTAGAAACCTTGCCGGCAACGCTGGAATAAGCCACATTCGCCGGCGAGTGGCGAGTGGGAAGTGTTGGGCGCCGACTGGAATCCGAAATCAGGTCGCCATACTCGACTCCCCCTCACATTTTCCTTGCCACCCCCACCAGAAAACGTTATGCTCGTTTGTATGAATTTCTAAAAAGTAGATAGAATGAAATGGATTGCATTGTTGACGATTTTGCTTTATTTTTAAGGAGAAGATAGGATGAAATGGATGAAATGGATTGCATTGTTGACGATTTTGCTTACCCTTTTTTTGCGTAGCCTGAGCATGGCCGATCCTTTGATTATCGATCACAACGATCTCGACATTACGCAAGTGAGCGAGGCCGAGATCAACCGGGCCAAATCGGTATTGCACATCGGTTATGGTCACACATCCCACGGCAGCCAGCTCATCGACGGAATGAGCGGCCTAGTCGGCTTTGCTGACAATGGCGGGCTCGGGCTTACGCTGCCAACCAATATTTTTGCCTTTAACAACGGTGGCACGGGCGGCGCGCTGGACCTGGAAGATGGCGCTGGATACAGCTCGGGCTGGCTGGAAAGCGACTGCGGCTACTGGCCGAACTGGTATAACGAGACCATCGAATACCTCGACGATCCGTCTCATGCCGATGTCAATGTGATCATCTGGTCGTGGTGCGGTCAGATGGACGACAAATATGCCAACGGCACCCTGAGCAACCAATACCTGATTCCCATGAGCAGCCTGGAAACATCCTATCCTGACGTGGTTTTCGTCTATATGACCGGCCATGCCGAAATCGACGACGATGCGAACAACAAGGCTGCCTGTGAAGCGATCAGACACTATTGCCGCGTCAATGACAAGGTGCTCTTCGATTTCAACGACATCGAACATTATAACCCGGACGGCGACTATTTCTCGTTTGTCCATGACAACTGCAACTACTACGCCACCAACGGCGGTGCGCTCCTCGGCAACTGGGCCACCGAATGGCAGAACAGCCATACCCAGGACGTGGACTGGTACAATTGCGGCGCCGCGCACAGCCAGCCCCTGAACGCCAACATGAAGGCCTACGCCGCCTGGAAGCTCTGGTGCGAGCTAGGCAAAGACCTGGACCGCGATGGCTTTCCTGACGAATGGGAGGACCGCTATGGCGACGGCAGCCTGTTCAACTCACCGACCAACGACTGCGACAGGGACGGCGTGAGTGACTGGGACGAATACATTGCCGACACCAATCCGACCAACAGCGCCTCCCGGCTGCGCATCCACACCATCCTGAACGCCAGCGGATGTCAGGTCAGTTTCGGCTGCACCAACTCGCGATCCTATTGCCTGGAGGTCTGCACCTCACTGAGCACCGGCGCCTGGTTCCAGGTGACCGGCCAGACCAATATAACGGGTGAAGCAGACGGCAACATGACCCTGAACGACCAGGGCAACTCAACCGTCTGCACCTATCGCGTCAAAGTCGTCCTTGATCAATGACGTGATCGAAGCTTCGCTAACCGAACCGCAACCACAACTCCTCAAAAACCCGGCTGTACATATCGATAAGGTGCGGATGCTCGATGACGATGAAATTTTCGCAATTCTCCTCCGCGGCGCCGCGTGTCCAATTGTAACTACCCATCTGCAAAACATGCGCATCGAAGAGCGCGAACTTATGGTGCATATGTGCGCTCGACCGGTCGGTCCTGACCGGAACGCCAGCATCCGCCAGGCGCGCCACATCGCTGCCCAGGTCATTGGCTTTATCGTCGTCCGTGATCACCCGCAGGGCCACGCCGCAGCGGAAAGCCTCGAGCATGGCGTCGGCAATGCGGTTGTCGGTGATGGTGAAGACACAGACATCAACCGAACATTGCGCGGTACGGAACAGCGCGGCAATGCGATCCACCGCCTGGCGGCCGGGCGTGAAACAGGCTTCGGCATAGGGCGCCGCCCGCGCAGCTTCATCAACAGGGCGATCCAACAGCTTGACAATCTGCTCTAGCCACTCGAGCACTTGCACATCCTGGCGTCGGCGGAACAACTCGCCAGCCATTTCAAACGCGCGGGAGCGGATCCAGGCCCGCTCCTCTATCCCAAGCGCCTCATCTTCCAGCACCTGCCTCAACGCCTTTTTCTCGCCGCGCGACAAACGAATGTCGTCCAGCGTCTGGCGCAACATGTTCTCCATTTCTTCGCAGTTCATTCATTCCCTCCGGCTTCTGCCAATCGCTCACGAAACTCGTCGCGGATCATGGCAATGTGCAGGCGCCAGTGATAGATTCTGTCACGGTATGAGGCCGGCACGCCACGCGACGATTTGGCCATCTCGTTCTTCAGGTTCTCCAGCTTTTCCAGCGCTTCCATCAATGAAGGTGCGTCGTCCACATCTTCGTAATCGTCTTCGATTTCACGCAGTACATCGTAGTGGCGGCGGATCAACCAGATGATGCGCACGCGCCAGAGTAGACCGCCTACCTTGAAAAACGGAATCATCAGCGTTACCAGCGGCAACAGCAGAAACTTGGCCTTGGCGATCAGGCGCACCAACCAGAACGGCAGGATGCGCATCATGTCCGGCATACCTTTGGTGAAAAACGTCTGCGCAGCCGAATGCAGCGGCAGGTCAGCGTACTGGTCGGTCGGGAACTGTCCTTTTTCGTGCAGCAGGTTGCCGCTGCCATGGATTTTCCTGGCGGTCATCAGCATTTTGTAGACCACGGTCGGATGCAGGTCGGCGCGGCAGGCCAGCATGGCGGTCGGCGCAAGCAGCGATACGTTGCGCGCCGGCAAGTTACGTGCCAAGTCCAGTTCGCCTTCGGCCAGGTCCACCCGGCCCAGGTACGGTTCCGCTGAAAGGTAGGCCAGGTGACGGCGAAAATTCATCAAGCGGATGTCGGGCGCGCCGATCAACGTGCGCACAATTTCGCTGCGACAGGTGGTGACGAACATGGCCGCGTCGACCACGCCTTTCAGCAGGCCGGTTATGGCGTCGGCCGTGCTGTTCATGATAAAAGTCGAATTGGTCCGGTTCACTCCGTTGCGTTGCAGCAGGGCGCTGGACAGCGCCAGCGTACCGCTGCCTTCGCCGCCCACGCTGATGCGCCTGCCCTTGAGCTTGCTGAGCAGATCAATCTCCGCGCCGCGATAAAAGACCCACAGCGGTTCGTAGTAGACGCTGGCAATAACCGCCAACCGCTCGCCCACGGTCTTGCCCCACGGGTGGCCGGTCTGGGTCGAAAAAGCGGTCGGCGACAGACCGAGCGTCTCGCGCACCGGCATTTCGGCCGCCGGCAACACACCGCCCTGGACAAAAGCCACATCCGCCTCGCCACTGAGCAGCAGGTTGACATTGTTCAGCGAACCGCCAGTTTCGCGTACGGTTACGTGCAATCCGGATTCGCGCAGCATCTCGGCATAGCGGTGCCCGAATGTGTAATAGGCGCCTTCACGATAACCCGTGGCCAGTACAATCCGGGCCGGCGGCGCGGGCGCCGAATAACGTATACCAAGAGCAGCCAGCACCATGGCAACGATCACGGTCGCGATCCAGGTCAGGGTACGCTGACGCTTGAGCACTTTGCGTTCCTGCTGCTTGAGCGCTTGTTTGGTTTCGGTTTGCTTCATGGTTCTTTCCTATAATATATAGCCGAACGGCACAGGCGGCGGTTGGCTCCGATCCAGGGCGCCGCTGTCCATCACCCGGCTCAACGCATCCAGCAGAGCCTGCCGGTCGTGCGGCAGCCGGCCTTCCAGCGGCACGATATTGGAACTGTGGTTGGCCCGGAACACGGTGCTCTCCAGCGCCGTATGCTCCAACAGCAGCTTCAACTCCACCACCGCCTCGTATTCGGTCAGTTCCTCGAAACAGCCGGCAGCGATATCCTCAAATAAAGGCGTGCCCGGCACCGGCACTACGCGCAACGCGGAAAGCAGTCGCGGCTGCATCCGGTTCAGCGCCTCGGCTGTGCGCACGGCATGTTCCGCGCTTCTGCGCCGGCCACCCAGACCGAGCAAGACCATGACCGACATCTTGAGCCCCTGTGCGCTCGCCCGTTGCGCGGCCTGGATCATGCCATCCACGGTTTCACCTTTACGCATGGTGCGCAGCACCTCATCATCGCCGCTTTCCAAGCCCATGTAGAGTATGTTGAACTTGAGCGCGCGCAGCGCTTTTAACTGCGCGTCGGTTTTGGTCGCGATACCGCGGCCGCAGGCGTAGACGTTGATCCGCGCCA
>CAZOLK010000349.1:0-5356 GCA_964580325.1 uncultured Verrucomicrobiota bacterium | reverse complement strand
GCCGCCCAGGCCCACGCCCACGACCATGGGCGGGCAGGCATTGGCGCCGGCTCGTTCCACGGTTTCCAGCACGAACCGGCGGGCGCCGTCCACGCCGTCAGATGGCGCCAGCATGCGCAGCGCCGACATATTTTCGGCGCCGCCGCCCTTGGGCGCGAAGCGGATGCGCAGCCGGTCACCGGCTGTCAGGCGCAGGTGCACGACGGCCGGTGTGTTGTCGCCGGTGTTGACCCGCTTCAACGGGTCGTTGAGGATCGACTTGCGCAACAAACCTTCGCGATACCCCTGGCGCACGCCTTCGTCGATCGCCTCCTGCAGGTCGAAAACCAACCGCACCTCGCGGCCCAGGTCGATGAAAAACACGGCAAACCCGGTATCCTGGCAAACGGGCATCCCGTTTTTGGCCGCGATCTCGGCGTTGCGCCTGATCTGGCGCAACACCTCGCGGCCGGCTGGGTGGGTTTCCGCGGCCAGGGCGTGGTCGTAGGCTTGCAGCAGGTCGCTGTTCAGCGTTACATTGGCTTCGACGCACAGCTTGCGCACGGCGTCGATAAGCGCGTCCCGGTTCAGCATGTTCATGAACGATACCCGAGTTTGACCAGGTTTTCGCGGATGATGACGGCTGAGGCGGTCAACGCCTCGCGGTCCGCGTCAACCAGTTCCAGTTCAATGATCTTTTCCACGCCGTCCTTGCCGATGACCACGGGCACGCCGACGTAGAGGTCGTTCAAGCCGTATTGACCGTCCAGGTAAGCGGCGGCTGGGAGCAAGCGCTTGCTGTCTTTGAGCACGGCTTCTACCATCTGTACCGCGGATGCGGACGGCGCGTAATAGGCGGAGCCGGTTTTTAGCAGGCCGACGATCTCGCCGCCGCCCTTGCGCGTGCGTTGGACAATACCGGCCAGCACGTCGTCGGCCAGCAGCTTGCGCATCGGAATGCCGGCCACGGTGGTGTAGTCGACCAGCGGCACCATGGCGTCGCCGTGCCCGCCCAGGATCATGGCCTGGATGTCGGCTACGTTGATGCCCAGTTCCATGGCCAGAAAGGCTTTATAGCGCGACGTATCCAGCACGCCGGCCATGCCGAAGACGCGGTTGGCAGGGAACCCGGTGACTTTCCAAGCCACATAGGTTACGATATCGAGCGGGTTGGTAACCATGATAACATAGGCGTCGGGCGCGTTTTCTTTGATTTTGGCAGAGATATCGGCGATGATACCCGCATTGATTTTAGCCAGATCTTCGCGCGACATGCCCGGTTTGCGCGCCACGCCGGCCGTGACCACCACGACCTCGGCGCCCTGGATGGCCGTGTAATCGTTGGTCCCGGTTATGGAAGCGCTGAATCCCTCAACCGCGGCGGACTGGCGTATATCGAGGGCTTTGCCCTGGGGTACGCCTTCCAGGATATCGACCAGGACGACATCGCCCAGGTCCTTTTCAACAATTCGTTGAGCCGCGGTCGATCCCACAAAGCCGGCGCCGATAACGGCAATTTTAGTGCGCATGGTGCATTCCTTTCTGATTCGTCGTTTTTTCAGGTTTCAGTATTCGGTATTGACGTTTGCGGCAGAAAAATAACATGGATGGTGTGGGGTGTCGAGAGTGGGGTGTCGAGTGGCAATCTGAAATCCAAATTGACACGCGTCACGCATCAGGTATGGCGGATGCTTGTGGATGAGGTTGAACTGTAGTGGGCTTTGATCCTGTACCGCGAGGGATAGGCTAGGCGCCGTGCCAGGTCGGATAAGCGTCGCATGCCGACTATTCGGCCTATGATCTGGGTGATGTAGCCGTATTTGCGGTAGAGCAAGTTGAATTGCAGGAAGGCCGTGCGCTGGCAGGTTTGTAGGGGCAAACGGCGCAGTAGGTTGGGCCAACTGTAGAACTGGCGGTAGATCCAGAGATAGCCGCGGCGCAATGCCGCGGCGCTCATGCCGGCTGGCTTGAATACCACGTGGGCTGTGTTGTAATGGGTCAGGTCGCGGTCCAGGATGCGGTTTTGCTGTTCCAGCCGACGATGCCAGACCGTGCCGGGGTAAGGGGTCAGGATGTGTGCGGTCATGGTGGCGATACGGCGTTGCACAAGCCAGTCCAAGGTACGCGAAAAAATGTCCTCACGGTCCGCGTCAAACCCGAATACCAGGCTGGCGTTGACCATGATGCCGCGTTCGTGGATGCAGTCGATGGTGTGGTCATACTGGTGGATCCGGTTCTGAACCTTGCTGCAGCCGCGCAGGTTGTCGGGATTGATGGTCTCGAATCCGATAAACAGGCTCTTGCAGCCGGCCACGGCCATGCCGTCGAGCAGGTCTTCGTGCTGACCGATATCCGCTGAAACCGCAGTGTGCCAGACGATGCCCAGTCGCTCCAGTTCAGGAAGCAGCTTGCGCACAAACATTTTGTCGCCGATGAAATTGTCGTCGATGAACATGACGTGGTCCGTGCCCAGCGATTCGATTTCGCGCAGGACCATGGCCAGGCTTTTGACTCTGTAGCGGGCCTCGATGCCTGGAGCGCTGTTGTAGCAGAAATCGCAGCGCCATGGGCAGCCGCGACCGATGCGGATGGTGTTGGTGAACATGTATCGGCTATGATCGAGCAGGTCCCAGCGCGGCACAGGCACCTCTTCGATGGCCACAGGCCGGCTGTAGCGTGGTTGCAACCGACCGTTTTCGGCATCCTCCAGCAGGCTCGGCCAGACCGCTTCGGCTTCGCCGACGACCAGGGCATCGGCATGGGGTTGGCAGGCTTCGGGACAGGCCGAGACGTGGATGCCGCCGAGCACGACGGGGATGCCGCGTGCGTGATAGTGCGCGGCAAGGGTAAACGCGCGGTCCGCAGTATCGACCTTGACCGTAATGCCCACCAGGTCAGGCCGGTCGCGCAAGCGCAGGCGCATGACATTTTCATCTTCCACAGTCACCTGGTGCCTGCGCGGGGTCAGTGCGCCCAATACCAACAGTGCCAGGGGCGGCGACATCCGTGTCTTCCAGGCCGTATCCAACGGTCGTTGCGTACTGCGCGGTGAAATAAGTTTAATCCACATGGCCATACTCCATAGTGACAAAAGCTTTGTGTTGCAAAGTATTTGTTTGACCTTGGAGTGGTGAGGATGTTCAAACCAATGCCTAATGACCTGCCTGCCGCAGCATTTCGCGGGCATGGTCCATGGACACGGCGCTGCGTTCGCCGCCGCCCAGCATACGGGCTATTTCTTCGACGCGGCGTTCGTTGTCCAGCAGATCTACCCGTGAAAACGTCCGACCGTCCTTGACATGCTTGGATACAGCGTAATGGCAGAACCCGTGCACCGCGACCTGGGGCAGGTGGGTGATGCAGATCACCTGATGATTGGCGGCTACGCCGACCAGTTTGGCCCCTACGGCATGGCCCATTTCACCGCCCAGGTTGGCGTCGATCTCGTCAAATACCAGGATCGGGATGCGATCGCAGGCGGCCAGCACCGCTTTGACTGCCAGCATGACCCGCGAGATCTCGCCGCTGGAGGCGATGTTGCGTAGGGGCCGCATGGTCTCGCCCATGTTGGGCGCGAATCCGAAGTCCACCTCATCCATACCGCTGCTCGAAGGTTCAACGTCGTAGATGTCCACGCTGAAGGAGCCATGGGGAAAGCCCAGGGCTTTGAGTTCCTCGGTCACGGCGCGCGCCATTTTTGTGGCCGTTTGACGCCGTTTTTTGTTCAGCTCGCGACCTTGCTGCCGCATGGTTTTGTCCTGAACCTCGATTTCGCGGTCGATTTCGACCAGGCGCTCTTTGCGCGTAGTCAAGTCGTGCAAGGCGGCTTTGGACGTTTCCAGGGTTTCCAGTACACTCGCCATGCTGCCGCCGTATTTGCGTTTGAGCTTCTGGAATACGGCCAGCCGCTGATCCAGCCACTCCAGCCGGCTGGGATCCATATCGATCATGTCGATTTCGCCCTGGATAGCGGCGCTAAGTTCCTGCAATTGGGTCACGATCGTGATCATTTCCTCGCTCCAGGATTCGGCGGCCGGGATCAGCCGCGCCAGTTCCTCAAGTTGCGACTGGGTAGTCGCGAGCTGGTCGAACATGGGTGTTTCGCCTTCGGTGAGGAGCTGGGTCACGGCTCCGGCCAGTTCCAGGATACGATGCGCGTTGCCGGCGATTTTGTGTTCATCCAGCACTTTTTCCTCTTCGTCCTCTTCAATGGCCGCTTCTTCGATTTCACGGATGCGGAAGGATAGCCGGTCGATTTTGTCGGCGATGTCTTCGTCATCCATCGCCAGTTCACGCCGCCGGTTTTCCAGTACCCGTTTTCCGCGATAGCGTTCTTCAAATGCGAGGCGTGCGTCATCGAGTCGACCGAACGCGTCCAGCAGGCCCAACTGCACGTCCTGTTTTAAGAGCGACTGGTGTTCGTGCGGGCCGTGCATATCCACCAACTCGTCTCCGATCCGGCGCAGGGTCTGCAACGTGACCGGGCCGTCGTTGACCAGGGTTTGTGAGGATCCACTCGCTTTGATGACGCGGCGGATGATGAGCTGGTTCTCTTCGCACGGATCCAGGCCGTTTTCTTCCAGGATCGCGTTGATCCTCGCGGCGTTACGCAACATGAAAACAGCTTCGGCGCTGCATTGCTTCTCGCCGGTGCGGATCATGGACTTGTCGGCGCGTTCGCCCACCAGCAGGCTCAGGGCGCCCATGAGAATGGATTTTCCGGCGCCTGTTTCGCCGCTAATGATGTTCAGCCCCGGTTCCATCCGAACAGCGATGTTTTCAGCCAGGGCCAGGTTTCTCACACGTAGATGTTCAAGCATGGTTTGATCCTTGTGCGTCCAAGTCGTTGCTGGTTGTGGGGCGATGTTCGTCAGCCGGCCAGAGCACCTGCATTTTTCGCCGCCTTTCTTCACGGTTATGGGCTAGGCGTTGCACCGTTTCTTCTGCTTCCAAATAACGCACTTCCTCTTTGAGCAACGGCAGGATAGTACGTATGGTCCGGCGTATTTCAGGGTCATATTGACGCCGGTCAAGGGTGCGCAGGATAAAATCCGGCGAGGGATAGCCATAGGGAATGCGGCCATTCAGAATCATCTCGAGCTGCAGGGCGAACTGGCCGATAAAACGCTTGATGGCGTGTTCGCGTGCTGTACGCGCGGCGGACTGCGATGCTTTTTCTTCGCTTTTTTCTGAAGGCATGGGCCTTCTCCTTTACCCGCCATCAGGCGTGATGATCGAAACTCGAGTAAAGCTTATCGCCGGTTTCGGCATTGGTGATCCAGAATTCTTCAATATGCTTGCTGTGATCGGCGACAAACGTGAATCGACCGTGGTACTTCTCTTCCATGGCCACCAGCGCTTCTTCGTCCTCGCTCTT